>JBBKWS010000108.1:0-16060 GCA_037969075.1 Bdellovibrionales bacterium | reverse complement strand
GCTTCGCTGACACCGATGTTAATAATTAAGTTCAATATGATTGTAGCTGAAAATTTCTTGGTGTTATATTTAACGGATGAATTCAATCATGCTAAAACCTATCGGCAAAGTTCACTCTACCCGTAAAAATATAGAAGATGATCACTGGGACGGCGAAACGGTTCACATTGAGTTAGATTCAGTTCAATTTTCTAACGAAGCTTTATTGGGACTTGAAGAATTCTCTTATGTTGAAATTTTATTTTATATGGACAAGGTAGATCCGGATAAAATTGAAAAGCAGGCTAGGCACCCTAGAAATAATAGTGATTGGCCCAAAATAGGAATATTCGCACAGCGAGGGAAAAACAGACCCAATCAAATCGGCCTAACTATATGCGAAGTTCTAAAGGTTGAAGATAATTTACTATATGTAAAAGGGCTTGATGCGATACATGCAACGCCTGTTCTTGATATTAAACCATGGGTAAAAGAATTTGCTCCGCGCGGTTCTGTGTATCAGCCCAATTGGATATCCGAATTGATGAAAGAGTATTGGTAGGAATCTAATTTTAACGCAAGGCTTCGCTGACACTAAGAGTCTGAACACTATATTGATAGAATATGCGCCGGTCCAGGTAGCGAACAGAAGCGAACACTTTGTTCGCTTTAGATCTTGCGTAAACTTTCTAACTGATGAATGCTTTATGCATGGTTCATATTTTAAGGCACAATAATATTTCAGAATTTCTTCAAGAAGAGTTAAATAATCGTAAGACGTTTAACTCAGCTTACTCTCTAAGAGCATTTGCTCGTGATTTAAAGGTAAGTCCTTCAACATTGAGTGAGATCATCAGTGGTAAAAAAGGTATTTCAAAAGTAGCAGCAGAGAAAATGGCTAATGTATTAAAGTTAGGGAATGAAGAGAAAAAGTGTTTTCTTATGTTGGTAGATTCTGCTGCTAAGCGAACAACAAGTACGTCAAAAAAAGCTCTGCAATTTTTAAAAGACACGCGCGAGCAGAAAGAGCTTACACTTGAGGTCTTTGAACTTATTTCTAAGTGGCATCACTTTACAATTCTTGAGGCTCTCAAAAATACTTATTTTCGGCGAAATACCGATGAGTTATGCGAAGCGCTAAATATTTCTGATGCCGAATTTACGACGGCATTGCTACATTTACAGAAACTGCAATTGATTGATAAAGATTTGGCGCCGACACAGTACCGGGTGATTACTCCACAAGATTTGCCGTCCTCAGCCATTCGCATGCATCATAAATCTATTTTAAGAAAAGCTGAAATTGCTCTGGAGCAACAAAGTGTGGAGGAGAGAGAGTTTCAAATCTCCCACCTGATCTTTTCAAAACAAAACATACCTCAGATCAAAGAAAAAATTAGACGGTTTCAAGAGGAGCTCATTAGAGAGTTTGGGATTGAAGAAGACAAAGAACAATCGGTTTATTGTTTATCGACACAGTTTTTTAATTTAACAAAAAATACAAGGGGGCAAGAATGAAATGGTTAATAGGAGCATTGGTATTATTTGGAATAATGCCGGCGATGGCTGGGACAGTTGGTAATGGTGGGGATGTTGTGATCTGTAAGGTGGGTCAGCAGACTACCTACACCATTTTAGATCAATACGAGAGTGAGTACGCAAGAGATATTTATTATGAATTCCCTGAAGCGCAGACTTGGCAAGAGATAGTGAAATACGTAATTGATGTACGCCTAGCCAAATACTCTTCAGCTCGTGCGGCACAATACAACGAATGGCTGTCTGCATTTGATAGTGATATGCGTTTCACGAGAGAGCGTGAGGTACTAAGTGAAATATTAGACTCTTATGAAATCGGAATTGAAGAGCATTGTGAAAGAAAGCAAATTGCCATTCAAATGGACTTAATTTTCGGAAATAAGTTTCGCTATGTAATTGATGCTCCACTGTGGAATAAATTAGATATTCAGCAAAAAGCCATTTTGGTATTACACGAAATTATCTTAAGAGAAGCTAGAGCAGATGGACAGACTAACTCATTGGCCACTAGATATTTTACCTCTTATTTATTGGCAAAGATTCAACATGAAACTTCCATCGCTGATGTATTTAAAGAAATTGCTTCTGTCTTTTCGAATGCATCTCTAAATGCAGAGTTGCTAGCGCTGCCAATGGGTTCAGACATAGTTCAAGATTATGCTTTATATATGCTAGATGTTTCAGGTAGTAATAGTATTGGTGGTAGTGATCCTGACAAGCAGAAGAGAAAGGACATATTTTCATCAATACATCGTCGCTATCTAGATAAAGATTTTAGTCAAAAATTAGCCACTTGGGATGGCTCTACTAATGAGAGAACGAATTGGAAATCTAATAAAAGTGAATTTGTTGATATTTATAGTTCGGTCTTACAAGGTCCTGATAATGGCGGCTCGAATCTAGATGCCGTTGGCAGGTTTATAGAGTTGCAAGCACATGAATTGTTTTACAGAAATGATGCTAATGAATTTAAACGATTGAGTGTAATTATAATGATCGATGGGCCAGATAATATGGGACTAAATCGATTTAGATCTTTAGAGGATATTGCCAGCGTATATCCGTTACGTATTCATTTTGCATACTATGGAGATGATACGTCCTATGTTAAAGAGTTGCGAGTTATGGCAGCTACACTTAATGGGAAGGTCTTTACAGGTAGTGAGATATATAATGTAGAGTTTTAATAATAATGATTTGTAGCGAAGTCTTTGCTTTACGCAAGGCTTCGCTGACACCATTCTACTTACCACTTGTCACATTACAAAAAAGCTATCATCCTATTTGCATAGGAGAAAACAACATGAAAGCAAAACTTCCACTCATCGCACGCATTTTATTAGGTTTAATATTTTTTATCTTCGGTATTGCCGGGCTATTTAATTTATTACCGCCACCACCAAATATGCCTGAAGATATGATGACATTTATGGCTGGCATGTTAGCTACAGGTTACTTCTTTCCACTATTAAAAATCACTGAGATTGTCTGCGGTGCATTGCTACTATTAGGAATGTTTGTACCTTTGGCCCTGGTAGTACTCGCCCCAATAGTTGTACATATTTTTATGGTTCATGCAGCTCTTGATCCAAGCGGTCTGCCAATAGCTATCGTAATTGTAGTATTAATGGGATACTTATCATTTTGTGCAAAACCGTATTCGAATACTATAAAGCTACTATTTAAAAAGTAATTATTTATAACCAAACAACTTGCGATCTTTAATTAAGGACGCCACTTTCTTTGGAACAAAATTTTCCCAAGAGGCGTCTTTGTTTTTTATCATCGATAAAATGTTTTCAGAGTGAATTTCTTTGCATACCTCAAGGCACTCAAGCTCAGTAAATACATCTTTTTGCTTTAAATGTTCAAAAATGGGTGCGGTGGTTTGGTTGGGCTGATAATTGCTAAGTGTAAGCATAGTAGTGTCAGATTTTTTAAATGGGTAAATCAATATTTTTGAGTTTCCCTCGGTTAGTTGCCCAATGCCAGACAGCAGGCCGCCGTTTACATTTTTGTAAAATTCGTCATCAAATAATTTTGATAAAAGATTTGCGCCCATAATCATGGAGATCGTTTCAGTAGTGAATTTTTCTAAATATTTTTTTAATTCAAAAAACAAAAAGAAGTTACTGATTAATACTGGGTGTCCTAGGGTTTGTAGCACATCCACTCGTTCTAAAAAATTGGCATTTTTAAACTCTCCATCTTGAATTAAGTCATGGATGGTAAGTTCTAAAAATACTGTAGGCGTATCTTTACTAGATGTTTTGATGTTCTTTAGCGCAGATCCGATCATATCCACATGTATATTGGTAACCGGCGAAAAGCTGCCTCTAAGCAAAACTAAAGGTTTTTTAAACATAACGTCAGCGATGTGTAAAACCTTACCTTCGGGTGAAAACAGGGCTGCATTGGTAAGGTGATTTGCTACTAATTTTAAACTCATCAAGCGATTATCGATATGTTTTAAGTCATCTCCCTGAAAATCGATCATATCCATTTCAATACGAGAGGTGTCAAGGTTGTCTATCAATGAGAGGATGAACTGTTCAGGATTGTTTGTATGATTAAATGCTGCATAAATTAAATTAACACCAACAACGCCTAGGGCCTCGCGCTGAAGACTATTTGATCTATTTTTCATTTTGATATGGGCTACAATTTGGTTGATGGGGCCATTTGGTTTTAATTGAAATCGTATTCCAATCCAGCCGTGTGAATCTATATTTCTGGATTTACTTCCTGTAGTCACGGTGTTTGCAAAAGAAAAGAAACAGGTTGAATCGCCGCGGATTGTTTTAAGTCGCTCTATCAAAAGATCAAACTCATAAGAAAGCATTTTTTCAAGACGACTTTGACAAACATAACGTCCATTTTTTTCTTTGCCGTATATGCTGTCACTAAAGACCATGTCGTAGGCAGAAATTGTTTTAGCAACCGTGCCAGAGGCTTTACCAGCTTCAAAAAACTGCCTTGCGACCTCTTGGCCAGCGCCAATCTCAGCAAAGGTGCCATAAATATTAGGCTCTAAGTTTATTTCAAATGCTTTTTGTAGTGTAGATGTTTGTTGCAAGTGCTTTATTCCTATTTTGTAGTGCTAATGGCAAATTTATGAATACCACCTTTTTTGATCAAATCAATCACTCTGATAACTTGTCCATGAGTGCTGTCTTGGTCAGCGGCAATAGACGCCTGCACATTAGAATTAAATGAAATTTTTTCTTTTGCTATGCTCTCAATTTCATCTTCAGAAACTTTTTTTCCGTCCGCATACACATCACCTTCTTTTGAAATAGTTAATTGAAGGTTTGTAGGCGGAGTGTCTTCGCCAGTCACTGCTTTTGGCAGCTGTATTTGGATGCTCTGGTTAACAAGCATGGGGGTAGTTACCATAAATATAATTAGTACAACCAAGATCACATCCACAAAGGGAGTGATATTAATATCTACTATAGGATCGTCATTATCTCCGCCTAGTTTAGATGCCATGATTATTTTTCCTTTTGATTAGCATAGGCTATGCAAAGTTCTCTTACGCTCTCCACGCTACTAACGATAATCTTTACTTGTTTTTGAAAATAGTTATAGGCAATAACTGCGGGAATCGCCACAAAAAGCCCGATAGCGGTTGCGGTAAGAGCTTCTGCGATTCCTGTCATAACCATAGAAACGTCTCCTTGGCTCGCGCCTAAATCTTTAAACGCCTTCATAATACCTAGTACGGTACCAAGTAAACCAATAAATACAGCGTTTGAACCGATAGTACCTAAAAAGTTTAGCGATTTTTCAAGCTTTTGCTTTTCAATGATAGCAAACGAATTAAAAACTTCTGCTACACCCGTCGGGCCATTGTCTTTTACATATCTAATGCCGTAAGATAAGGCTTTTGCTTCTATGGAGTCACGGGAGCTACTAATATGCTCAAGATCAGATAAGTGGTTTGAGACCAACGCGTCTTCAATTTTAATCTGAACCTTACGACTGCGAGATCTAACGCCACGAAGTGTAAAAAAGCGTTCTAGGATAATGGATACGCTAATCACGCTAAGAATAAGTAATAGATATAAAATTGACTCTGCACCATATTGCGCGATTCGAAATAAATTTTCAGTTAGCATATATACCTCGTGTTATTTTTGTTATAGTATCTCTTGAAAGAAGAAGAGGAGCAAGCTTGGGGCGCGTGTTTCACCAGACTTTTGTAGCACTACTTTTGTGCGTATTGGGTTGTTCGCATGATCAAAGCGAAAAACCTTCTTATTTATTGGTTGCTGTAGAAAAGCTGCCCTTTACTGCTAGTCTATGTTCTCAGACCCTCACTGTGGATCAATCAAAGGAAGCTTTTGACCTGTTGTGTAACGAAGCAATTCGTTTTACTCATATGTATACACCTTCTACGCAATCACAGGCAGCCTTGGCCTCAGTTCTTACTGGCTTGTATCCTAATGAGCACAAGGTCTGGCATAACGGAAACGTTTATTTAAAAGAGTCGTTTGTTACTGCGCCAGAATTACTGTTTAAAAAAGGTTGGCGAACCGCTTTTTTCTCAGGTGGTGGAGCGATTTGGCGCAAATCGGGGTTAGCCCAGGGGTTTAGTTTTTTTGATGATACTTTCCCAATGCATTGGAACTCATACTATCGTCCAGCTAAAAAATCTTTGAACGCATATTTTGACTGGCTAGATAATGAGCCATCAAAGCCATTTTTTGCGGTGGTTTATCTGCCAGATCTGTTGTTTCCTTCTATATCTACTCAGGATGAGGACGGTTTAAAACGAGAAAGTACATATGATGGGCAATATGGATCTTTGTTGGATTCTCTTGGCTACTTATCTAGTGCACTAAAAAAACGAGATCTTTGGCACAAAACTAACATTATTATTTTTGGTCTAAATGGTAAGGGCGAAAATTTTCGAAAAAATGAAATGGATGCATACAACCTACATTCAGAGAATACAAAAGTTGCATTTTATTTTAAGCCTAGTGATAAGAAGCGTGATTTAGGACACAGCTGGAAAGTTGACTACAATTATTCATTAGTGGATTTAGGGCATAGTTTGTTTGTGCAAAATGACATGCAACCTAATGATAGTATGTTTGTTTTAAAAAATATTTTTAATAAAGATTACTCTGAGACAGATTCGGATAGATGGATTATGGTTGAATCTGCTTGGCCACAGTGGAAAAACTATTCTACCTCAAGGTTTTCACTTAGAAATGGAAATTATAATTATATCTTCGATGAAAAAATCTACAAATATAATAATTTGACAGATCAGTTAGAAACCAATCCTCAAATTACAAATTGGGGGGAACCGCTTGATAGTAAAATTCAATCATGGGTTAATAGTTTAGGTATTAAAGCATGGGATCATATAGATGAGATGAAAATATTAAAGTGGAAGCTTGCCCGCAAACTTTGGGATCCATTTGATTTAGAGCAGGATCCAAAAGATTTTTTTAATATTTTTGAAGCAACACAGGACATTCAGATTATGGAATGGCTGGCAACATTGGCAATCAAACAAGAAAAATGGGATTTACTTTTACAGACCGGCAAAGCTGCAAACAATCCACTTTGGGTTTTTACAGCTAAGTTTAATTTAGGTCTTTTAAACACTACGGATTGGGAGAGTTTGCACGAGCCATGTTTTTTACAGTTTTTGCAATCTGAAAACCCTATCAAAAATCGCATTTCACCAGTATCATGTGCTGATCCGCAGTTAGAATTATTGTATAAATGGGTCAATGAAAGAACACAAAGGAGAGATAAGTTTAGAGAATTATTTATTCGTCATTATTTAGAACAAAGTATTTCAGATAGTATGTACAAACTAAACTACATTGCTGATTTATCTTGGGATATGAGTCTGCGGTATCCTGCAGGACCAAGTGTAAGTGATTTAATTTTGTCTTTGAATAAATATAGAACCTACTATACCGTTATTAAGAGAAGAATGGAGCTGGTTCAGTATGAAAAAGTTGTGTATTAGTCTAATTTTTATATTATTGCCTGCGGTTTCACTTGCCAGAAAACCGGTAGACACTGCTAACAATAATCGTGAGCCTAAAGTGATCAGAAAGCTAATTGGCTTTCAGCCGGGTGAAAAGTCTATTGAGCTTCTACTTGGGCAACCAACGGGTGTAAGATATCAAAAGTATCTGAGTTCAAGATCTGCTTATAATGTTGATTTTGCGTATCACACCAAAGAACAAGTTCTGGCTCAGTTTAACTATGTGTTTTATTATTACGATGCTAGGGATAAAATTAAGTCTAAAGATTTTTGGAATTCAGCCTACTTTTACTATGGCCCTGGCATAATTTTAGGTAAAGAAGTAGGTGATGATGACGAAGATGATTTTTTGTTTGGCTTGCGTGGTTTTGTTGGATTGGACTACATGTTTGTTAATTCAAATTTTGCTATCCGCACCGAATTAGCGGCTATTGCGAATCTTTCAGGAGATAGTGGTATAGGCGCACAGTTATTTGTCGGCATTGCATATCATTGGGATCGTGATCGTAAGCGGTACTATAAAAAAGTAAATTAAAACGAAAATTCGCAAATCCAGAATGGTAAATCTTTATTGTCTTTGATTAATTCAGCCTCTACTTTTTCAAGAGTATTATTTTTTAGCTTTAACTGTGGCATGTAGTTTCGTTGCACTAGCAAAAAACGTTCTTTGTCTAAGATCCTTATGCTTTTACAAGTAATATTCTGCCTTGGTTTTATTCCCAATAGCTCTCTAGGAAGGGGAGAGGTTACCTTAAAATCGAACTCATTGCCTAGTTGGCTTTGCTGAATATAAGTAACTGGATCTTGATTTTCTCTAAGACTAATTAACGAAGGGCCACCCACATGCACAAAATTAACTTCTTTTTTATTTTTTGACATACAGATCACTTCAATTCCAGTGGTATATTCTTCATTATTATTTTCTTTTGCTATTATATCATTAGCAAGCATCACGCCAATTCGTAAATGATTTCCTGGTAAGCTTAGATCTGGGTTCAACGGAAATGGAGAGGTGGCTTCAATGTCAGTTCTTGCGGATAGATAGTAGTCCTTAATGATATCTAGTGCCTTTTGTCCGCCGTCTGCAGCGCCCCAAGACCATACAGCAATAAATAAATTATCATTTTTTTCGAATGACAATTTTGCAGTTGGAAACTTTGATTCTTTAGTACGGTAAGATTTTTCTTTAAGCATATTATCCGCCGTACTTTTTAAGTTTGGATTTTGCTTTTCTGTAGTAATCTCCAGAAGCAACGTCTGTATCCAGAATTTTTTTCCATAATGACTTTGCAGATTCAATATTTCCAAGAGATTCTTCTAATACTGAATCACTATAAATAGTTTTCATATTTTTATTAAGGTCATTTGTAACTGAACCTAGTAAATCCTTGGCTTCTTGCACTGATGGGTCTAAGCGCAGCGCTTTCGTTAGTTTTGCGATTGAGTCTTTATAGTTTTTTGACTCATAATCAGTTGCAGCCTCTTTCATTAAAATATCTATGCGTTTTTTTAGCTCAAGAGAAATTTGTTGCCTTCTCTCTTTAGACTTTTCTTTTAAGTTATTAGGATCTGGTAATGTGGATGCAATATGTCTATTGTATGCAGCAATGGCATCTAACAGTTTTTCCTTTTTCTCTAAGTTAAGTGCAAATTGATAAAGATTTTCACCTTTATCCACTTGGCCTTCTGTGTAAGCTCTTTGGGCTGCTAGGGCTCGCCGACTTTCTTCTTCGGCATCTAATCTTGCAATAATAAGAGCGGCTTTTTGATTTTCTGGATCTAGTTCTAATGCAGGGGCAAGACAAGCTCTGGCCGATTGCACGTTAGTGCCTGGTCTTGCCATCGTGTTACAGCGATTAACTATAACGTTAACTTCTTCAATGACCTGCTGCTGCTGCTCTTGGGTACGCTGTATAGCTTGCTTTTGACGGTTTAATTCGATGGCTACCGTAATTAATTTTTCTAAATCTTTTGAGTCTTTCTCCACAGCAAGATCTAGATAGCCAGATTCTGGTAGCAGTCGGTGTATTTTTCTAGTTTCATTTAAAGCTAATTCATAGTTTCCTTGAATATATAATTTATAAGCTTGATCATAAAAGCGTAGTACTAAATCCTGATTTTCTTTTGATAGTAGCTCAAATGGCGATCGCTGTTCAACATTTGAGGCTAAGTTTTTGGTACCACTCTTTGAACCTTTATTCTCTCCCTTAAGTAAATATGCTAACAAAGTGATGCTCACGCAGAAGATGGCGATGAATTTTTTCTTATCACCAACTTTTTTAGATGCTGGATTGAATATTCTGACCGCACCCTGCGCCTGCATCTCACCGTATTGTCTGACCTGTAATGCTGTGTAAGGGTTTTGTGGCTGCTCACTGATTGCAGGTAGCTGAGATTTTATAGCAGGCACATTCATTAGCTTAGATTGAAAAGACTCATCTATCATCTCAAATACTAATTGTGTACTGCCGATTCTTATTACATCGCCACCATTTAGTGGGGCAATTTTATTGGCTTTCATACGTCTACGATTTAAGTATGTTCCATTAGAACTTCCTAAATCCATAACAAAAAATGTATTACCATCTTTAGTGATCTGACAGTGCTTTCGACTTGCTTTCGTATCATTGATTTGTACGATCGACTCATCGGTTCTGCCAATGGTCCACTCGATACCTTCAAGTTTAAGTTTATTAACTGTTTGATCGGCAAATGTGATCGTCAAATAGGGTTGTGTAACTTGAAAATTTACGTCCGTATCTTCATCTTCTATTACATTTTCATTTGCAGGAGCTGAATCTTCTAAATAATCCTCTTCAACATCAAATTCTAAGGCATTGCTAGCATGATCACTTGGTTCAAGTTGAAAAGAGAAGCGGTACTGCGAGACCATAAAGTCGACCGTTTCTGATAGGTCAAGTGACTTTGTCTGTCCAGTAGGGGATTGAATATCAGCAAACTTAGATAAGCATTCTATCTTCCATCCACCTTGAAAATGCAGTCGTAAATGCTTTCTTGAAAAAGTAGTGTCTCTAATTTTAATGTCAGCATCACTTGCGCGGCCAATGATATATTCTTTAGTCTCATCTAGAGTTAGAGTGTCTAGTTCTTTTGAGTTTACAAATATTGTAAGTTTAGCCATTAGAAGTCTCCTTCGATAATGGCTTGAGCCTGGTCATACTTGGCTTTCGCTTCTTTATAAGTTAAATTTTCCGGTGACTTAATCAGTATCATAACGTTTCTGTAAGATGAAATGGCCTCATTATATCTACCTTGCTCTAGGTAGCGATTGCCCTCTTGCATGGACGCTTGTATCGATTCATCTAACTTTCTTTTTGAAAGGATTTCATATTTTTTAGCAAGCTCATGCTTTGGATATAGAGCAAGGGCAGCTTGAAACGATGTAATTGACCTAGAGTAATTACCCTCTCGGTAATCTCTAAATCCCTTTAAATACTCTTCTTGCGCATCTAAATATTGCTTTGAATCTTTTCCTGAAGTGTATTTTAGGTTTTGTAGTTTCTCAGTAATTTTTTGTGCTTCAATAATTTCAGTTTGAATTTTTCCATCGTCATTTAATAATTCATCCGGTGTTGTAGACGTTCCATCTGATAAAAGTAAATAAAGGCCAATGCCAGCAATCGCAACATATGCATAAAACAGTGGGCTCTTCTTTTTTATAGGTGCGGTAGTTGGCATCGACAAATCAGCAGGCATATCTGGAGCGACTGCTAGTGCCTCTAGTCCGCTCACAAATAATTGAATTTCAGTATCACCTAATTTGATAACAGCATTTGGATGCAAGAGGGTCTCATTGACTTCTAGCCCGTCAACGAAAATGCGATTGTTACTACTAACATTTTTTATCACAAGACCCTGTTCTCTCATTTCAAGTAGGGCATGGTAACGACTACATTTATTATCTTTAACGACAATGTCATTATCATCAGCTCTGCCCAGCTTAAGACTATCGCTAGCCATTTGATACACAACTCCCTTGTCAGTACCATTTTGTACTTTCAGCAAGAATGCTATGCCTGAGGTATTTACGGCAGTCTGGCTTATGCTAACCCCCCAGTTTTAATACTAAAGATAAAATATTCAATTTCTTTGTCAGAACTGATAGCTTGAATATCTATTTCCATAGAATTTCCATTAAATTCAATCGCATTCGTAGCGATTAAATTAGGCTGTATTTTTGCGCGCTCAATCAGATCTTGAATACTTAAAATTAAAGCTTGGTCATTTAATCTATCTAGATTTTGTTGTTGAATATTTCCAGATATAATTCCTGTTAGATTTTCAAAGGCCAAATTGCAGTCTATGATCAATAAATCTTTATTTATCGCTAAACTTGGTCCTTCAAATAATCTAATAATATTTTGTGCCTCTGAGTTTCTATCAACAAAGAAAGAGTTACCAGACTCCTGGGTAGAGCCAGACCGATTGATTAAACTGTTAATATTTACAATCAATGGCTGTAAAATTGGAAATATATATTTATTGGTTACCGAACCAGTTTGCTTTAAGGCATCATCAATCGATTTATTTAACTCATAAATTGGTTTCTCGATAATCCTGTACATAAAATAAAACAGAATATATCCAAGTATTAGGGCTATTGCTAAGGTTTGAACAAATAGACTAAGCGTCTGGCCATCATCGATACTCAGTGCTCCGATATCGTAAATCACCACAGCGTAGGCAGCGACAGTAGCAGTTTGTAATTCTGCATTGTAAGCTTGCATAGGAACACTTGCTCCTATGGTGCTGCTACCAATATTATTTACAAACTCGTATGGTTTAGTACGGATTGTATTAATAAAAGGATTGTTTTCAAATGTACCCACCTTACTAGCTGGGGCGATGATTTGACTGGTCTTCGCATCAACTATTACGGCTAATTTAACACCCTCTTCTCTACTGGCTGAAGCAACGCTCAATGAGCCAGTCAATCCTTGCTCTAAGAGTCTACCGTTAATATTTGCAATATTTCTAGCGATGGTAAGGGCTCTTCGTTGACTTTCTTTTTCAATTCCACGCTTTGTAATTTGCATCATTGGGATCATGGATAAGCTAGTCACTAGTAAGATAAATCCTAAGACAAAAGATCCAAGAACCCACTTCATTTCAAAAATTTCGATCAATCTGTAGATAGCAGGCATTACCACATTGTCTATATATACCTGTATACTTTCTTTTAGATTGGTTGGAGCCTTTGCTACTGGTTGTTGGTTATTAGAGTCACTTTGCTCATACATATTTTCAGCAGGGTTGAAACCATCAGCACCTGGTGAAAAGCTATTTGAGGTTTGTTGATTCATTTTTGGAAAAGGAATCACATTATACTGCACATCCGCTAGTACATCATGGATCCCGATTTTATCACCATTATTTAATTGTTTCTGAGCAACTTTTGATCCATTTACAAAAGTACCATTACTAGAGTTTTTATCCAGAAGGATCACCTTGTTTCCATTTACATGGATTACACAATGGTCTTTGGACACACCGGCGCTTTGCAAGCGAATATCCGCTTGCGCTCCACGACCTATATAATTATCTCCCTCTTTCAGAGAGTAGGTCTTGCCGGCTAATGATCCATTTAAAATTCTAATTGCCCACATGCAATTGATCTCCAAGTTTCATTTTTAAACCAATGTTTTGTTCATAGAACTCTAACACTGATTTTGCATTCATTACTGGCCATGTAAATTTCCATGGCTTAATTTTTTCTTTAATTGCGATAACCTTCATTTCACTATCTAAAAACACCACATCAATAGAAAATCTCATAAAACAAGTATGTATGCTATTGCACCTAGTAATCCACAAGCACCGTTTTAGTTCTATAGACTTCTTTCCCATCAACCCAAAAAATCTAGTTGTGAAGCTTGTGGCAACATCCACATGGTTACTGATGATTTGGTCAGAATGTAAATTACGTAGTAGCAAGTTACTTTCCTCCCTGACCCATGAATTGCAATATCACGGGACCAAAAACCATTATAAAAATCGCGGGCATAATAAATAGCATCATAGGTATTAACATTAGTTGTGAAGCTCTTGCTCCAGCCTTTTCAGCGCGTGAAAATCTTTCCATACGCATTTGTTCTGATTGTTGTTTTAAAACTTTCCCGATGCTGGCACCAGTAGAGTCTGCGTCAACCAATACGGCAACGAAACTAGTGATTTCAGACATTTCAAGTCTTTCTGACATATCGCGGAGAGCTTCTTTTCTAGATCGACCAAGCTTTATGTCTCTAAGTACGATTTCTAGTTCATCAGCTAAGACAGAGTTCTCAGCCTTATCAGCTACTCGCTGTATGGCACCAATAAAATCAAGGCCCGCTTCAGTCGATAGTGCCAATAGATCAATAAAAAATGGCAGATCAATTACAACTGACTGATATCGTTTTTTTCTTTCAGTATTGCAATGAATGATTGGAAAGGCGGCTCCTACAATACTCATAGAAATAATTAAAATGGGGTGAAACCCTAACTGCAAAGCAAAATTTAGAATAAATAAAAATACAGGAAATATTAGTCCCCATAAAAACTGAATACTAATAAACTCATCAACATTTAATTCACGAGATAGGCCTGCTACTTTGATATTTCTGAATGTATTATCTCGGTATCTCTTGTTGGTAACTTTCTTTGCCAAGTTTAAAGCAAAGCGATGCGCTATAGGACGCGAGAATTCAATAAATCCAGATTTTGATTTCTCTGGCTCTTCACCTGAGGCCCACGATAATGCAGATTGTTCTTCGCCTTCTCCCATGAAGAAAGAAACAAATAGATATACAGAAATACCTAAAAGCAGTAAGCTAAAGAAAAGAATAATTTCTGCTAAACCCATATAACCTAACCTTTAGAGAAAATATGTATCAGTTGGTCCTTGCTTCCAAATCTCCACGACGTAAAGAAATTCTTAAAAACGCAAATCTTCCATTTCATACTTTCTCAGTAGAAATATCGGAAAATCTTAATGAAAATATGAGCTTGGATGATGCACTTAGGGAATTATCTAGACGTAAAGCTAGTGCAGTTTTTGATAAATACGCAAGTCTTTGGTCTAGGCCTTCCATTGTGCTAGCGGCGGACACTGTAGTGGTTTTAGATAGCGATATTTTGGGCAAGCCTAAAGATAAAAATGAGGCAAAAGAGTATTTAACCAGACTTT
Source organism: Bdellovibrionales bacterium (assembly GCA_037969075.1). Taxonomy (GTDB): domain Bacteria; phylum Bdellovibrionota; class Bdellovibrionia; order Bdellovibrionales; family UBA840; genus JAGRAL01. The sequence goes on along the minus strand of JBBKWS010000108.1, from coordinate 1,340 downwards.
CAGGTAGGGCACATGAGGTTAAGACGGCGTTTTGCCTTTGGAATTTAGATACAAAAGAAATTATAACGGAGTGTATTACGTCTAAAGTCGAGTTCAATAAACTTACAGATGAGCAAATTGAGTCTTATATACTAACGGATGAGCCATATGATAAGGCTGGTGCTTACGGAATTCAGGGTGCAGGCAGATCTTTTGTATCTTCTTTTGATAATTCATTTTTTAATATAATGGGTTTACCCATAGAACGAGTTTTAGAGTTAATCCTTGCTAAGGGTTGGAAGATTTCATAGAGGTATTTTATGCAAACTTGGATACATAGTTTTATCAAAGCAAAAAAAATTGGAGTTTTAGGAGCGGGAAATCTATCCAGATCCATACTTTCTGGTTTTTTAAAAGCAGGTGTTATTGATTTAAAAGATATCTATGTAACCAATCGTAATCCCGAAAAACTACATGCTTTGCAGGCCGAGTTTCCAGGCTTACAAGTAGTCAGTTCAAGTGCTGAGTTGATTGAAAACTGCGGGATTATAATTTTAGGTGTTAAACCACAAGATTTAGTCACAGCGGTAGAATCAGTGCGCGGACTCTTTACTAGTGAGCATATTGTTATTAGTTTAGCCGCAGGGGTAAGTCTGCAATCTTTAAAGGCTTTGATACCAGGCACTGACCAACTGATTCGCTGGATGCCAAACACTCCGCTTAAAATTCAGGAAGGAATTGTTGGATATAGTTTACTTCAAGAATCAGAAACATTATCGCAACTTTCTGAAAAATTATTAACTCCTCTGGGTTTGGTAGTACCAGTTGATGAGGGGGATGAGATGAATGCACTTACGATTGCGTGTGCAAGTGGGCCAGCATTTATCTATGAATTTATTATGGTTTGGCAGTCATGGCTTGAGGCTTCTGGCTTTCCTGCTGGGATTTCTAGAGAGATGGCGCTGCAAACATTTCTAGGTAGTGTAAAATTAGCGGTAGACAATAAATCACTAAGCCTTACCGACTTGCAAAATCAAGTCACCTCAAAAAAAGGCACAACGCACGCAGGACTCAATCATTTAAGATCTCTTGAAGTCGAAAACTTGATAGCGGCTAGTTTTAATAAGGCCGTGAATAGAGCCAGAGAGATAGAGCAAGAGTTCGATAAAGAGATACATAAAAAGTAAGAAATCTTCACTTAGTATTTCTTGCCAGTCTAAATATAAAAAGTTATTTTTTAACTATGCATGGAATTAACCCAATAGATCCCGGACGTAATATTGACTGGGGTAATACCTCTGATGACTATAGTGTTTTTCGGCCAGGGCCTCCAGACTCCTTTTATAAAAGGCTTGAAGCTC
>JBBKWS010000107.1:0-11535 GCA_037969075.1 Bdellovibrionales bacterium | reverse complement strand
AAAGAAGTAAAAAAAGATTACAATGATAGAAACTCTAGAATGCCCGCCAGTAAGCGAAATGGTGTATGGGAATCGCCTGAGGATCCACGCTATATAAACCCATTGAAAGACACAAATTCAAAGCAAGTAGGTACTAAAAAATTTGTTACTCCCACCCCTACGCCGTATGAAACAACTACAATCATTATCGAAGACTCTTTTAAGCGCGATTATTGCAAAGGTAAAAGCACTGCAGATTGTAATGACCTATGGCAAAAATATAACGTTAAAGAAGAAACTAAAAAAGTAATTGAAAAAGAACCTGTAAAAAGAACGCCAGCAAGTACGTATGCAGGTCCACCAAGTTTTAATAGCAATGTTGTAGATCCATCACAAGTTGCACAGCCCTCATATAATACGACCTCATCACCTACCAAAGCTTATGATACTACAACTAAGTCTGCTCCAGTGGCAGTAAGTCCTAAAGCTACAACGACTTCAAATTTTGTAGCAAAGGGCGCTAGTACTAATACAAATAATTCAAACAGCTATGATAGAGTTAGTAATACAGCCACTAAACTGACTCCATTAAAACTACAATCTCAAGTCAGCACAAGGATGGCAAGAATTGGTGCTTTAAACACAAGTCCTGTCTATAGAAAGCTGGCCGTAGCAACTCCCTATGGTACCTTGGTAAATGTCAGATTGCAGCCAAGCGGAAATCTTTTTGAATCGGACCGTCCCATCTGTGAGTCTCTAGATACGTGGAGAAGTACCAGTATGCTGATTGCTACCTTGAAAGAATCAGATCCAAACAGCGAAATGTTAGTGAAAAAAGGATTTAATGGTAACACTGATATTTTAAATTCTGATAATTATTGTATCGGAAATGAGCAACGAGTAGAGGCTTGTAAATTTGGAGAAGCAAGGGCTTCTTGTAGCTGTGCAGATTACGGAAGACAATACTTCTTAGACGCCTGTGATAAAAAATTTACTATAAAAAAACAAATCGACACCTTAAATATGGTACAAGAGTGTCAGGATAAATTAAAGTCGATCATTACAAACAATGAAAACCTTGGTGGCGATGTAAGCGTTAATAAAAAATTTGCAGCACCTTATGCAATATCATTAGGTGAGACATTTTTATGTTTAGATATTCCAAAAGATGAAAGAAAGACTTGTAGCGACCATATCGATAAAAAATTTGCCTCTATGTCTGATGAGGAATGCATTGGACTAACAAAAGCACTTGGGCCTAACGCAAAAGAATATCTAGAGTCAAAAGATAACCAGGTGAAATTAAAAACATATGAATGGCATAAGTTATACCAACACTACGGTAAAGAATTTAAAGGTCTGTTTGGTGAGGTGGATCTTGGGATCAAAATACCAGAGGTATCGCCAAAACAATGTAAACAAAAAATCAAAGGTATCCTTGAAAAGGTCGTTAGTGATTTAAATGAAGAGTATAATCATGAAGTCGCTGACATGAATCCTAATTGGCTAAAATCTCTTGTAAGTAATGACAAGAAAGTAAAAGCGCAAGTGAGCAAATTGTGTAATGCGCAAGGTTGCAAAGATATATTTACAAGTTTTAGGGATGATAAAAAAAATAATAAAGATAAAAGTGCCGCTATGGTTAGTGAAATGAAAGAAGTATCTAGCTTTTATAGAGATCTAAGCTTACATATGAACCTTAATTACTCACATTGTGGACAATCGCGAGTGGCTCCAACTCCAATACCAAACTTATTACAGCAAAAGAACTACCAACAGTCTCCTCTTCCAGGTGAAGCTGCGCACTAGACAAAGTCTACGCATTACATACCAAAGTCCAGACATACCTCTTTATCATTAGACTCTGTCTATAGCCCTATCATACTAGGGGCATAAGGGGGAGATTTATGAAACAACTTCTGGTTTTGGTTTTTATAAGTATGATGAGTTTTACTGCAAATGCCGCAGTTTATTTTACTCCAAGTTTATTTTACATGAAATACGAAGTAGAACAAGGCACCACTAGTGAAACTGAGTTAAGTATCTATAACTTCAAATTAGGTGCTACACTTGCCTCAGGAATATATTTGGGAGCAGTTTACGACATGGAGGCCATAGATGATGACGACAGAACGTCATTAGGCCTAGGCGTTGGTTACATTATGAATGAGTGGAACTTTCACTTCACCTATTTCTTAACCTCAGAAAGAGACTCAGGGGCATCTGAATACACTGGAACGGGAATGAATTTCGAAATAGGTTATTTGTTTAAAGTTGGAGCTGTGAGTGTTGGACCAACTTTAACCTACCGAATGTTCACTTACGATGAACTTGATGACGTGACTTTGAGTCCAGAGAGAGAAGAGAACAGATTCTTGCCATACGTAACATTTCAATTTATGTTTTAACAATGGCAAAAGACAGTATAGATTTACATGGATATAAGGTAGATGAAGTAGCGGATGAAGTGGATCGCTTTTTAATGCGCCTATCATCTAGCAATCTAAAGAGAGCTAAAATCATTACAGGAAAAGGTAGCGGTGCTGTGCAAAAGGCTACGATTAGTTACCTAAAGCAAGCTGGCTATCAATTTGCCTTTGAAAAATCACCCAACGGAAAAGAAAACTCGGGTGTGCTAATTTTATTCTTGGATTAATCATGCTATTACAGCTGTTATTTGCATTTGCATTCTCTGATTTAATCTTATCTTCCCAATTTATTAAGGATGGAGAAGCAATTAAATCCATTACATACCTATCCTCTTCAAATTTTTTAGTAGAGAGTCCAACAAAAAAATCTGCTCTTTTATTTAACGGAGACAAAGACCAATTTTATATTATCGATCATAAAGAAAAAAAAATAACGACAGTATCGCAAAAAGATTTATTCACATATGCAAGAAAGCGCGCAAAATTAGCGCCGGATGTTAAGCAAATTAAGAAAGACCTCCCTGCCCTATTTAATTTAGAGCTAGAAAAAATGCTTGATGAAGTTTTACTGGCTTCCGACTTGTCCTATCAGAAGTTAGATATCAGAGTAGAGGCAGTTAAGGATGACAAAAAATGGAAAAAACTATCTACCACTCGCTATGATGCGATCATTGATGGAAAAAAAGCCCTCAGCCTTTGGCTCCTACCCTATAAAACGGCAAAATTATCTGCTGATGAAATTAGATCTATTGTTGTGTGCGCTAAGTTACTACGATTTTTTATATCATCAATGGGACAGGAGACCTCATCAACTGTTGAAGCATCCTACCTAAAGGTACTCGAAAAAGAGCCCGGTATATTAGTTTATACTGAGCAGCTAAGCCCTATGTCTAAGGTAGAAGCCTCTTCGCAGCTGTTAGAGTTTAAACGGGCAAAGAATCTGTCGCGTAAGTTCAATATTCCCTTAAGCTATACGCAGACAAGTTTTGTTCCTAAATAGACTACTTAATAGCCTCTCTAATGTACGCTGAAGCTGTATCCATAGTCCAAACTGCAATAACGATTAAGAATGCTAGAGTGCCCACTTCGTTCCATAGTGCTTGCCCCTGATATTGCACAAGCATTGTACCAATACCACCGCCACCAACTAGGCCGATGATAGTAGCCATACGAACATTTATATCCCATCTATAAATAGTAAAAGAGATATACGGTAAAATAATCTGGGGGACTATTGCAAACCAGATCACTTGAACGGCATTTCCGCCTGTAGCTTGAATTCCTTCAATAGGACCCTCGTTTACACACTCAATAATCTCTGAATACTGTTTAGTAAGAGACGCTACTGAGTGCAGCATCAAGGCAAGCATTCCGGCAAAAGGACCTATTCCCACCCAAACAGAGAATATAATGGCCCAAATTAAAGGCTCAATAGATCTGGTAATATTTAATAACGTTCTAAGAAACATATAAATACTAAAGCCTATTTTAGTATGGCCCATAATATTTTTAGCAGACATAAATGCTAGTAAAAACGCTGCGGGGATTGCGATGATGGTAGCCATAAACGCAATATATATGGTTTCAACAATAGCTAAAATGCCTTGTGGAAGAACATTAAAGTTAGGATTTATAAGGCTTGAAAAAATATTCTTTGCTCCGCCAATACCGTCTTCGTCAAGAAGCTCGCGCAAACTAAACTCTGTTAGAATGCTACCAACAACAACGGTAATAATGAAGGCAATGATTAATTGGATGCCCCAAAATGTTTTTAACCAAGACTTAGTGGCTGCTTTAACTTTTTTGTGTGGGGGTTCAAAAATTGCCTCACCTAAAGTTTTTATATGTGCTCGCTTTAAAACCTTGCTCAGTACTCCGCCAGCAATACAAAAAAGTGCAAAATATAGAATATAAGAATATACGCTTTCTAGGAGTGCGTCTTCGCCAGGACTAGTCGCTGCAACTAATCCTACAAAAAAAATATATCCTAAAATAAAACTATCTAACAATAACGCTTTCATTATCTACCCCTAATTGACGTGAACTTCTTTTGCGCCTTCGCCGTATATTTTTTGAAACCACTCTTCTGTTATATCTTTTGGACTACCGTTAAAAACCACTTCGCCGGCTTTTAACGCAATTACCCTAGTTGCATATTGACGAACTAAACTTAAAAAATGCAAATTACAAATTATAGTAATACCTAGCTCTTGGTTTACTTTTCTTAAGTGGTCCATAACTGTGTGGCAAGTGGCAGGATCAAGACTTGCCACAGGTTCATCTGCCAGCAATATGTCAGGCGATTGGTTAAGCGCTCTAGCAATTGCCACCCTTTGCTGCTGACCCCCTGATAGCTGGTCAGCACGGTTATTCGCTTTTGAATCAATCCCTACAAGTTTTAAATACTTTAAAGCATTGTCTTTATCTTTTTGAGAAAAAAGACCAAAAATGCTCCCAAGTGTAGAGGTCCTTGATAAAGCACCCATTAATACATTTTTAATTACGGTATGACGTTCAACAAGATTAAATTGTTGAAAGATCATCCCTATCTTACGACGCAAAAACCTAACCTCTCGGCCTGTTACCTTGGCGATATCTTTATCACGAAAAATAATTTCTCCGCCTGTTGGATCATGCAGGCGATTGAGGCAACGTAAAAGGGTTGATTTACCAGATCCTGAAAGACCGATAATCACTAAAAACTCCCCTTTTTTTACATCAAAGCTAATCCCCTTTAAGGCAGTTACTCCGTTAGGGTATGTTTTCTCGAGATTATTAATTTTTAATATAGTTTCCATTTTATTTCACCAGACTCGAAGCACTAGTGCCCAGAGATTTTAAAATTGCTCTTACTGAATCATAATCCTCGTCAGTTGCTGTGATAAAGGAATCTGCTCCGTATAAATCACGGAATGCGGATTTGCCATCTTCTGTCGCAATAAAATCCATAAAAGCAGTTTGGATAGTTTTTTTCATCTCTTCAGGAAGTGTCTTACGAATCACAATAGGATCGTTAGGGATTTCATCTGTAAGCTCGATGATAACAACTTCTTTTTCAATATTTGGATATTGGGTCTTTACCAATCGTCTTGCATCTTCAACACCTCTATCTGATGGAGGAGAATAAAATGTAGCACCAGCATCTACTTGCTTTTGGTAAACCATAGTAATCACGTTATCATGTTTTTGCGCAAATACGGTTTCAGATGGTTTAATGCCCTTATCTAAAAACATTTTTGCTGGCAATAAGTAGCCCGAAGTAGAAGCTGGATCTACATAAGCAAATTTCTTACCCTCTAAATCGGCAAACTTTTTAATTTTACTATCAGCTCTAGCTACAATTTGTGATCTGTATTTTGATTGTCCATGACGGATTAAGGTTATGATGGCTTGAACTCCGTATTTATCATGGGCCATGATATAGCCAAAGGTATTAAGAGCTGCAACATCAGCACGGTTTGTACCAAATGCTTCCACGACGGCAACAAAACTTGAGGGTACGCGAATATCATATTTATAAGGTGTATGTTCTTCCAAATATTTTTTTACAATTTTGGCTTTATCTGCAATTAAGTTTGCGTCCACAGATGGAACAAAGAATAGTTTGATGGGATTATCTTTTGTGCCCAGCTCCCCTTTTTTATCAAAACAACCACTAAGAACTAATACCATGATCGAAAGTACTAAAAAACTACGTTTCAACATTGTAACCCTTCCCTTTTTAAGATAGATTTTTTTAACAAAAATAGAGGCTTAGGACAAAGCTTAGATAAAGATAATGCTTGTGGTCTTAAGTTTGAGTCTGTATATTTCTTTTGCAAAGCATCGAGGTGACCTAATGAGTGCACTATATCACTTTCCACATTGCCCCTTTTGTATACGTGTACGTATGTCGCTGGGCTTTTTAGACATACCTTACGTATCTAAGGTGATCGATTATGATGATGTAGAGACCCCTACGTCCTTAATTGGGAAAAAAATGCTCCCAATTTGGGAAGACCAAGATGGGGCTATTAATGAGAGTTTAGATATCATTTTAAAATTAGACGCAGAAAATAGTCTTGCCACCAAGGATTTTTATGAGTCAGGCACAGTCAGAAAGGAGCTTGAGGATTTTATTAGCGCGCTTGGTGGACCAATACACAATCTTACTTGGCCTATTTGGATTTATACTAAAGAATTTAGTCCTACCGCTAGAGATTACGTTTTGAAGAAAAAAGAAGAAAAAAAGGGCCCTTTTAAAAATCTAATTGAAAGAAAAGAAGAGTTTCTAAAAGAACTAGCTCCGCTGTTACAAAAAATTGAAGTGGAGTTAATTCCATTTTATCAGTCTTCTCATGTAACTATTAAAGACATACTTATCGCTTCTCACCTATGGGGTTTATACGTGGTTCCCGAGTTTCAATTTTCTGATGCAATTCACGCATACTTACAAAAGATTAAAAAACAGTGCTTGTTTAATTATACAGATGAATTGTGGCTATAAGTTCTTAAAGTTCTTGTAACCAAGTTTTAATGCCTTAGGTAAACTTAAGCGCTGAATATCAAATACGTAAACCCCGCCGGTTTCTGACCCACAAGACTGTATGTGCATCACTCCATCAGTAGTATGCTCAACCTTCAAGACTTTCACGCGGTTGTCTTCAAGTTGCTGTTTTAGCTCACTCACAGGTATTGGCCGTATCGTTTCACACTGTCTTGTGCCATCAACTTTATAAACTCTAACTGTCTCTAGATCCCCTGCTTTTATGGACTTGGATTCTTTTGATTTAAAATCAGGTAAATTTTCGACTTGCTCGACAAATGTCTTTTCATCTTTTTTCTGTCTACATTTAGTCATAGTACAAGAAATCATAGAACAGCTAAGTAGTAATATAAGATAAAATTTCATATCAATAAGCTCCTAATTGTGGCGCCCAACCGTAATCTAAGCGAAACAGATTTGCCCCAAATGATAGAAAATAAAGACTTTTGTCAGTTGTAGACATTGTTAGCGGCGAACTAATTCCGTGGCCTGGGTAAAACTCATCTAATTGCTTATCTAAATTTGCGTCAAAAACTTTTAAAGGACCTGCCGAGTCTGCTAAGAAAAGTAAGTTGTCTTTCACCTGTGCGGTTTGAAAGATCCCCTTAGCGTATTTTTCATTAGTAATTTTGCCAGTTTGTTTATCAATGATTAGAAGTCTAGAGTCACTCGTTGAATAGTAAATCTTGTTATTAGCGATAGTCACGGGATATGAGCCGCCAGCCTCTATGGACCATAAAACGCGCCCCTCTTTGCTGTTTAGCGCATATAATGCAGAGTCATAAGCTGATACATAAATAGTATCGCCATCGACTACAGCGCTTGCATCTACATCCTTAAATTTTAGATTAGTGGCTAAATTTCGCTCCCATATCAAGCTACCGTTTGAAATATTTATGGCGGTAAAGAATCCATCAGAAAAACCTACAAATAGGCGATTTTGATGAATAACAGGAGTTGCGGCCCCTCTAACAGTAAATGCATCTCTTGTGTTTCGTTTGTAGCGCCAAACTAGCGTTCCATCTTTTGCTTGCAGACAATACAAAGTATTGCTGGCGGTAACAAAATATAAACGGTCATTGTAAAGAAGTGGGCGGCTTAAAACCTCCCCCTCAGTATCAAAGTGCCATACCTCGATACCACTCTCTAAATTAAGAGAATAAAACTTATAGTCATTGGCACCAAAGTAAAGGCGATTACCTTTAGACGTAAAACCGCTTTCTATACCCGCCGAAATTTCTTTTTTCCATAATTCGCTACCATTAAACGTAAATGCTCTGATGCCATCTTGTGCATTGCCCGTAATGACCTTGTCTTCTGTGATCAAAGGGGGCGCTGAATTAAATAATCTGGCATCTAGATTTTCGTTTAATTTTAAGTGAGTGGTTTGTGAATTATTTAAGTAAAAGGTTTCTACTGGCTTAGTCCGTAAATACTGACACCCAGATACCAATAAAACACTAAGAAAAAGTAGTAGCTGTTTTTTCACTTATGCCCCTATATCTAATAAGCGTAAGTATTTTTTTGCATTTTTGCCAGCTTCTGTGTCTGCAAAGTTTTTGCTAACATTTTCGTATTCAACTTTTGCTTCCTCTACTTTACCAACTTGTTCTAGGCATAAAGCTTTTTGCAATCTTGCATCGGCTTGTAAGTAAATAGCATGTTTTGCAGATATCAGTTTGTCTAAAACTGTAATTGCTGTATCGCACTTACCTAATCTTTCTAAAGAAATAGATTTTCTATATAAGTAAAGAGCATCTACAAAAGATTTTGGGCTGCCTACCGCATTTTTCTCTAAAACACTAAGGGCCTTTTCTTCATTATCTTTTGAACTATAGTGATCAGCTAAAAGTACGGCCGCAGAAATGGCAGAGCTTGTGCTTTTGTGTTTGTCCAAAAAAGCTTCTAATTGAGCTCTTGCAGATTCATCATTCAAGTTTTCAACAGGCTTTTCTGTATTTTTCCAATTCTTAGTAATCGCAAAATACTCTTGAGAGGCTGTGTATTCTTTTTTCTCCTCAAGGTGGCCGTAAATTGCGAAGCCAAGACCGGCAACGAATATAATTAATACACCAATAATCAACTCACGTTTGATCTTTGAGATTTGGTCAAAAAAAGCAGATGTCTTTGTCGTTTCCATGGATAATCCTTGTAAATAATGGTAAAGCTGATTATTAATCGCCCAAGGAAAATGTCAAGAAGGAATCATGTCAGATCGTATCAGATTGTCTAAGCGTTTAGCAGATTTAGGGATTTGTTCCCGCAGAGAGGCTGACGACCTAATTTCTCAAGGTTTAGTGCTTGTAAATGCAGAAGTTTGTAATGTCTTGGGCACAAAAGTCTCTCCCGACGACAACATCACTTTAAGCTCAAAGGCTAAGCGCCAATTGGACGAAAAGGTCACCATTGTTTTACATAAACCGGTGGGCTACGTATCGGGTCAAGCCGAAGATGGCTATATTCCAGCTATTCGTTTAATCACAGAAGAATCTCAATATGCCGATATCAAAAAAACTCTGCACAGGTATCAACTAAAAGGCTTAGCACCGGTGGGAAGATTAGATATTGATTCAAAAGGTTTATTGTTACTTACCCAAGATGGAGTGCTGGCCCGAAGCGTGATCGGCGAAACGGTAACGGTTGAAAAAGAGTATATTGTAAAAGTAGATGTGGATTTAACAGAAAAAGAGATTAAACATTTATCGACGGACTTTGTTTTAGACCAAAAAAAACTAAAACCAGTTAAAATAACAAAAATGCGAGATGGTTTGTATCAGTTTATATTAACGCAAGGAAAGAAGCGACAAATACGTCGTATGGTGGAGTCTGTGGGAAAAACAGTATTATTATTGAAACGTGTACGAATTGGTAAGCTTGAATTAGGTGATTTACCTGAAGGTAAATGGCGTTTTTTAGATAAGTCAGAGAAAATTTAAATGGAAGACTCAACAAATAACCTCCAAACATTTTTTGTTATTATTCAACCCGGTCTTGAAGAAATTTTAGCGTCTGAAATACAGCAAAAATATCCAGCATTAAACGACTATAAAATTTTAACTGGCGGAGTTGAAGTTGTTTGCACACCAGAAGTAGGCTATAGTTTTAATAAATACCTTAAAACCCCTACCCGCGTGCTCTTACGATTAAAAGAATTTAGCTGTAGAGATCTTCCAAAGCTTTTTCAACGAACTAGTAAAATCCCATGGAATTTATACCTAGTTAATGGCAAGTGCGAATTAGATGTGTCATGCTCTGGCTCGCTTATCAATAATGAAAAGCGAGTGCAAAAAGCAGTAGAAGATGGCATTGAGACCTACTTAAAGGGTTATCAACCAAAACAGTTAGATTATAATTATGCACATAGAGTTTTCGTACGTATTCATAATGACCAATGTCAAATTTCTATGGATACCTCGGGTGAGGCTTTGTATAAACGTACAAATAAAAAAACAGGGCCTGCAAGTTTGCGTGAATCGATTGCTGGCGCATTATTGCGTGTTTTATTACAAAATCAAAAAACTCCATTTACTCTGGCTGATCCAATGTGCGGATCAGGTACATTTGCAGGAGAAGCTTTAGGCTGGAACGAATATAGAAACCAGTATGCGTATCAAAAATTTGCAAGCGTGCAGAAGACAACTGACAAAGAGCCTGTAGTTGAGGTACTATCTTTGCCAATCGAATCTGTTCATTGTAATGATATGGATGCTACGGCAGTAAGTATTGCTAAAGAAAACTTAAGTGATTATAAGAACATCGAATTTAGTAATCTAGATATGAAAGATTTTTTAACTAAAATAGATACCACTAATACCGTTGTTGTTTGTAACCCTCCTTACGGTAAACGCTTGGATTCATCAAATAAAGAGTTGCAAGCTTGGGTTGAAGTCATTCAAAGATTTAAAACCTGGGGAGTCTTAGTCCCTAAGGCGTTCATTATAGCTAACGCCTCTTATGTTGAATTTCGAAATGGCGGACTGCCAGTTAGGTTTTACTACAAGTTATAAATATTTTTGATGTAATGAGGAATCTATTAAGACTGAATGTATATGTTTTTACTATAGATTTGACATCGCTACTATCTGATTGTAAAACCCCTGCAATGAGTAAACAACTAAAGCTTTTTAAGGAAACAACCAGTACGGCATTTGGCGGAAGTCTTTTGAAAAACTCCCATGCAAAGACAGCTAGACCCTTTTCATCAAAGGCTTCAATTCATCTTGTATTGAAAGCAAGAAAACATATTTTAAAGCATTATGACAGACGAGTTGAGATCATCATCGAAAGACAGGCTAAGCTAAATTTTATTAAAATCTATAGTATGCAGAACGTCGGTAATCACATCCACTTAGTGATAAAAGTTAAGCATAAAAGCTTCTTAACCACCTTTTTAAGATCTGTATGTGGATTGATTCCCCGCAAACTTCACATCACTAAGCTTTGGATGCAAAGGCCTTTTACCCGCATTATTAAATGGGGAAAAGCGTATCGAAGCATTAAAAACTATATGACGATCAATCAATATGAATCCATGGGCTATACACGCAGGCAATCACAATTTATGCTACAAATGGACCAAGGATTAATTGATTTATATGCTGG
>JBBKWS010000106.1:0-22250 GCA_037969075.1 Bdellovibrionales bacterium | reverse complement strand
ACTAATAAGGGGAGGTTTTTAATGGCACGTTCTCTACTAATCATAGTCAGCGATGACTACATGGAAGTACAGAAAGTAAGGTCTTGGGCGCAACAAAACGGGGTAACCGTAAATGCGTACAATCATTCACAGTGGACCAATGGTCTAGAAGATACAGGTTTTCGTTCGCAGTTGCATACTGAAGAAGTAAACTTGCAAGCCGGCAGTCAAAGTGTTGGTGGTAAGGTATTAGCATTTCCAAATCGTTTTGTAGATGACAAAAAAGTTCATACTATCAATGAAGTGGAAAAAGATGCTATTGAAAATGCTATTTTAGAGTTCCGTGGCAATTTAACTGAAGCTGCTAAGGCTTTGGGTATTGGTCGCGCTACTTTATATCGCAAAGTAAAGCAGTATCAAATAGATCCTTCAGTAGCTCGCCGTAAAGCAAATCGCGCAGCTTAATTGTACCTCCTAAGTAAAACGGGGGAGTCCTTGTGCTAAGGGCTCTCTTTCGTTTTTTTAGGATTACCTTGAATGTTAAGGACTTAACACCTAGTCTGTCTGGGTGCTAGTTCGCGTTTGGTACTTCTTACTCTTATGTCTTTTTTCACTTCTGTCGTTTCAATACTACAAGAGTCGTAATTTAATGATCGCCAGTCATTTAATCTGTGATTTGGTAAACACACATTTTTATGAATCAAGTCTTACGCTTACTACCTGGTATGAAGAATGCCAGCGGGTTGCGGATGCTGTAAAATATCGTACAACTAAGCAAACACAGATCAGACGTATACAATCGCACTTATCTTCAATGGGAGCTTCACACTTAGAGCTTTGGAGTCCTGCCGAGATGTCACAGATGTGGTTAGGGGCAGACACAGACACAGGGATTCGTGTAAAGCAAATGCAAGGCTATTGGATTGTTACAGAGGTCCTTGCAGACAGTCCTGCTGAGCACCAGATAGAGTTGGGTGATGAGATTTTAAAACTCGGCGATAAGCCTCCAATTTTTTCATCAGATGTAAATAAATTTAATGGTAAAATCTTATTATGGCGTGATGGTAAAGAAATTGAAGTTTCAATTGTGCCTAAAAAAATACATTACGCATTTCAACCACAAATCCAAACATTAGAGAGCAAGAAATATAAGGTAGAAAAAACAGGAGTCCTACGACTCAAGAGTTTTACACCGGTATATTTTGATCAAGATGAATGGAAAAAACTAATTCAAAATGCAGAGGTCTACGACCATTTAATTTTGGACTTAAGAGGTAATACGGGTGGCGACTTTGTAGTTATGCAAAAAATATTAAGCTCTTTTTTGTGTGAACCCACTGACATCGGATACTTAATCCAAACAAGAAAAAAAGAGGAAGTTAATACTGTCTTCACTGAAGATATGGATGGAAACGCACAGATAGAAGCTATTAAAAATTCATCGGTGGTAGAATTACAAACCTATGCTGAATATCCTTGTTACCTCGGGGACATAGATGTGCTGATCGACGGTGATACTGCATCGACGGCAGAAATATTCTCTGAGGCTATTAGGCTTCGCAAAGGCACCAAATTATTAGGGCAAACTACCTCGGGCGCAGTTTTACTTGCGATTTGGTATCCGACATACTTTGGTAAACAACATTCACTTTCTATTCCTGTTGCTCTCTACAAAAACTGGAAAGATGAAATCATCGAAGGTGAGGGAGTTACTCCTAATACTATTCTTAATTATGAGGTAGCGGCTTGGCGAAATGGTGTAGATAATTGGCTGTTAGCAGCTGCCAAGAAGTAGATTCAACCGCTTACAAACCTAGCAAAATCCATAAAAACCCTTCCATTTTATGCAGTTTACTCTCACAATGGAGAGATATAAATACTAGGAGAACATATGGCTAGTGCGTCAACATCAGAAATATTTTCATGTACCGTTCCAGAGTTTTATAAAATCATAACTGATTATGATAAATACTCTGAATTCTTGGATGAGGTGAAAGCCTGTAAAGTGATCGAGAAACAAGGCGACAAATGGCTGGTTGAGTATCAGGTGAGTGTGATTAAGAGTTTTAAGTACAATTTGTGGATGGATCATTCAAAGCCGAATCAAATCTCTTGGACATTTGCAGGCGGGGATCTCTTTAAAGAAAGCAAAGGGTCATGGGTACTCGCAGATGAAGCTGGCAAGACAAGAGCGCAGTATACGGTTGAGGCTAAGTTCTCTATGTTTATACCAGGTCCTATTACAAAAGGGCTAATTGCGGCCAACCTTCCCAACATGATAAGTGCCTATACAAGACGAGTGAAAGAGCTATATGGAAAATAAGCCGCCACACGATGAGTCTGATGACGATGGTAAAATACGCCTTATTCCAGAGATTGTTAAAAAACTCTTGGCTACAGGGGTAAGTGCCGCATTTCTCACTGAAGAGGGGATTAGGACGTATTTGCAGGACTTGAAGCTTCCAAAAGACCTACTCGGAAAACTGATTGATGGGGCTAATAAGTCTAAGGCGGAGCTGATGGACCGAGTTGGAAATGAAGTTGTAACTATCATCAAAAAAATCGACTTTGTAAAAGAGGCCTCAAGGTTTGTCGAAGAGCACAAATTTAAAGTTTCTGCAGAGATCGAGGTTGTAAGAAAGACCAACGATAAAGGCAGTAATTGACTCTACGTTGAGCCTTTTCTATATATCTCTTCGTGGGTGCAAAAGAGAAAATCAAATACTACCAAGCAAAATATAAGAAGCTGTTTTCAAGGCCTAAGGCAGGCCTATTTAATCTTCCAGTTAACGAATTATTAGACCTAAGATTTTGTGATTTGAAGTTGAGTTTAAATGATGGTCCTGTTGCTTCTGCTATAACGTCTCTTGAAAAAGAGTGGAAGAAAACTCAATTTAGATGGAAGCCATATTATTGGTTCTCTACCGAGTGGTTTCACCCTGAGGGTACGAACGGCATAGCTATCCCATTTTATTTGTCTCACCCTACCTTAATGGCAATAGAGGAGGCTTTTTACAAAGAATGTGAAGGTAAGAGCAAATCTGATATTCTAAAATATCTTAGGCATGAAGCTGGTCATATTGTAGATAAAGTCTATCAGCTTAGATATAGTAAAGATCGTAGAGCCCTGTTTGGCAACAGTACAAAAAAATATCCAAAAACCTATTATCCAGTTTTATTTAGCAGAAAGTTTGTTAAAAACTTACCACGTAACTATGCGCAAACTCACCCTGATGAAGACTTTGCGGAAACCTTTGCAATTTGGTTAAATCCCAAAAGTAGTTGGAAGAAAAAGTACGTTGGCACAGTATTGAAAAAATTAAAATACATAGACCAAACAGTAAAAACATTAAAGTCTTCTCCACCGATGTATCTACTTAAGGATAAGGTGGGAGATTCAAAGAAGTCTCGAATGAAGCTAAGAACCTATTATAAAAACAAAGCGAAGTTACTTGGTGTTTCATGGAAAGAAATCGAAAAGCAATTACAGTATCAGCCTGTAGAAGAAGTGAAGACTCAAAAAGTTAAAGCATTGGTCCTGAAGTACGCTAAAAGTAAAGCTTTAACTAATTACGAGATGAGATATTTATTGTCACTTAAACATTCTCCTTTACTGCGCAAGACACAAATCCTAAGATATCTTAAAAAAGAAGATCAAGTAGCACTAAAGAAGATGATTTTAAAAGTACAAAAAACCATAGAGAAAAAAGGAATTTCTTTCTCCACATGACAGTAAAAAAAATAAAAATACTGGCTCTACTTCACGAATCTTTGGTTCCAGATTTAACCGTTAAGGTAAGTGAGGCCGAAACGGCAGAATGGAAGATGGAATATCATGTTATCAAGACATTAAAGAGCTTGGGGCACGAGGTAATCTTGGCGCCTTTATCTGATGATTTATCACCGATTCGCAAACTGAATTTCGAGCATAAGCCAGATCTAGCATTTAATATGTTAGAAGAGTTTAACGGCGAAGCAGTATATGATGCCAACGTAGTTAGTTACTTAGAGTTAATTGGTTTAGCGTATACAGGTTGTAATCCCCGGGGATTGATTTTATCAAGAGATAAGGCGTTAACAAAAAAGATTTTAACTTACCACCGGATACCTGTTCCTAAATTTGCGGTTGCAAAAAAGAACCGTAAGTTTGCCAGAAAAGACTTACATTTTCCGTTATTTGTTAAGTCCCTCAATGAAGAGGCATCTCTTGGTATTTCTCAAGCCTCCCTTGTATATGATGATAAAAGTTTGAATGAGAGAATTGAATTTATTCACGAGACGGTCAAGACAGATGCAATTGTCGAAGAGTTTATCGAAGGGCGAGAACTGTATGTTTCTGTTATGGGCAATGGTCGTTTAAAAATATTTCCTCCCACCGAGTTAGTTTTTTCAAAGTCAAAAGATCCCAACTTTGAGTTCGCCACAAGAAAAGTAAAATGGGACGAAAAGTATAGAGCTAAAAATGGAATATTTTCTCAAGTCGCCGAGGGGATTGACCCTGCCACTTTAAAGCGAATAGAGCAGGTTTGTAAAAGGACATATAAGAACCTGCAGTTAAGCTCTTATGCTAGGATTGATCTACGTTTAAACTCAGAGGGCGTACCTTACGTGATTGAGGCAAACCCCAATCCAGCACTATCTCCTGACGATGAGTTCTCTATATCAGCTCACAAAAAAGGGATGAATTATAAGGCTTTAATTAAGCAGATCTTACAATTGGCCAAAGAATCAAAGTGACAGACTATCCGGCTTTTGTTAGACCAGAATTATATGGAAAACAACTTTCTACAGCTACTTCAGACGGAACATACCTGGCCCGGAGCTTACGAGTTTAGATTTGTAATTCCTGCCAGTTCATTTTCGACTCTCAAGGATGTTTTTACTAAAGAACTCTATGATATCAAGCCATCAGCAAAAGGAAATTACCTACGTTTTTCTTGTCGTATGCACTTCTCTAATCCAGAAGAAGTAATTGCGAAATACGAAGAGGTTCGCGGTATAGATGGTCTAATTTCACTGTAAAGGGATAATATGAAATATTCAGTATACGGATTTGGAAATGCACTAGTGGACCACGAGATAGTAGTTACTGATGAAGATTTAAATCTCTTAGAGGTTAAAAAAAGTCTAATGGTACTTGTAGATCAGCCTAGGCAAGAAAAGTTGTTGTCAAAGATCAATCATAAAATTAAAAAGCGTAGTTGTGGTGGTAGTGCGGCTAACACGATTATTACTAGTCAACAATTAGGGGCAAAGTCATTTTACTCTTATAAAGTGGCTAACGATGATGCGGGCAAGTTTTTTTATCAGGATCTAAAAAATCAACATGTGGACTCAAACTTTGATAAACAAGATTTACCAGACGGTATTACGGGTAAATGTTTGGTGATGATTACACCAGACGCTGAGAGAAGTATGGAAACTTTTCTGGGTATCACGGCTACAGTTGCTGAAGAGCAATTAAATTATGCCGCCTTAGAGGAAGCAAAGTATTTTTATATTGAGGGTTATTTAGTTGCATCTCCTACAGCAAAAGCAGCGGTACTTGCTGCTAAGAAGTTTTGTAAAGACAAAGGTATTTTGACCTCATTGTCGTTCTCGGATCCTGGTATCATTGAATTCTTTAGAGATGGTATGAATGAAATTGTAGGTGAAGGGATTGATTTAATATTTGCTAATGAAAAAGAGGTGCTTTCGTTCACAAGCACCGAGACGATTCATGATGCCGTTGAAAAAATGAAAACCTGTGCATCTAACTTTGTGATTACAAGAAGCGCTTTAGGCTCTATCGTTTACGACGGAAAAGCTATTCACACTGTTGATGGATTTAAGGTGAAAGCGGTTGATACAACTGGCGCGGGGGATGTATTTGCGGGCGCATTTTTAGCAGCTATTGAAAAGGGTTTCGATTACAAAAAGGCTGCGCAAGTGGCTAACTTTGCTGCATCTCGGGTTGTTGCTAAATATGGTGCAAGGCTTGATGAAGCTGATGTTACAGAGGTAATGAAATTTACGGCTGAACTTTCTTAGGTAGCAAAAACCAAAGTTTACCATCGTGTTTTACATTGCCGGCTAAGTCACCGGCAAGACTTCCTTTACCCCAAAATAAATCCACTCTGCCAGGGCCTCTAATAGCTCCACCTGTGTCTTGATTAAATACAAGCCTGCGCATGGTTTGATAGTTCGGAGACTCAACTTTGTCAGGCTTTTGAAACTCGAGCATCCCAATAAAACCTTTAGGTAAGTAAAAAGAATCGGTGGCGATAGTGCGACCATCAATGACCTCGGTACCACTACTAGTTAACGGACGTGTCTTGCGTGTTTGAAAAAAGACATAGCTAGGATTTTGATTTAAGATTTTGGCCTGTTCTTCGTACGGTAGACTTTTTAAGTACGCCACCAGATTACTCATAGTAAGTTCTTTTATTGGGATCACATCAGTTACAAATTTACCTATAGGCACATAGGCATGGCCATTTTGTCCCGCATAGCCTACCTGCAAATTTTCTTTAGCCATTGCTATAGTGCCAGATCCTTGTATTTGTAGAAAAAAATTATCAATAGGATCGAGCCAAACAACCTCAAGATTTTTGTTTTTGAGTTTATCTTTATCTACAATTTCTTCGCGACTATAATAGGGACTTACTTTTTTAGTTTTTAAGTCGATTCTTCCAGTCAGTGTCCGTGGCCCAGGTTGTCCTTTATTTATATAGCCTAAATAAGGCTCTAGCTGAGTATGAGTTTTTGTAAAACCCTCTAAATCAATTTGAACTAGATCTTTTGGTAATAAATAGATGGGTTGTGAGTACGTCTTAGTTTTTACAGGTGAGCCTTGGTAAAGCGGTTCAAAATAAGAAGTGATAAATACCTGTCCCCAATCATCTGCACCGTAAACCTCTAACCATGAGAAATGTTCTTTAATGTATTGGTTTAGCTTATCAAAATCTGGATTTGTAGCCATAAAAGCATTCAGATCCTCGTAAGCGTTGATAACTTCTTCGCCTGTCCATATAGTATTGCTGTAGTTAAAAAACTGTCTTTTGAACGAGGTTTTTTGTAGGGTTTTGATGTAGTTGCTAAGATCCTGAGCAAAGCTGGTGAGTCCCAGATCATCATTTATCTCAATGCTAGCAGAAGTTAGGCGTAGAGCCTCGTTTTTATCTTTTATTGTGCTTCTAGCGCACCCAAAGATAAGAATAGGGAGACTAAAAATTAAGACTTTTTGCGTCAATGATCTCATGACTGAAATTGAATCCTCCTATAATTTACTATAGCCTATTGAAGTTAAGTAAAACATAGCTTGTTAAAAGGAGCAACAATGAAGAAATCAACGGCAAAGATAGCTTTGCTATTAACGACGGTAGCTGTAGTTAGCTGCGGTAAATCTGTTGGAAAATTAGATACAACAGAGAAAAAATTCAGTTACACAATCGGACAACAGATTGGTCAAAACTTAAAATCTCAAGGTATTAAGGTTGATACAAATATATTAGCGGCCTCTATTGATGAAGCTATTGCTGGTAAAGAAGGTCGCTTAACTCCAGAAGAGATGCAAAAAGTAATGCAAGAGATGCAAAACGAGCTTATCGAAAAGCGTAAAACTGAAGGCGATGAGAATATTAAGAAATCAGAAAAGTTTTTAGAAGAAAATAAAGCCAAAGACGGAGTTAAAGTTACTGCAAGTGGTCTACAGTACAAAGTAGTTACTGAAGGTAGCGGAGCGAAACCAAAGGATACAGATACAGTAGAAGTTCATTACAAAGGAACTCTTATTGATGGAACTGAATTTGATTCTTCTTACAAGAGAAATCAAACGGCGAAGTTTCCGGTTCGTGGTGTAATTCCTGGATGGACAGAAGGTTTACAAATGATGCAAAAAGGTTCTAAGTATCAGTTTGTGATCCCACCAGCTCTTGCTTACGGTGAGAGAGGTCGTCCAAGTATTCCGCCTAATTCAGTTTTGATTTTTGAAGTTGAATTAATTGATATTTCTGCAGGAGAAGCTCCGGCTAAACCAGCAGCAATGAAAGGTAAAAAAGGAAAATAATATTTAATATTATTATTTTTAAGTTATTAAGCCCGGCTCAGTGCCGGGTTTTTTATTGGCAATTTACTTGATTTGCAAAGTCTTTTAAATCATGAGATTTTGATTTAGTAGGAGAAAAAGCCTTACTCTTTACATAGGCATAATAGAACCAACTTGTAGCTGTAGAGTATTTTTGTTCGTACACTGTGCCCTCACAAATGAACTCATTTCCCTGCTCTTTACCAGTCCACCAGGTTTGATGGTTAGCTCTTACTAACATCTCTACCCCGTCTACAGTACAGTTGTAATCGCAATAAAAATCTATAGATGTTCCCCACCAATGCTTTCTGGTTTCGGTAGTTTGTTTTTGATTTCCAGATTTAAAAATGCAACGACAATCATTCGCTAAAGACGTATTGGTCAATAGCAATATTAAAGTGATAGAATATATAAGCTTCACTTGGCCCCCCTAATGAATCTCTAGGCATAAATTAGTGGTCAAAAGACTTTAAAACAATTAGGATAAAGACTTTTGTTAAAAATCTTTGGTGGTGCCATAATATCACCTAAATTATGCTGTCAATTTTACTGACGAAGCTGTTGTTAAGGAGCCATATGTCATCAGACGAGCGTTTCGTAGATCTTGAAATAAAAATCGCCCACCAAGAGCAGTTGCTAGAGCAACTCAACGATGTGATCTATCAGCAACAAAAAAAAATAGACGAAATCGAGAAAATGGTTAAAATCATGAATAGTAAAGTTTCTAATGACAACATAAATCAAGGTGATGAGAAGCCGCCGCACTATTAATTAAGGACACTCTTATGAGAATATGCATTTACTTAGTCTTGTCTGTTTTTATAATTTCCTGCGCATCTACATCTGGGTCTAATAAAGATGAATTTTTATGGCTCGAGAATATCGAGAGCAATCAATCTTTAGATTGGGTAAAGGCCCAGAACATAAAAACTGCTGAGAAATACAGTCATCAATCAATATTTAAAAAGGTAAAAAAAGACGTTAGTTTTATCTTAGGTGCCGATGATCGAATTTTTTATGTTAAGATTGTAGGTGAGTATGTCTACAACTATCTACAAACTCCTAAAAGCCCTAAGGGGATGTATCGAAGAGCTAGTTTTAAAAGTTATGTGGCAAAAAACCCTATGTGGGAAACAATTATTGATATCGATAAGTTATCCATTGATGAAAAAGAAAATTGGGTT
Source organism: Bdellovibrionales bacterium (assembly GCA_037969075.1). Taxonomy (GTDB): domain Bacteria; phylum Bdellovibrionota; class Bdellovibrionia; order Bdellovibrionales; family UBA840; genus JAGRAL01. The sequence goes on along the minus strand of JBBKWS010000106.1, from coordinate 13,022 downwards.
TGGAAAGGTGCCGACTGTTTAAAACCAGATAATAGAAGGTGTTTGTTTAAACTTTCACGTGGTGGAAAAGATGCCGTAGTTGCCAGAGAATTTGATACAACTACTAAGTCATTTGTTAATGATGGGTTTATTTTGCCTGAAGGAAAAACTGATGTTGCTTGGCGTGACCAAAATCAGTTGTTTATAGCTACGGATTTTGGAGCCGATACTTTAACTTCATCAGGCTACGCTAGGCAAGTGCGTCTTTGGACAAGAGGTACTTTTTATAAGGATGCCCCTCTAATAGTTGAAGCTGATACAAGTTATGTATCAGCTTCTGCAGCAGTATATGACCACCCGAAGAAACCACTCTCGGTGATTTATAAGAACCCTAGTTTTTATGAGACAGAGTATTTTATTTATACTGAGGACAATCGTTTGGTACGTTTAGATGTACCGAAAGATATTCTTTTGTGGGGAGTCATTGATGACCAAGTGATTTTCGAAACAAAATCAGATTGGGACAGGTATAAAGTCAAAGTTGGATCATTGGTCTCTATCCAAAGATCTGATTTAGAAAAAGCGGGGGCGGCCAATAAAGTAGAGGTGATTTTTACACCTAACTCGAAGCAAGCTATTACTGATATTAATATTAGTAGTGATTTTTTATACCTATCACTTCTAAACTCCGTGCGTGGTCAGATCATGAAATGGCAGTTTAAAAATGGCAGTTGGACTTATGCTACCCTTAAATTACCCAAAGTTGGGGCAACAGATGTGATTAGTACGGACCTTAGTGGAAACAGGTTGTTCGTAGAGTATACGGATTTTTTAACACCGCCGCAGATTTGGTATTTTAACTCTCAGAAGAAAGAAAAAAAGGTAGCAGAGCTGCCAAAGCGTTTTAATAACAGTAATTTAGTGATCGAGCAAAAATTTGCAGAGTCTCGTGATGGTACTAAGGTTCCTTATTCAATTATACGTAGTAAAAAGGCAAAAGGGCCTAAGCCGACATTACTTTATGGCTATGGAGGGTTTGAGATTAGCCTCACTCCAGATTATTTAGCTGTAAAAGGTAAAACTTGGTTAGAGGCAGGGGGAGTTTATGTTTTGGCAAATTTACGAGGCGGGGGAGAGTTTGGTCCTAGCTGGCACACATCAGTATTAAAACATAATAGACAAAAAGTGTTTGACGATTTTATTGCTGTAGCTGAGGCCTTAATAAAAGAAGGAATTACCACATCAAAGCAATTGGGAATTGAAGGATATAGCAATGGCGGGCTCCTTGTAGGTACTGTAGCAATGCAGCGTCCAGATTTGTTTGGTGCAGTGATTTGCGGAGCACCGCTGCTGGATATGATGAGGTATCATAAGCTTTTGGCCGGAGCGAGTTGGATCGGGGAATACGGAGACCCAGACAATAGCAAGGATGCCTCTTATATATTAAAGTATTCACCGTACCAAAACATTCATGCAGAAACAAAGTACCCACCTATTTTTCTTATTACATCTACTAAAGATGATAGGGTTCATCCGGGGCATGCTCGTAAGATGGCAGCCAGGCTGGCACAAGTGGGGGCACCAGTTACGTATTATGAAAATATTGACGGTGGGCATTCAACGGCCGCTGATATTGAGCAGAGGTCTATGCTTGAAGCTTATAAGTTTATGTTTTTGAAAGAGAATTTGTTCTAAGAAAATGGCGCTACCCGTAGCGCCATTAGTTTATCTGTAATTTTCGAATTCAGTTTTATTTAAGATATCTGTCACAAACTGAAGGGCTGATTTTTTCTCTTTTTTAGAGTTTTTTGCAGTTTGTTTTGTATTCTTTTCTTGCCTCATAAACGTGTGTTTAAAGGTATCAGGTACAAATCCAACGCAGTTGTCAGAATTATTTTTTGTATATTCCCACATACCAAGAGGAGAGAAAATTAATTTTTCATGATCCCATGGGCTGATTTCACCAAAGCCCCACGACATTGTAATGTCTTTTGTGCCTTGTAATACGCCCACATGCCAATCGGAATTTTGCTCACAAATGGCTGGGATAATGTAAGCTAAATTACCATTGTTAGTATCTACGGGTTGGTTATAAGCTCCAAATGCGTAACTGAAGTCAGCGACTTGTGCCTCTGGAAACTTTTTCCAAAAATCATTTCCAAAATGTAGTCCGGGCCCATCTAAAATTAAAACTTTATGTGTTAGTGGTGTAAAGCGTGGAGCAATCACAGTAACATTATACAAAGCTCCCAAAGCCCCTGCAGAGTTACCGTAAACAGAAACCTCTTCATAGCTCCCAAACGGGAAGCCAATAGACTCTAAGTAGTTTAATGCTTTTAGTACATTCGATCTGCCGTAATGATTTGCTGTAGCTGTTTTATCTTTATCTGTATAGGTAGCTTGATGATCCCCAACGTACACATCTCCTGTGCAATAAGAGAAAACCACTCGGTCAAAATTTGCTACGGGACTGTTTTCGCTAAAGTTAAAAAAATCATCCTCAGATTGCTTTTCGATAGTTTTCATATTTGTAAGGGGATCTTTACCGAAGCAGCTATCATAATCCCAGCATGCATTCCCGCCATTAAACTTAAAGTTAAGATGCTTGCTACCAATATTGTTAGTAAATATAGTATAGGGACTGCCGTCACCGCAGGTTGCGCCGGGTATATAGTGCATCACCCAATCTGATTGTGCCGAGGCTAGATTCCAAGAAAAAACCAAAAGTAACAAAGCTGTTAATGGCATTTTGAGTCCTTTCTTATTAGCTTAGTGGTGCTGTTAATAGAAATAAAGTAAAAATTACAAAATACCGCCACTTAGCTAGTGATTGCGGTGAAAGTAAAGACTAAAGACCTGAGTCTAAGAGCTTAATATTACTATGGTAATCGATGGTATATTAAATCTAAATATGCGAATTTGTAGAATTTGGTGCAGGCCGCCCAAATCCAAACGGGAACAGTCATCGAGTATTATTTTATTAAGAAACAAATAGATTTCAAATCTACTTCTAATTGTTACGGCTAGCGTATTTTGTATATAACTTAGTCGACTGGATAAATACTATAAGTTTTATTATGCGTAGTTGTTACGTCTTTAATAGCTGGGTATAAAGGCAACTATGAATAAATTCTTTTCTTTACTTAGCATACTGCTGGGCCTGTTATTGCCAACACCTGCTTTTTCACAAGTTAAGGTTAGTATTATAGATGGAAAGACTATGTCTACTGTCTACAAATATGCTGAAGATCGAAGTTTTGGTAAACCTGAGACCGAGATTTCTAGTAGTATTCAAGGCAATGAAACCCTAATTCAAAATACAGACTGGCTAGCAAAACAAATTAATAAAGACAGTCAGTTTGTAATTCAACGGGAGTATTATACTGCAGATTCTTTAGCTTATTTGCAGACAAATGTCTCTTATGCTTGGGATAATATTTCTTTAGCTGATGGTGTAGTAAATAATGAGAGTGAGGGGCGACATTTTGTTATTTCCAAATCTGATAGTGCCTTTGTACTTTTGTCTGCGTACAGGCCCATGGGATTTGACCCTTTAGAAAGTAAGTCAGGTTACTCTATTACTGGAAAAATAACTCTATCTGCTGCGTATAAGTTAACTCATATCGATAGACCGTCTAATTTAACCGCGGAGGAAATAGAGCTTGTTAGGGCAACATTTCGTGGGGCATCCGATGTGGATATAGACACTCATATCAAAGAACAAATCATAAGGTACCCAGGTTTTAGTGATCTGATGCATTTAATAGGTCAAAGTACTAGATATCGCTTCGGCCTTGCAACGAGAGATTACCTACATGAATATAATGCAACTTTAGAAAGAGTGCTTAGCGAGAACGAGAGTCTTAAGTATATGGCAATGCAAGAGGCTAGGCTGGGAATATTTCTGGCGAATGGCGGGGAGCAATATTTAATTCTTACAACAGAGGTGCCATCGTCTTTTTTAAAAGGAGAGTCTGATATTATCGTGGACGGACTGCAGAGGGTGGCAAGAGAGTTAGTATCGGACTCTTTTAGGTCATACTTAAAAGTAGGACCCATTGAGTTAAGTACAGGAATGGCTTGTAAGCCATTTTCAAAGTTGTTTCATTAAAAACTTAGTTTCCTAATAAGCCATCTTTTAATTCTTCATTAGGGGGCACTGAACCAATGAAAACCTTAAAAAAGTTTTTTGCAAAGTACTCATCTTTTATTGGTGGAAACTCTTTATCTTTTACTGTTACCACAACTGTATCGTCAATTGTTGCAAATCTCATAATTTGATTTTTATTCATTGAGCTCATATATGAGTTCAATGTTGCAACGGAGCCACTGACTTTGTTGTAGCCATCGACGCCAAGATTTTTCTTGAAACCATCACTCCAGGCGTCTTTCAATTTTCCTTTATCAACGCTGGTTAAAAACCTAAGCTCAATCATTTTGCTTTGTGTTTGTGCTATAACCTCTGCCTCAGTCTTTGCAGACTTCTCTAGGTATAGTCCTGCCACATAAACTTTAACTTTTAAGAAAGTGGCGAGCCTTAGCCCTAGACCATTAAGAACCAAACTATGTCCAGAAAGTTCAATCTTATCATTGAAAGTGAAGCCCTGCAGTTCTTTGGCTTGAGTTGGAAGTATAAAGCAAATGGTTAGTAAAAAAATGTATACTGATTTCATAAAAATCTCCTTCTAAATGAGCCTACTAGAGCAAAAATAAAGTCACAACCAAAAGATATTGCTGAAAACCAAATTGTACCAAATGGTACATTAAGCAGCCGCGTAGGATTTTATATACCGTATGGCTTGCAAAAAGGTTTTGCGCACAATACTAAGGTCTTTATTAGCTTTTGCCATTAAAAACGCACCTTGTGCAGTTATCAAAAAATGCTCAGCGATAGCGTCAGTGTCTGCATCTGCTTTTAGCAGGCCTTTTGCTTGTAGGCGGGTCAGTCCTTTACTAAATAAGTTTTTCCATTTTTCAAATACATGGGAGATTTCTATGCGAATGACCTCATCCGATGTTGCTAGCTCTGCGCACATGGATCCTACAAGGCAGCCGCATATTTCATTGTTAGTTTTAACTAATTTTAAACTTCCTTCGATGAGTTTTTCAAACTCATCGAGGCTTTCTATATGGTTCATAAAAGCAGCAGTCTCTTGTAATATTCGTTCAGCATAAGCTTGTATAACTTGGCGTGTGAGACCTTGCTTACTACCAAAGTAGTGATACATCTGGGATTTACCGGTGTTTGATAAGTTTAATATCTTATTTAGTCCTGTACCGTGGTAACCATGTTTACGAAATAATTTAAAGGCAATGTCCAAAATTTTTGCTTTTTTGTCTTTAGGTCGTAGGGTTTCCATATTCTTTTATTGTACTGATTAGTACAATATATTGCAAGCAGCGAGTAAAACTAAAAATAGTCCAGTTATCTTGGTACTTTGCGCCAATAGAAGCTTATTAGGTAAGGATAGTTTTGGAACACTTTTATTGATTTAGTTGTTTCTCTATATAGTAACGAGATACAATGTAAGCGTTATATAACGTAGGAGAATTTATGACAGCTTTGGATAACATTGCAGGTTTTTTAATTCCATATGGCGCGGTGGCGTGTGGGATATCAGTAGTAGTAATTTTGGCAATCGGTTTTTTAGGAGCCCCTTATGTATTATGGGGAATTGCTATTGCAACTTTATTGATTGGTTACGCAGCACCAGAGTGGTTGCTAATTACGTACATTTTAATTTCACTGCTCTTTATTATTAAACCTTTGCGAACCCTGCTTGTATCTAAGGTAGTTATGTTTGCAATGAACAAATTAAAGTTTGTGCCGGTTATATCAGAAACTGAGAAGACAGCGCTTGAAGCTGGTGTTGTTTGGATCGAAGCAGATTTATTTTCTGGAAAACCAAATTTTAAGAAAATGTTAGAGGTACCTTACCCAAAGTTGTCAGCAGAAGAGCAGGCCTTTATGGATGGCCCGGTCGATAAGATATGCCAGATGGCCGATGACTGGAAGATTACACAAGAAAGAGCATTGCCGAAAGAAATATGGGATGCATTAAAGGGAGATAAGTTTTTTGGAATGATTATTCCTAAAGAGTATGGTGGACTTGGGTTTAGTGCTTACCTTCATTCATGCGTAATTAAAACCCTATCATCTCGCTGTGTACCACTTTCCACTACAGTAATGGTGCCAAATTCTTTAGGACCGGCAGAGTTATTAATTCATTATGGAACGCAGGCACAAAAAGATAAGTATCTTCCAAGACTTGCTACTGGTGAAGAGATTCCATGTTTTGCCTTAACTGAACCGACAGCAGGTTCTGATGCAGGCTCTATCACAGCGAGTGGTGAATTGTTTAAGGGTGATGATGGAAAAATTTATATAAGATTAAATTGGAATAAACGCTATATCACTCTTGCGGCTATTTCCACGGTACTTGGTTTAGCATTTAAACTTCGCGATCCTAAGAATTTATTAGGTAAAGGTGAAGAGCTTGGTATTACCTGCGCTTTGATTCCGACAAAGACTCCTGGAGTGGTAGTTGGAAAAAGACATGATCCATTGACGATTCCATTTTACAATTGCCCTACGCAGGGTAAAGATGTTGTGGTGCCATTAGACGCTATTATTGGCGAAGAATCTGGTGTGGGCCGCGGTTGGAAAATGTTAATGGAATGTTTGGCAGCTGGACGCGGAATTTCTTTGCCAGGACAAGCAACTGGTGGAGTAGGTCAAGCTGCATTAGGAGCTTCTGCCCACTCAACAATTCGTAAACAATTTGGTTTATCGATTGGTAAGTTCGAAGGGATTGAAGAACCATTAGCTAGAATTACAGGTTTCTCTTATATCCTAGAGGCTCAACGTAGGTTGACATGTTCGGGTCTTGATCTAGGGGTAAAACCTCCTGTTGTGACTGCAATCTGTAAGTACAATGCAACCGAGATGTCACGAATTGCAATCAATGATGCGATGGATATTTTGGGTGGTAATGCTATTTCTAGAGGTCCTAGAAATTTTATAGCAAATGGTTATATGGGGATGCCAATCAGTATTACAGTTGAAGGTGCTAACATCTTGACTCGAACACTAATTATATTTGGACAAGGTGCTATTCGTGCCCATCCGTATGCATATAAAGAATTAAATGCTCTAGAAAAAAATGATGCTAAAGCATTTGATGCAGCATTTTGGGGTCACGTTGGCCATGTTGTTAGAAATTTATTTAGAGCCGTGCTTCTATCAGTAACAAGAGGCAGACTGTCGATGTCTCCAGTGTCTGGCGCGCATGCGAAGTATTTCCGTAAGATGTCTTGGGCCTCAGCAGTATTTGCTTTAATGGCAGATGTTGCTTTAGGTGGCTTAGGTGGTTCATTAAAGACGCGTGGTAAATTAACGGGCCGTTACGCTGACTTTTTATCATGGATGTACTTTGGTTTTGCAGTGCTTTATCGATTTGAAAAAGATGGTAAGCCAAAAGAGGATATTCCTTTATTAGACTATTCTATGCAGCATGCATTTACACAAATGCAAAGAGCAATGGATGGTATCTATGAAAATTTAGATATTCCTGTGCTTAAATGGATTTTGGCTGGCCCAATTCGTTTTTGGTCAGGCTTAAATATCTATGGAGCTACAATTTCAGATAAAAATACACATGATGTTTCGCACTTGATTCAGCAAGATACGGCGCAACGGGCAAGATTGCTAGATGGGATCTTTGTACCTAAAGAAAAAGACCAAGCGATCGGACGACTTGCTTATGCGTTTACCATGGTAAAAAAAGCTGAGGATATCGAGAGAAAAATGCGTAGAGCAGTTCGCAAGAAAATCATACCTAAGAAAAAAGGTTTAGAGCTTGTAGAGTTGGCTTTTACTAATAAAATTATTGATGTAGCAGAGTACGAGACAATGAAGCAAGCAGAGACAGTTAGGTTAGATGCTATTCAAGTTGATGATTTCTCTCCAGAAGAGTATTTCTATAAGCCATCGAACAATCATGGCTACTAATTAAAAGTTAAATTTTACTTAAAAATCCGGCTAATTGCCGGATTTTTTTTGTATTCATTTCTTAACGCAATTAGGGAACGCCCATAACTTTTTCAATATAGCAGCAAGATTCTAAAGCTATTGTAATACTGGCAAACTAAAATCTATAAAACTATAAAAGGAGATTTTATATGAGAGTAATAATGGGTATATTTATAGCGTTAGGTTTTTCTGCAGCATTTGCCGATGACGTTAGCGGTTTATTAGATGGCAATACGTATTGCAGAACAGTGCAAACAGATGGAAGTTTTGGGCAACCCGTTGGTGAGAGACAGCATTGTGTGTCTTTTGCAAATGGTTTGATGCGAGATGGAGCGAATACATTTTTTGGCAACCCTCCAAGTTCAGATAAATACAGAGTTTCAGTTCAAACTCTGAATAGTAAAGGAAAATGGGTTGATGAATATACTCTAGGTGAAGAAATCTTAGAGAATAGCGTTGGCGCTATTTTAAACTTAAAATAGTTGAGCAGATTAGATCCTATGGTTAGATTTTTACGTGGGATCTAATTGCGTTATGTCTCAGCATTCGCTGTTTTTGATGTAATTAAGTAAGTGTTAGCTAACCATAATCAATAGCTTTTTACAAAAACCTCAAAATCAGCTAGCCAATTCTAATAAAATGCCTCATCACCTACTAATGGGATGGGAAAAAATATTCGAATATTCAAAGTTAAAAGACTATCTAAGCGCACATCCAACAGAACGTAAAAAAATCCATAAAATATACAATGAAATTGCAGCTACCTACACTCCAAGTTTTGTAGAGAAAATGGCTGGTTTTTTTGATGCTACATTTGCAAAGCTATATGATGATGTCAGTTTGCAATCGCAAGATGACATGGATATCGTTAAGCTTTCAAAAGAAACACACTTAATTTTAGTTCCAAATCATCAATCTTACGCAGATTTTCTAGGAATTAGTTATGCTTTTTATAAAAAATTAAAACTACCTGTGCATATCGCTGCCGGGATTAACTTGAATGTTTTTCCTATTGGGACAATGTTTCGTAAGGGTGGCGCATTTTTTATTAGAAGATCTTTTAAAGATGATTTTTTATATAAAAATATTTTAGAAGCTTATATATTTACTCTTTTAGAAGAACAAAAAGTCATTAAATTTTATTTTGAAGGTGGTAGATCTCGTACTGGAAAACTTTTGCCTCCAAAATATGGATTGTTTCAGATGCTTTGCGAAACCTACTCTAGATTAGAAACGGACAAGCCACTTTGCTTTTTACCTATATCCATTTCTCATGAATACTTGCCAGAATCTAAATCTCATACAGCAGAAGTTTTTGGCGGCAAGAAAGTTCAAGAATCATCAGCGCAATTGCTAAAAATATTTAAGGTTTTTTCGAAACGATTTGGTTCAATTCATCTTAAGGCAGGGAGTCCCATTTATGTGGATGAGATTAAAGAGGATGTAAAAAAACAAGTGCAAGACCTTGCTTTTAGTTGTTTTAGAGCTGTGGGTAAGGGGATGATGGTTTCTCCTACGTCACTCTTGGCTATGGTACTGTTGGATTCTACCTCTGGTGCTTTGACCTTGGGGGCTATACTTGATCGCGCTAAACAGATTCTTGATTACTGTAATGATTTCGGTATTCCGCTGACTCCAAACCTTCTGAATAAAGATGTGGTCGATGAAATCAAGCGCTCACTAGATCTTTTAGTTGAAAACAATAAAATAGAATATATTGAAAAGCCTTCGCTAGGTAAATTCTTTTACTCAGTCCCAGATGAGAATAGATCAGAGCTTTTATATCTAAAAAATACAATCTTGCATCACTTTTTAGTGCCCTTATTTATTAGTAGTGCGTGGATTAATATTTTTAGAGGAAGTGTTAAGAATAATCATGAGTTAACAGCGTTCTTTCTTGAGCAAAGAAAAATATTAAAACATGAGTTTTACCTTCCAGAAACAGATGAAATGTTCGTTTTGATTAAAAGAATTATTGCAAAAATTTTAAATAAAGAAGATTTTAGTTTTGATGAAAGTTTTTCTTTATCAAACCATGACTTTTACCAACTAGGAGCCTCATTAGCTCCGTTTACTTCTAGTTTTAGCTATATATATGAAGGCTATTATGTGGCAGCGCTTACATTGAAGTCTTTCTCGAATTCAGTTTTTACGTTCGATACCTACAAAACTAGGGCTAAGGAAGTCTTTAGTTTAGAGCAAAAATATGGAAAACTCATTCAATTTCCAGAAAGTTTTTCTGTCCCGCTTATGAAGTCCGCATTAGATTTCTTTGTTGGTGATGACATGGTGGCAAGCATTGGTGAGGGAAAGGATTTTGTTGTAACTAAAGAGGCAGAAATTGCGCTTGATAAAAAAATAGAAAGATTTGTTACTTTACTTAGTGATTTTACCAGTTTGAATCTTAAAAAATTTCATATCCCAACAATCGAAGAGTAATAATAATTTAATATATCTATTTCACTTGGAGCTGAGTAGTTACTGTCTGGGTTTCCGCCGGCCCACTGGTGTGCAATAGGAAGTCTAAAGACAATCAAATTATTTTTACCATTGGTGAACTCTTGTTGTCGCTTTCTATAGTCTAATTTGGCATTCACACCAAGAAAAAATGAAACCTGTTCTGCCAATATAGTCTGATTGTTGGGGTGTAACCTTATATCGTTTTTGCCTTGAACCAATACTACAGTTTTTAGGTTTTTATTAGATTGTGTTATGGGCTCTAGTTTGTCGACGTCAAGTGTGCCAGTCTCAATTAAGATTTTTGCTTGTGAAGAAGTTTTTGCCAAGCCAAAAGCAGGACCAGAGTGTATTAAAGCAGAGTTGAAAACCTTAGAATAGTTTAAGGCAAGACTAATTGCCATTCCTGCCCCTGAAGAAAATCCTGCTATATGCACTGAAGAGGCTTGGTACAATTTTTTTAAATATACAATTTTTTGGTAAATGGCATCAAGCTCAGATCCTGAGTTGACGGTTTGATTGTAATCGTAAAACCAATTCCAGCAATTTGCAGAATTAAAGAAAGGGTTCTGATTAACGTAGACAATAGTGGCTTTTACACTGCGATTAGTACCATTAGTTAATCGATAAAAATCATCGGCATTTTGATTACAACCATGAAAAAAAACAATTAGTGGGCTATTTTTATGAGTTTGATATATTTGATAGCTGTGCCCTTGGATATCGTAGGTAGTGGTAAAGCTAAATGCAATTTGCAGAAGTAGTGTAAGAAACATGCATTAGATATGACATATAAATAGTAGGCTGACAATGTAGATTAAGACTTAAATATGCTGTAGTATTTCATATCCCAATGTTTACCTTTTGAGAAAACGTGTTCTTTTAGTTCTCCCTCATATGACATACCCATCTTTAGTTGGGCTTTGCCCGAGTTAATATTTGGCCCCTTGTGAGTAGCATAGATTTTATAGGCCTTCGTATTTTTAAACAAATAGTCTATCAAGGCAATGCCAGCTTCTGTGGTAATACCTTGATTCCAATAAGTTGGGTTTAAAGCAAAGCCCATTTCAAAGATTGTCTTACTAGAATTTTTCGAGGTGCATCCTATGGTGCCAATTACGGTATCTGGAGCATCTTTTTTGCAGACGGCAAGGGGCTCAAATTCTTGATCAAAGTATTTTTTAAATACATATGACCTTATCCATTTTTTTGTATCTAACAATGTTTTGTGGTGATCCCAAAGTGTATAGGTCGTAACCTCGGGTAACTTACAGTAATTAAACAGTGATTGAGCATCGTTGATAGTGATGGGGCGTAGTAGTAGGCGATTTGTTTTGATGATAGGTGGTGCCCAGTCTTTTTTATCTAAATACTTTGCGATATGATATTCATCAAAGTATTCATTATTTACAATAGTAGCGCGCTTTCTAAGGCCTTCAATGTGAAAGCCAATATCTAGATATGCTTGTATTGCGGCCTCATTACTAACTTTTACTGTAGCTTCAATTTTTTTATAATCCATCTCAGTTACATATCTAGACATTTCAGAAAGCATAGCCCGAATAAGACCAGTGCCCCAAAATTCTTTTAATATGCCAACACCAAAATAAGCCAAGTGCTGCGTCCAAGGATGCTTGTCTTTAACGGGAGTTATCCCTAGGTTTCCTACTACCTTGCCATTGTAAAATGCAGTCACAAAAAATGAGCGAGGATGCTTTTCAATAGTGTTGATATAGTCAATTTGTTCTTTGAGATCTAAAATCATATCAGGGTGATGGTAGGTATTAGTTGTCTCGTGACCTAGTTTTTTGCGAAACTTTATGATTTCTTCTGCATCTCCTGCCAGGCAGCTTTTAAGTATTATAGTCTTCTCATTTTTTAGGGAGATATGTTTCTCTTTGATTATAGTCATAAATTAAATTTTGTATTGCAAGAGGTTGATTGTAAAAGACTTTGCGGCGTGCCATGTATCAAAATGATACATTAGAGCTTATAGTAATAACCCAAATTGCCGATGAAGATACATAGCAATTAGGAGGAAAGATGATTTCAGCTAGTGACTTAATAACTGTACATGATTTTTTAAAGCAAACTGGTGAGCCAAATATCAGAAAAATGATGAAAGAAATAACGCCTGTTCATGTGGGCTTATTAATGAAGTTAGTGCATATTTGCAAAGATTCAGAATTTGCTGAGCACTGTGAGAAAAATACATTTCCTAAGTTTAAAATGAACAGAAGTGAAGAAAAAATTAAAGAAAACTTTTGGGATGATTGCTGTAAGGCGTTCATAAGTAAAGGTTTAGCTTCTAATCAAAAAGTGGCTTAATTGAGCCTTAACGCTTCACTTTAAAAGGCTAAGTTTTTACTTAGCCTTTTTTATTCTTGCAATCGATTGGTTATTATCTATGATCCTCCATTATTACCGGAGGATTTTATGTCATTTTTACTTTGGATTTTATTTGGTTTCGTAGTTGGTCTTATCGCTAGAGCAATTACTCCCGGCTCACAGAAAATGGGTTTTATCTCGACCGTTTTACTTGGTATAATTGGAT
>JBBKWS010000105.1:0-6665 GCA_037969075.1 Bdellovibrionales bacterium | reverse complement strand
AATTAGGGGTAATTAAAAATGTCTAACGGTAATAAAAAACTTTATGAAGTAGAAATTGCCGGCGTGCCCCTCAAACTTCTTTCTCTGCACCCTGAACACGTAGTGCAAAATGTAATCGAATTCGTAGATAGCAAAGTTAGTGAAGCAATGACTTTAACTAAAAATGCCTCTATCCAAAACGCTGCTCTATTAGCTGCATTAAACGTAGCTGAAGAGCTTGTTCTTCTCAAGCAACACGCAAGAGAGCGAATCGAGAACCTAGAAGGTCGCACGCAAGATATCCTTTCACAATTAGAGTCTTCCAGTAATGAAGGTGATGCAGCCATAGATAATTAATATCTAAGCTGTTTTACTTATAAAGGAAGATTTAAATGAATGTAATGAGTGAGAAGCCGCTAGCTTCTTCTGATATACAAATTAATAAACAAAATTTAAGACGACACTTTAAGTCTTTATTGAGCCGTATTCCTGGCGATGATCGCAGGCTTTACGAGTTTAATTTAAAGAAGGGCTTAGAGGCGTTTATTTTCGAAAAAGGCCTGAGTCATGGATTGTGGGCTTCCTATATGCCTATGGCCACTGAGGCGAATCCTCATGTTGATGTGCCCCTAATTAGCTGGGCATATCCAAAGACAAACGATGAGGGGATGGAGTTTTTTACCTGCACGCAAGGTGCCGTGTTTGAAACTAGTTCGTTGGGAGTAGAAGAACCAGTTGCTACTACTACGAATAAAATAAATAAAAATGATATTCTTGGTATATTGGTACCAGGCTTAGCATTCTCAAAAACTGGAGCGCGACTTGGCCGCGGTAAGGCCTTTTACGATAAATATTTAACTGATTTCAAGGGTATTAAAGTTGGCCTCGCATTTCAAATGCAGATGACAGATGACGTTCCTCTTGAAGCACATGACGTAATGATGGATTACATTGTTACTGATGAACACACGATTACTTGTGAGGTAAAAAATGGATAATTTGGTATTAATTATTGGAGTGTCAGCTGGCGCCCTATTTGTAGGTGCGATTGGTATGAATGCATTTAGAAATATTTTAGATGAAAAACGCCGCATGAATGCAACACGCGAAGCTGAAAAAATAATTGCAAAGGCAGAAAGAGAAGCCGTGAGTGTTGAAAGAGCAGCCAAACAAAAAGCTGATGATTTAGAAAGAAACATAAGAAAGTCTGCTGAAAAAGATATAGAGAAAAAAGTGCAAAACCTAGATCGCACCGAGCAATCTTTTAAAGAAAAAGAAAAACAAATGCAGAATCGCTTAAAGCAAAACGAAGATGAAGTAGAGCAAAAGCGCCAATCTATGCGAGCAAAAGAAGAGAAAACACAAATAGCAGAGAAAAAATTAGAAGAACAAAATGAGAAAGTTCGCCAAATTACAGAGGAATTAAAAAACAAGCTACAAACAACCTCTAATTACTCTGAAGAGCAGGCCAAAAAAGAGGTCTTTGATATTGTAAAAAAAGATACAGAGATTGAGGCGGGGAGACTTGCGGTAAAAATCGAAGATGAAGCGCGCCAGACAGCAGAAGAAAAGGCCAAGCGTATTATCTCTATGGCGATTTCTAGGTATTCGGGCGAGTATGTAGCAGAAAGAACGGTAAGTGTTGTTGAGCTGCCTAGTGAAGATGTTAAGGGTAAAATTATCGGTAAAGAAGGGCGCAACATCAGAGCTTTAGAGATGGCTTGTGGAGTAGATTTGATTGTTGATGAAACTCCTGAAGCGGTAGTGATATCGGGATTTGATCCAGTAAGACGTGAACTTGCAAGACGTACGTTAGAAAAACTAATTGAAGATGGTCGTATTCATCCATCGCGTATTGAAGAAGTTCTACACAAAGAAAAAAAGGAACTTTTTAAGAGTATCCAGGTAGACGGCGAGAAAGCTTGTTTTGATTTAGGCGCTGCTGATGTTAATCCTGAGATTTTAAAATTAATCGGAAGTTTAAAATATAGAACTTCATACACTCAAAATAACTACACACACTCTATTGAGGTGGGGTTTATCGCGGGTATGATGGCCGCAGAACTAGGTGCTGATGTAAAGGCTGCACGTCGTGCAGGTTTACTGCATGATATAGGAAAGGCGCTGGATCACTCTGTTGCAGGCTCACATGCAGTTATTGGGGCTGATTTTGCAAAACGCTATGGTGAAAGTGAATTAGTGTGCCATGCGATTCGTGCGCACCATGAAGACGAAAAACCAAATCATGTTATTGCACATCTTGCGCAAGCAGCGGATGCTCTTTCATCTGCTCGTCCGGGTGCTCGCCGTCAACAGATGGAAACTTATGTGAACCGTTTGGAAGATTTGGAGAACGTGGCGAATAGTTTTGATGGTGTAATTAGGTCCTTTGCTCTGCAGGCGGGGCGTGAGATACGCGTAATTGTTGAAGGTAGTAAAGTAAATGATACAAGTGCGGTGATTTTATCTCGTGATATTGCTAGAAAGATCGAAAAAGAAATGACATATCCTGGTCAAATAAAAGTGACTGTGATTCGTGAGATTAGAGCTGTCGACCACGCCAGATAAAGGAAGAAAATGAAAATTAAGTTTTATCCTTTAGATAAAGAATTTGAAGCCGGCAGTGATGAGTCGGTTTTAGATATCGCAAAAGAGCATGGCATACAGATTAAATCTGTATGTGGAGGACTTCCTTCGTGCGCTGAGTGTCGTATACAAATAAAAGAAGGGGAGTTTAATGTGTTCCCCCCATCTGAAGAAGAAATGGCACTCATCGGGACCGCGCATTTTGTAGATAGATCTAGACTTTCTTGCCAATTAAAATGTTTTGGAGATATCACCATTGACCTAACTGAACAAATCGCAAAACAATCTCGTGGGGTTAGTACAAAGAAACCTAGAGGCAAGCACGTGGACACAAGCCAAAAAGAATCCTTTGCAGTTGAAGGATCTATTATTTTAGATGGAAAAGAATTGGATATGTTTGGAAACAACAAGCAGAAAAATCCTGTTGAGCAAATGGTGCAGGACGAGAGATTGGAAGATGCTGAAACAGCAAGGCTTGAGCTAGAGCGCATCAAGAGAAGGCACAAGCATCCAGCTAGTAATGACGATTAAGTTATTTCTTTTCACCATTCAGTAAAATGGCTTGCGCTGGAACTTGGTCTTCAAATAGTTTTTCTAAAATCAAACAATAGCCAGTTTCAATCCCAAAGCTTTTTAATTGGCTTGAAAAGTATGAATATCTTAATTCTAGTGGCTGGGCAAAAGATTCGTTCCAAACTGTCGTTACTAACTTTGATGAAACATCTTTAAATAAATATGTTTCAAAACTATTTTTGGCTTCTATGTGCCCTTTATTTTTATACTCATCCCACGTAAATGCGTGGGCCTTAATGCAGACTTGTTTTAAGTCCTTCTTTGCCGAGTAATCTTTCCACCAACTACATTGGACCAATAATATACATGCAGATACTAAGAGTAGAATCTTAGAAGCGTGCAAGACTTGCCCCCCAAGTAAAACCAGCGCCAAAACCAACGAAAGCAATTAAGTCGCCTCGGTTAATTTTTTTAATGTCGATGGCCTCATTTAGAGTGAGGGGAATACTTGCCATTGTCGTATTGCCATATTTTTGTATGGTGTGATGAGATTTTTCTTTTGGGATTCCAAGACTGTCTAAAATCATATGATTAATTCGAAGATTAGCTTGATGTGGTATTACCATTGAGATATCTGAAAATTTAACATCATTTTTTTTGCAAATTTCAGTAAGGACTTCTCCCATTCTTGATACGGCATGTTTAAATACAAACTTACCATCCATAATAGGAAAAGCTTCTCTTGGAAACCCACCATCTTTAAAAATCCCTAGTCTGTCATGATCATTGGCGCTCGGTTTTCCTAGATATAATTTTTCTGCAAAAGCACCTTCAGAGTAAATGATGGTATCTATAATCATTGAGGATTCATCAGTGGTTGCCTCTAGTATAACGGCTCCGGCACCATCACCAAATAATACCGATATATCCCTTCCGCTTGGGCTTTTATCCATACTTGTAGAGTGAATTTCTGATCCAATCAACAAAATGCGCTTGTACATTCCAGATCTAATCCAAGCATCAGCTACATTTAACCCATATAAAAAACCAGAGCATTGATTGCGTATATCAAGAGCCGGAATATTTTTTGTGCAACCTAGTTCTTTTTGTATAAGAACCCCAGTGCCTGGAAAAATATAATCTGTAACTAAGGCGCCAAAGATAATCATATCGATATCATCGGCCGTCATGTTAGATTTTTTTAAGGCGTCTTTTGCAGCGGCGACAGCCATGGAACACGTGGAATCAGTGTCATTGACCCATCTTCTCTCAACGATTCCTGATCGTTGTTGAATCCATTCGTCTGAGGTATCAAGTAGAGGCTCTAGCTCTTTATTAGTGATCACTCGTGATGGTACATACATGCCAGTTGATAGTATTTTAGTACGAAGCATAAAGCCTCCTTGAATACTCAAAGACTATTTATGATTCGTAAAATTGTCTATCATAAAATAAAATTAACGAGGTACAGATTATACGGCAAAAGACGAGCCGCAGCCGCAGGTTTTCTTTGCATTTGGATTGGTAAAACTAAAGCCAGTGCCATTTAAACCACCAGAAAAATCTAGTGTCAGGCCAGCAATAAACATATAGCTTTTGCTATCTACGATTAATTTTACACCCTTGTCTTCAAAGACGTGATCGCCTTCTTTTTTATCTGTTTGAAAATCAAGTTTGTAACTAAGACCTGAGCAGCCACCTTGTTGAACCTGTACGCGCAAAAAAGCCCCAGATTGACTGTCTTGCTTGATTAAATTTTGTATTTGAGTGGCAGCATTCTCACTTACCAAAATCATAAGCCCTCCAAAGGATAATAGTAGTATAGCAAACTCATTTACTAGAGTCTACAATCTGTAAAAATTCCTTTATGAACAACTATACATAGGGCTCAGATTGGATATAGTATTGCTCTATGATTCAAATTAAGGGTGTATCCAAGGTTTTTAAAGTTCATAAAAAGCAGCCAGGCTTTTTAAACTCAATAAAATCACTTTTTTATAGAGAATGGGTGGTTAAAAAGGCTCTCAATGACATCCATCTAGAGGTGAGACCAGGTGAGATTTTGGGTCTAATCGGAGCCAACGGGGCCGGTAAAACCACGCTGGTTAAGATCTTGTCAGGTATTATTCATCCAACAGATGGTGAAGTGAGCATACTTGGGTTTACGCCTTATAAGAAAGATTATGCGTTTTTACGGCAAATTTCTTTAGTGATGGGTCAAAAAGCACAGCTTTGGTGGGATCTACCGGCTGCAGATGGATTTTTACTTCTTAAAGAGATTTATGAAGTCAGTGACGAAGATTTTGAGCATAGAAAGTCTGAATTATGTACCATGCTAGAAGTAAATCACTTGCTACATATTCCTGTCAGAAGACTCAGTTTAGGTGAGAGAATGAAGATGGAACTCATCGCAGCTCTTCTGCATCGACCTAAGGTTGTGTTTTTAGATGAGCCTACGATTGGTTTAGATTTAACGGCGCAAAAAGTGGTTCGAAAATTTTTATTAGAATACAAAGAAAAATTTCAACCAATCATGATTTTAACTTCGCATTACATGGAGGACATTCATAGTCTATGTGAAAGAATTGCTATTATCACGGATGGAAAAATTGTCTATGATGGTTCTCTAAATCATGTATTACAAAAGTATGCGAATTATAAAGATATTGTACTAACCATTACTGAAAATGCCAAAGAGGCGTACGAAAAACTTTGTAATGATTTTACTTGTCAGTTAGATGCCAATAATAAAATTCGCATTCAAAGCAAACGTGAAGACGTTTCAAATGTTGTATCATCTATTTTTAAACAAATACCTATTGTTCATGATATTGCGGTGGTAGAGCCGAATATTTCTGACATCATTGAATCACTATTAAAGGCCGAAAAGGTATGAGGTCGATTTACCTATCTTTTTTTATTTTAGAATTTAAAAAATGGATGGGTTATAGAGTCGATTTCTGGCTGCAATTTATTGTAAACCTTTTTGTCGAAGTAAGTATTGCCTATTTTCTTTGGGACTCCATTTTTACGGCGCAAGGGGTAAGCCAAATTGGAGGCTTTAGCTTTGATCAAATGCTCATCTATTACATCATCGGTTCATTTATCGGTAAAATGATTCGTACAGGTGATGAAATGCAAATGAGTCGAGAGATTTACGAAGGCACACTGACCAAGTTTTTGTTGTACCCCTTATCTACCTTGTGGCTAAAGTTAGTAGTAAAGTTTTCGTATGCCGCGTTAGCGTATACACAATTTTTACTTTGCGTAGTGATTTTGCCATTTATTTTAGATTCATTTTCTATAGATGTATTATCTCTCGTTGTGGGTACGTACATACTTCTGTACTCGATTACATTAGCCTACTTATTAAATATGCTGATGGAGCTAATTGCTTTTTGGGCTGAAAATGTTTGGACCATGATTGTATTGATGCGATTTGTGACGCAATTTTTAGGTGGTGCTTACTTGCCTATAAGTTTATTTCCTGAAAAGGCACAGGAGTATTTATTTTTATCACCCTTTCCCTATACGTTCTTTACTCCTGTTAAAATTTTGATGGGGGAGTGGAATTTACAGATGTTTAT
>JBBKWS010000104.1:0-5497 GCA_037969075.1 Bdellovibrionales bacterium | reverse complement strand
ATTATTTAAAAAATATCCTGATGCTAAAAGCTTTCTAACAGCCACTCAGGTAGAAGTTGAAACTCTAATACGGTCCACCGGGTTTTATAAAAATAAAGCAAAAAATATTTTAGCCTGTTGCAAACAAATTGTAGAAAAGTATCCTGGTGAGCTCCCAAAAAATACTGAGGACTTACACGCACTCTCCGGAGTGGGTCGAAAGACAGCCAATGTTGTCTTAGGTACGGCATTTGGAATACCCGGCATGGTGGTTGATACCCACGTAACACGAATCACCAATCGTCTGGGGTTTTGTAAGGGGCTTGATGCGGTAAAACTAGAAATGGAGCTAATGAAAATTGTAGAAAAAAAGGATTGGGTTAAATTCACTCATCTACTTATCGATCACGGAAGAGCTATCTGTGTGGCCAGGACTCCAAAATGCGATGACTGTGTCATTGAAAAGTATTGCCCCAAAAAAGCCTATAAAAAATAATTTTTATTTTTTGACAGAGGAGTCATTAGAGGTAGCTGTAGCTCGCTCTTTTAAGTAGTTCGGCCTTTCTTCTACTTCAAAATCAAAAAATATTTGATGACTCTTTTCCATATCAGCAAAATATTGCATGGCTTTAGAAGCATCTGTTGTGGGAAGCTCGACTGTTAAAGTGGGAATCCCTAAAATTTTTCCTGCATAATTTCCTAAGCTGCCAGGAAATGTTCCATAGGCAAAAAATCGTAACTTATTTGTAGCCCTCTTCATATTTTCTTTTAAGATATAACAAGAATCAAAGTAAGTCTTCGCAAAGTTGTCGCTATTTACCTCTTCCGAAATGGGTCCATCATAATCCAAAATATTTAGCGGTGCATGAATACTTAGGATTTTAGTAATTTTAAATTCATTGATAAGCCATCTTTGAAATACATTCTCCGGTTGATCACCGGGCTTATCGCCGGGGAAGTAACGACGTCTTGATGCGTATTTTCCCTTCCAAATTCTATGCGCATCCTTATCCCACTCGGGTGTTGGAAAATTACGATTTAAATCCACTTTGTTAAAATTAGTTCTGGTCCCTCTTTGATAGCGTAAAAAACCGTCGGGATTTACTAATGGTGCAATAACGATCAATTTGTCTTTGCATAAATTAGGGCGCGCCTTTACCCACTCTACCAATCTAAACCCAAAATAAACTGGAGTGATCTCATCACCATGCACAGCAGATAAAACCAAACTACGATTTTTAGAATTAATATCTCCGCAGACCCAGTACAAAAGAGGCATACCATCTACAGAATATCCTCCGATTAGCCAACCTTTATCATTAAAAAGCAAAGGGTCCCACTTGTAGGATTGGGTGCGTTTTTTTACCGTATCCATTAAAACGCCAACGGGCTTTTGCGGACTTCCCGCAAGCTCTTCTTTGTCGTTTGCAATCGCAAAAAGACTAAAAATTAAAAATAATACCGCAACACCTAATTTCATTAGTAATACCTTTACGTATAGTATAGCGAGTGGCTAGCATTTTTCGTAGTAAAATCAGTATGCCCACAGTGCTGATTGACAGTATTTAGGGTTTTAAGCATAGTGTCTGTATGCTTATAGCCTTCTTAGAAAGTATCAAACATACGGGCCATTTGTTTCCAATTGCATTTTTACGTGTATTTATGGGCTATTACTACCTACAAGAAGCTCTCAGCAAATATGCTGGCGACTTTCTAACTCAACCTATTTTAGCTGAAAAAATGAGTGAAAGTATCCGTAACAATATTGCACCCTCCCAATTACTCTCATTTTTTGAGAGCGTTGGTATTCCTTATTGGCAATTTTTTGCTCATTTTGTAACCTCTCTTGAGTTCGGCTTAGGAATTTGCCTCTTAGTAGGCTACCTTGTCAGACCCGCAAGCATACTAGCTATTTTGCTCAATTTGTTTTTAATCTGGATCAGCCCGCCACACATGGCCTTATTATATAAAACATTTATCGCCGTAAATATTACTCTTGGTTGGTTGGGTGCTGGCAGATGCATTGGTTTTGATTATTATTTCTATAAACGTATGCGAGGTATTTGGTGGTAAGTGTAAGTCCCTTAAAATTTGATAGTCCATTGGCATCTACTCCTACACAAAAACCTAGCCACTCTATTCAACTAACAACTACAACTGGCGAATCTATACAATTAGCTGACCCTGATTACATTAGAGCAGTTGTTGCCTGCATGGACATGAATGCCGTTTTAGGTGGGGCCGCTTGTCACTACGGTGGACCAGCGGCATTTGCAGAGCTAATGTCAGCGACTCATGCTTTAGCTTTTTTAACCGCAAAAAATAAAAGCCAAGAGTATTACAAATTATTTAATATCGTAAATGATGCAGGTCACTGCGAAAATGGTTTATACGCTCTAAAGGCCATGTACAACTATGCAGATCTTACTCTCAACAGTCTTAAAAATTTTAGATCTATTAAAAGTAAATTAACTGGCCACGGCGAATCCCATTTATTTCCAGAGGGAGTTTTACTTTCTAATGGTCCACTTGGCTCTGCTTTTCCACAGGCACAAGGCTTAGCGATGGCTGATGCTCTAGCAAAAAATAACCGCACCACAGTCATTGCCATTTCAGACGGGGCCGCCATGGAAGGAGAGGCTAAAGAAGCTTTTACTGCAACCCCAGGATTTGCGGCTCGCGGGCAATTAAATCCGTTTATTTGTATCCTTAGTGATAACAATACAAAACTAACTGGAAGAATTGATAAAGATTCGTTTTCAATGCAAGGCTATTTTTCTTCTCTTAAAGAGCAAGGCTGGCACGTATTACAACTTGATAACGGTAACGATTTAAAAGCTTGCTTAAAAACTCTCGAAGAAGCCTACGCACTGTCTAACAAGAATCCTAAAACGCCTATTTTGATTCACGCCAAAACTACAAAAGGCATTGGCACTAAAAAAACTGCCGAGTCTTCATCAGGTGGCCACGGCTTTCCATTAAAATCAGCTGCTGAGTTGCGTGCTTTTGTAACTGAAATTTTAAATCAAAAAGCGATCCCTGCAGAATTAGATACTTGGATCACAGAACTAGAGTCTGCAAGTCCCGCCAGCTCACAAGCTGGAGAAAAAATCCAAGCTGGAGTTAGTAAAGCCTTGATTGCAAAAAAAACTGCTGGACTTCCTATTGTATCTATCACTTCTGATTTACAAGGCTCAACTGGCATTAAAGATTTTCAAGCTAAGTTTCCAGAGTCCACCTTCGATGTCGGCGTAGCCGAAGCAAATATGATAAGTGTCGCGGCTGGATTTTCTAAAAGTGGATTTATCCCCGTGGTAGATACATTCGCTCAATTTGGAGTTACAAAGGGTGCCCTACCAATTACTATGGCTAATTTGTCGCAAGCTCCTATCATTGCGCTCTTCTCTCACACAGGATTTCAAGATGCGGCTGATGGTGCCTCTCATCAAGCACTTTCATATATTGCCATGCTTGCCTCGATTCCTAATGTGTATGTCTTCACTCTCTCATGCAGCAGTGAAGCTGAAGCATTAATTTCTCAAGCTATTGATGAATTTGCACATGACAGAGAAAATGGAAAAACACCAAAGACCTATATATTTTTCTTAGGCCGAGAAAACTTTCCTGCAACCTACAAAGAAAACATTTCTTACCAATTACATAAGTCACAAGTTCTTATTGATAACTCCGACCTTCACTCTAAAAAGGTATGCATAATAGCCGTTGGCTCCATGGTGCCAGAGGCCATAAAGGCTGCGCAAATATTACAAGAGCAGAAGATTGGTGTAAGTCTATTACAGCCTTCAGCAATCAATCACCCAGACACAGCAACCATTGAGCTTTACATTTCAAAATGTAACGGAAAATTACTAATCGTTGAAGACCACCAACGCATTGGTGGTTTTGCCTCTATTCTTACGCAAAGCCTAAAGGAAAGTCGCGTGAACTTTGAACTAAAAGTTCTAGCTGTTAGCGGCAAATTTGGACAAAGTGCATACTCAGCAACCGAACTATATAGCAAACATCATATGGATGCTGACCATATTGTACAAAATATTAAAGAGTCTCTACTGTAAATGGATATGATCTTAAGTGAGATCGATATTCAGTGTCCCTTCTGCTTTGTCAGACAGACTATTTTGGTGGAACCTGATGGCGGAGAATCTCAGGCCACCGTGTCTGATTGCGAAGTATGCTGTCACCCCATGGACATTGCCATCAGGTGGTCAGAACAAGAACAAGCTTTCACAGCTACCGCCAACAAAAGCAGCGGTTTTAACGAATAAGGTAAAAGCGTGGCTTATGTACCCGGCCCTTACTATAAGCACTGATTATACATACAGGTATTTACTGGTCAAATATCTGTAATTATTACCTCAAACCTCTTATTAGACAACATCCCCCATATTTAATTTTATATTTTTCTGGTTCGGGGGAATTATGGGGAAAATCGTATTACAACTTAGCGTATTATTTGCAATCACTTCACCAGCGATGGCGTCAGGCCCCGTCTGTTTAGATTTATTTTCTGAATCACAGATCAGCAGCACTGTATCCACTTGGGTAGAAAAGATTAATGCGCGCCTAGAAGCCAAAGGACTTACAGCGAAAGATGTAGGCCCATTTTACCAAGCCGATCTTAACATTGAAAAGCTTGCTTTCTTAGAAACACAGAAAATATATTTAGATGCACTTTTAAAAGATGGGCTTATTACTTTTGATGAACTGGCATTTATAAAACCAGTACTTGTAAAAAATGAAGATAGGCCGCAAGACAAATACTATTTAACCGTTTTTAGCCAACAATCTTATTTATTTCACCTTAATGGAAAACAGCCGCCTGAGATCTTTGCTGCAAAACAATCTTTTGGCTACTTAGCTGAAAAAGCTATTACACGACTTGATTCTGAGGGATTTAATATAATAGCTACTTTAGAGGGGCTAAAGTTATACCCTAAAAAAACTAATCCTACCCCTAACACCACATTAGAAGCTGATGGTAGTTACACATTCCACAATATGCGTATGCCCGCCCTGTTTGAAAAAGTGAGTACAGACCACACGCGACTTGCTGTTGAGAGAAGCTTTTCGACGGAAATTCGTAATTTAATAGAAAGTAAATTAACAGCTGGATACGAATTAAGAAATATAAAAGTTATACAATCCCTATACTCTGACGCTGTTTTTATCGCTATTCCTAATAAACTAAAGACAGATTATTTTACAATTTCATTATCTGATGGCTCTACTAGCACCCTCTCTGAATTATCAATAACTGTGCACGGTAGGTCTTACGCTACAGCCAATGGCGAACAAATAAAACTAGTAGATGGAATTGGATTTATTGTACCAAAGAGGCCGCAAATTTCTTTTAATAGTAGCACGCTTCAAGCTATCACTGTAATCAAAGTACAAGCCGAATTTATCCTTGAAAGAAAACTTACTGCGGAAGAGATCAAACTCCTAGACACAACTATAAACTACGCTGTTCAAGTAGGTATGGACATGAATAACCTTA
>JBBKWS010000103.1:0-35360 GCA_037969075.1 Bdellovibrionales bacterium | reverse complement strand
GTCCATAGGTGCCAAATATAGTTTCATCGCTTTTAGGCTTACCTGTAATCTAAATACAACGCAAGGACGCTCTTTTGAATTGCGGTATATGCATTTTAGAAAATCATTTCCCTTTCGACGTAAGTTCTTCATACTATATAATTATAGAGGATGATTATGGTATTAGGGGAAAGAGTCCAAAGGGCAAAGTCATATTACGAAAAACATCAAAAATACTTTGATATAGGTGTTTTTTTAAGTGGATTCTTTTTTGATATTTTTACCCTGGGCAATGTGGATGACCTTCTAAATATATTGCAACAAGTTGCCTACTTGATTCTTTTGGGAACTTTTTTAAGTCTAGAGATTCAAGAAGAGGTTTTGGGTAGGGTTTTTTCTGAGAGATGGAAAAAGGTCTGGAAATACAAAGTATTGATCGTACACTTCTTATTAGGAAGTTTATTAAGTGTCTACACACTATTCTTTTTAAAGAGCGCATCCCTTTTAGCATCGTTTGTATTTATCGCCATTATTTTAGCGTTGTTAATCTTAAACGAAATACCTTATATCCAAAGTTTAGGTTTGCGTTTAAGAACTGTTTTATTTTCTTTATGTGTAGGAAGTTTTTTTGCAGTTTATCTACCTCTAGTATTTGGAGTTGTGAGCTGGGTGCCATTTTTTCTCTCTATGATTTTAGGACTTCTAGTGACCTATGGTATGTTTGTAATTATAAAGCGAAGACAATCAGAAGAACTTATTAAAAAATTGAAGTTTGTTTTTATGTACCCGGCCCTTATTACCTTTATTATGTATACAAACTTATATGGCTTAGGTTTGGTGCCTCCTGTGCCATTGTCCCTTCAATATATTGGTATTTATCATAAAGTAGAAAAGGTGAACGGAGAGTACTTATTGTCATATCATCGTCCTGGCTGGAAGTTTTGGCAAAATGGTGCGCAGACATTTTTGGCGCGCCCTGGGGACGAAGTTATAGCATTTGCCACAATTTTTTCGCCGATTAGTATCAGGGACCGTATTCTTATAAACTGGTATTTTGATGATCCAAAGCAAGGATGGGTAAAGTGGGATGCAATCCCTCTTACGATTAGCGGAGGAAGGGCCGAGGGCTTTAGAGGCTACGGGGTCAAGAAAAACTATCAATTGGGTGATTGGAAAGTAATTATTAGTACTGGTGATGGTAGAGAGATTGGAAGGATTTCTTTTACTGTAGAAGCTGACGCGGATACCACGCCTATTGATTATGATGTTGATAGGTTCTAAAGATCTTCAATTAAGAGTTTCATAAAGGCATTTCGATAATTAGAGAAGGTATTACTTATTGGAAAAGACAAAAAAGTATCGGTATGATCAATTTCAAGATCTGCCCATAAAGTACCAGTGTCAGGAACCCACTGCTCATCATGTAAAATAAGGCCATCATTTTCTGAGTAATACGTTTCTAAGTAGTGGCTTGGGCAATAGAGCAAATATGAGGTTTTATAAGCTTCACTTTTACTGACTGTGTAAAAGATTTTGGATTTCACTTTTTTTATATTACCGCTGTAATATTGCCACATATGCCTAAGTGTTTTTTGTGCCTGATTTGTGGTTAGGGCATAAATTCCCCGGTTGATTTTACTATCTAGTAAATGCCTAACCCCAAGTGCAAAATTACAGTTCCATGTAGCTATCAATCCTAAATTTGAGTCAATTGCTTGCCCTTCTCCATTTGCATAATCAGATACGGGGCTTCCAAAGGCTGCCTGCACAATATAAAGTCTCTTAACGGATTCTAAAAAAAGGCTTGTATGTTTGCTAGCAAATAACAGTGCTTCAAAGCCTCCTTTACTATGAGCGATAATAATCCAGGGTTTTTGAGAATTTTTGCTAAGTCTTTTTAGTTCTGCTGCGATGGCATCAGCATTTTGATATAAACTTCCGTTGGATGGTGGGTAATAAATATGAATTTGCTCTGTAGGAAGACCTGCGTTTTGTAAGTATGCAGCGTTTTCATAGAAGTAAGCTGGTAAGAACTCATTTAAGAAACCAGCGATAAATAAATAGTTATACTTTTTAATTTCGACACTTGCGTGTTTAGATGCTTGTGTATTTGTAAGGGCATGTAAGAAATCTTTTTGACCTAATGGGGTACTATCTCCGAATGAAGAGTATACCAGCAGCTTACATAGAATAATAATTATCGTAGACATAACCTAGTCTTATTCATTCTAAATTGATTAGACAAAAGATTCTTTGTTGATTTCAGGTAATGTAAGAATTTCAGACGCCCTGCGATTAGAACATCTATTGCACAAAGCAAAATGCTGACATTTAATTTTAGTACACGGAGGGATTATGAACATACTAATTTTACTCATCACATCGACGGTGATGGCTGCACAAGGGATTACAACTAAAATACAACCCCATTTACAAGATAAAATGGCTGCGAAGGAATTTGTTGAAATACCAGTGCTGGTATATATGAAAGAAGTTGCTGATTTAAATACAATTTCTGCAGACTTACCAATTACTGAAAAGCACAAACAGGTCTACGACTTATTAAGATCGACAGCGCTTCAATCACAAGTAGCAATTAAAGCATTTTTAGATACTAAAAATATTTTTTATAAAGCCTTTTATGTAACTAACGTAATCGCTATTGATTCTGCGGACAGCAATTTGATCCATGAATTATCAATGAGAGAAGATGTAAGAAAGGTATCTTATAATCCATCCATTAAACATGATGATTTAAAACCAAGTCTTGCTAAAATGATTGAATCAATTACTACGATCGAATCTAGCATTACTTATGTGAAGGCCGAAAGAGTTTGGAATGAGCTTGGTGTTAAAGGAAAAGGTATCGTTGTTGCTGGACAAGACACCGGTGTACAATGGAATCATCCTGCTTTAATCAATCAATACCGCGGATCAATGACTACTGGTGTGGACCACAATTACAACTGGCATGATTCAATACATTCTAATCGTGGCAGCAACTCTTGTGGGAGTAATCTTGCGATTCCTTGTGACGACAATCAGCATGGAAGCCACACAATGGGTACTATTGTTGGATCAGATGGAGCAAATAACCAAATCGGCTTAGCGCCTGATGCAAAGTGGGTTGCTTGTAGAAATATGGATGCAGGCGATGGAACACCGGCAACTTATATTGAGTGCTTTGAATTCTTTTTAGCTCCGTATCCAATTGGTGGAAATGCAATGACTGATGGTGATACATCAAAGGCGCCACATGTAATTAATAACTCTTGGGGTTGTCCGCCAAGTGAAGGCTGTGAAGGGGATGAATTTATTCCTGTTCTTAATGCTCTTGAAGAGTCAGGCATAATGGTTGTGGTTTCTGCGGGTAACTCTGGTTCTGGTTGTGGTACCATCCAAGATGCTCCAGCACATAACTCAGCGAATACATTATCAGTAGGGGCTATGAATCATCAAACAGGACAGATTGCTAGCTTCTCTAGTCGCGGTCCTTCAAGGTTCGATGGAGCCATTGGGCCTGGTGTTGCAGCTCCTGGTGTAAATATTAGGTCATCTATTCCGGGAGGCGGCTACGCGCAATTTGGCTGGAGTGGAACTTCAATGGCAGGTCCTCATGTGGCTGGACAAGTTGCACTTATGTGGTCAGCAAATCCTAAGTTAATTGGGCAAGTGGCAAAAACTAGAGATTTGATATATCAAACGGCAAGAGCAACTGCAGCAAGTGTATCTTGCGGTGAAGATGTTAATGCCGTTCCTAACAACACGTTTGGGTATGGAATTATCGATGTGTACGCAGCAGTTAAGGCAGCGCAAGCAGCAGAATAAATATAATAATCAGCGGCCCACAATCGTTATTGTGGGTTTGCTTTGTGATCTTATTCATCTACAGATTCTTTGATACAATACGCACTGAATGAGTTAGTCTAGATGGTGTAAGTAGTTGTATATATTAAGGTATTCCCGTGTTGTTTCTACCCATTATACGGGCTAAAATTAATCCTGTGATTTGTCACAAAACATTAAGTCATTTCGTAACTACTACTAACAGGATGAACGTTTGCAAACTGATGAAAAATTGATGGTGCTGTACCAAGATGGTGATTTGGGGGCTTTTGAGGAGCTCTATAATAGGT
This sequence comes from Bdellovibrionales bacterium, assembly GCA_037969075.1. Classification (GTDB taxonomy): domain Bacteria; phylum Bdellovibrionota; class Bdellovibrionia; order Bdellovibrionales; family UBA840; genus JAGRAL01. The sequence continues at coordinate 31,245 of JBBKWS010000103.1, read as the reverse complement.
ATACCTCAAAAGTGTATGCTTATCTTAGAAAGCGGCTACAAAGGAACGATGCAGTTGAGGACTTATTTCAAAAGGTGTTTTTAAAGGTCCATGAAAATAGAGATAAATACAATCCAGAGCTGTTGTTTGCACCGTGGTTGTTTGTGATTACCAGGAATATCTTGATTGACTGGTACAGACGTAAAAAAGATGTAGCTGTCGAAAATATTGAGTTTTTATTAGATGGACAAGAGAGAGAAGTAGATGCGGGTGATCAGGACTTAGATATAAAGGCAATGATACAAAAACTACCTGAAAACTATAGACAAATGGTAGAGCTTAGATATCTAGAAGAATTGGATTTTGAAGACATAGCCAAGAAATTAAATATAAAAGAATCCAATGTTAGAAAAATAGTAAGTAGGGGAGTAATTAAATTAAGAGGTTTGATTTTGGGAGATAAAAATGAAGCGTAAGTGGTTTGCACAATTTACAGATTTTATGAACACAAATGTTAGAGCTCCAGCATCTCTTACTTCAAAGGTACTACTACAAATTAAAAAAGATTTAGAGCCAGCGTTTTCTATTACATTTCAAAAATTTATTCTAAGTCAAATGGTGGCAGGAGTCGCCACGTTATTTGTTTGTCCACAATTTGGCGTTAGCCTTGTAGAAATAAAGGGATATCATTTTATTCATTCTGTAATGGCTTATGGGGATTGGGCTTGTGCCGCGCTTTGCGCTAGTATTTTTATTGGAGCTTCTTCAGTTATAAGTGTGTTTGTATTAAGTCGTGCTGAAATGCAAGTGCTTCGCTCAAAGCCAATGGTTAGCATAGCACTTCCGCCATTAGTGTACCTATTGGTATTTGTAGTGATGAGAAGGCCTGATGCTGCTAATGCAGAAATATTTATGTCGCCAAGTTATTTGGCCACATGGTATTTTGTGGCCGTAGGGATTATATTGCTCACGCTATTTAGTAAAAAAAGATCTCTTTTATATTAAAATAAATAGCGTCTGTACGAAACAGAAGAAATGGCACCAAGACCAATCATAATCGAGAGCATTCCAGTGCCACCGTAAGATATTAATGGTAATGGTACGCCCACAATGGGTAGAAGACCGCAAACCATTCCTATATTTACAAACATATGCCAAAAGATATAACTAGAAAACCCTATAACAAGTAGGGCGCCAAACTTATCTCTGGCATTACTAGCGATTCGAATACACATGATAAATAAGACCATAAATAAGATTAGAGTGAAGACACTGCCAATAAATCCATGCTCTTCACTCAATACACTATAGATAAAATCTGTATGTCGTTCAGGTAAAAAATCAAACTGAGCCTGTGTTCCTTTTAAAAAACCTTTGCCAAAAGTTTCTCCGCTTCCCACTGCAATTTTTGATTGGATACTGTTATAGCCCGCACCTCTTGGATCTCTACCTGGATCTAAGAAAGTAAATACGCGATCCTTTTGATAGGGCTTTAAGCCAAAGGACCACACCGCCGGCAGGGCGATCATCACAGCAACAATGGCGGTGATAAGGGGACCTTTGCGAATTTTTGCAAAAAACACCATGCTCACAGAAATAGCTGCTAACATGATTCCTGTTCCAAGATCTGGTTGTTTAACGATGATTAAAAATGGTATAGCGGTAAAAAACATCGGGACAATCAAGTCTCTAAAGCCTAAACCCTGTAATGAATTCTTTTTTTGTAAGATGGTCGCTAAAATTAAAACCATAGCTAACTTCATGGTTTCAGAAGGTTGGTAAGCAAAAAAGCCTAAGTCTAACCATCTTTTAGCACCATAAACGGTTTTCCCCTTAAAGGTTACGAGGATTAGCATAACAATATTAAAGAGCCAGAAAGGAATTGCGAGCTTACTTAAAAACTTATAGTCCATAAAACTCAGTGCTAAAAAAAATATCCAACCTAATATGACCCAAATCACTTGCATTGCGAAGGTGCGACTAAACTCTCCGTGATCATGGGTAGCACTGTAAACATTAATTAGGCCAATAATGTTGAGAGCCAAAATAATGAGTGCAAAGTTAATGTCAAAGCGTTTAAAGATTGTTCTGGATTCTATTTGCATATGTATTCCTATTCCTCAATGTTGGGCTGAGGCGTAGCCTTAGGAACAACAATTTTATTGAGCTCCTTCGTTTCAAGTAATTCGGGGTGATATTTTTTAAAATAAGCCAGCATTACATCTCTGACAACTGGAGCAGCACTTGAACCATGACAAGCGTGTTCTGCAAGAACGGCAACGGCAATCTTGGGGTTATCCGCCGGGGCATAGGCCACAAACCAACCATGATGTCTTTGTCTAAGGGGTCTGGTTTCGCATTTGGTATAGATCTGATCTGCAGATAAGCCGAAGTTTTGCACGGTACCGGTTTTTCCAGCGTATTCTACGCCTGGAATCTTATACCACTTCGCAGTTCCTCTCTCGCCGTTCGTAACCTTAAATAAAGAGTCTTTGATAATTTTAAAAGTACTTTTAGAAATCAAAGGTTTTCCATCTGGTCCTGGTTGTGAGGAGTCCATTAAAAGCTCAGGCTTCACTTCACGAACCAATTTCTCGTCAGCATCAAGAACTTCGCGTATAATATGGGGTTTATAGTAAGGGCCTTCAGCGCCAATGCTTCCATAAGCTAAGGCTAACTGTAGTGGGGTAGTTAAGACGAAGCCTTGTCCAATGGCATTACTTAAATTTTCTCCAGGCTGCCAAGGTTCTCCCAACTGGTCTTCTTTCCACTTAGTGGTTGGCATAAGGCCAGAGACTTCGTTTTTAACTTCAACATTGGTCTTTTTGCCAATGCCAAGAGCGGAGGCGTACTTTGCTATATTATCAATTCCTAGTTTTATACCAAGTTTATAAAAAAATACGTTACAGGATTGTTCTAATGCTTGATAAATATTAACGTTGCCGTGGCCTGATCTTGACCAACAATGATATAGTTTTTTACCGAACTTTATATAACCAGGACAGTATTCAGTAGTGTTGGGAGTTATGATTTTTTCCTGTAAGGCCGCTAGGGCAACAAATGTTTTAAAGGTAGACCCTGGGGCGTAGTGGTCTTGGATCACTTTATTTCTTAATGGCTTGAAAGGATCATTGGTTAACTCGGCCCATAATTTTTGCGAGATACCAGTCGAAAAAGTATTTGGATCATAGGAGGGTGCGCTGATCCAAGATAAAATTTCACCATTATTAGGGTCAATAGCAACAAGACCACCAATAAACTCTTTATCTTGAAAGGCTTTATAAGCGGCATTTTGTAAGTCAGCATCGATGGTTAATCGAAGGTTATTACCAGGTGTAGGCTCTTGCTTTGATGGTAGGGCAGTTAATAGACCGCTATCTTTTATATTGGCAATTCTTCCTCTTGCATCCACTTGTACGAAGCTTAGCCCGTCAACGCCCCTTAAGCCATCATCGTATGTTTGCTCAATCCCTGATTTACCTAGTATGTCACCTTGCTTGAAGCGTTTATCATCGGGCCGATTTCGGTTTAAGATAGGTAGTTGAGATCTAGAAATCTCTGCAACATATCCTAAAAGCTGTGCGCCAATTTCGTGGTAGGGGTAAGAGCGTTTAATAAACATGTTCACATCAAGGCCTGGGTAGTCCAAACGAATTCTCTCCACCCTTGCCACTTCATCACGAGTTAGATTTTCTTTGATGCGTACAGATCTATATCTTCCTTCTTCCTTTGCACCTTTTTGTACAAGGCGTACGATATGTTTATCAGGGATATTTAAAATTTTAGACACTGCAAGTGCGGTTCCCTCTAAGTCTTGTACATATTGCGGGGTAATCGTTGCTTCAAACCCTGGGTAATTATCAACTAAAACAACACCATTGCGGTCGAGAATGCGACCTCGTGGGGCCATCATTTTTTGAAACTTGATCAAGTTTTGTTCTGAATAATAGCGAAACTCAGTTCCCTTAAAGATTTGCAAATACCAAAGCCGCATTAAAAATATTCCTAAAGTGACGGCAAGTAGGATGTATATAAATTTATATCTATCTATATATTCTTTGACTTCGTCTTGAGGGGTACTTACGCGCCAATTCATAGCATATCTTCCATAGGTATAATTTGCTCTTTGCCAGTCCACTTATCTATGTATTGGTATAGAAAATATAAAAATGGCGAGATTAAAGATGTTAAAAGCCACTGCAAAAATAAAAATAGCCAGCGAACCTTAGCAAAACCAGTTTCTTCAAAACTCCAAGAGATAAAATAATACAGTAGGATAAAGGCAAAGCTTGCAACAGAGCTAGCGGCTAAATAGTAGGTCGGTCCTGGCCAGAATATTCGGTGTTTTGCCTTTTGTAAAAGTAAGATGAGAATAAATGAAATTAAAAATACCAGTGCATAGGGAGCGACTGTGAAATGCATAAGTAGAAAAAATCCGACGCCCCCTAGTAGAATTAGGTCCTTGGCTTTTCTGTAAATAGAGATATAAGATAAAAAAAGTACCCAAAAGAATGGAGGAGGGAAGCCTCCTAAAAGTTTATACCAAAGACCGCTTTGTATGGCTGTCAAAAACCATAAAAACAAAAAGTGTAATAGTATGTTTAAATAGAGGGAGCGATTTTCTGTCATTGTAGGCTCGCCTCAGCAGCCTGATTAACAACAGTGTGGACCACAAAAACTTCATCAAGTCGGCTAACGTCTACCATGGGCATTAATTCGATGGTTGGGCTAATTTCTGATTTGCGTCTAGAAACGTTTTTTACTCTCGCAATAGGTAAGCCTTTAGGAAAGATATTGTCTAGGCCACTAGTGACTACAATATCACCAATTTGCACTTCATCGGAACGTTGCAGGTACTTTAATAAACACGAATCTGGACCGCTGCCTTCGACGATACCTCGAGCACGTGAATTTTGAATAATAGCATCAATCACCGCATAACGGTCCGTTAACACTAAGATGAGTGATGTTGTGTCACTTGCCTCTAATATGTAACCAACAGCAGCCTCTTTTGTAATTACAGCTTGGCCCTTTTGAACTCCATCGTTGGTTCCTCGGTTGATTCTGATGCTGGCACGCTCAGCAAAAATATCTATACCGATTACTTGGGCCGAAACTAACTTCATGTCGGCACTTTGGGTGAATTGTAAAATATTATTTAAACGACCATTCTCTTTTTCGACTTCAGTAAAACGCATTACTTCTGCTTTTAGTTTTGCATTTTCATTTTTTAGACTAGCTATCTCTTTATTGATATCTACGAGATATAAATATTTGCCGGTTGTGTCTTGAATCGTTTCAGAAAAGCTTACAAATAGGCTTTGCACAAAACCAGTTACATTTCCTAAGGGTCTAAAAATCCATAGTCTATCCCCAGGCTTTAACAAGCTTAGTGAAAATACAGGTAGTAAAATAAGCAGCGCAAAAATAAACAATTTTTTGAGATCAAAGCGAAAGAAATTCAAGTTGTTTCTCCTATACCTATAGTTAACGTTTTTTATGAATGGAAAGAAAGTCTTTGCTCTTTGCGTTAGCTGGCAATTCACTTGCTCTTTTGACGTAATTTTTGTGAAATGCAAAGGCTTCATTTGGAGGAAGAATGTTCGATATATTTACAAACCCAAAACGTCGTAAGTCTTTATTTGTATACATAATCTTGGGTATGATTTGTATAGTCTTCGTATTCATGTCTGATGCTAACTTTGGTGGCTCTAGTGGCAACTCTGGATATGCAGCTAGTGTTAATGACAAGATTATCAGCATTACAGAGCTTAAAATGGCTACAGACCAGGTAATTCGCGTAAACTCTATGTTTTACGGCAAAGACTATGGCAACACGCTTGAGCAACGCCAACAGGCTACGATGCAAGCGTTGCAGTCGTTAGTTTCTCAAGAATTGATGGCACAAGCGGCAACAAAGTCTGGGCTGCATGTAACTAAAGATGAGTTGGTGCACACAATACTTAGCCTTCCTTACTTTCAACAAAATGGCGTGTTTAATAAAGATGCGTATGACTACTTTCTACGTAATCAGCGCATGACAGCTGCGCAATTTGAGGGGCAACTACGCAAAGAATTGGCTGAATCTAAAGTGAATGATCTATTTCGTAGATCGATTGTAGAGTCTAGCTTGCAAAAAAAGAAAGAAGAAGAGGCTGGGTCAGTACTTCTGCAAGTAAAGTACATTTCTATTAATAAAAACCTGCTAGCTACCTCAGCTACTGCAAGTCAAACTCAAGTTCAAAGCATTGCTAATGACAAAGAAATGGAGACTAAGCTTAAAGATTTGTACGCCCTTAATCAAAAGCTATATCAACAAGAAGAAAAGGTAAAAGTTAGCCATATTTTGATTCAACCAAAAGATGATAATTGGGATGCCGCTAAAGAAGAGATTGAAAAGGTACGTAAAGAGACTACGCCGCAAAATTTTGCTAGCATTGCAAAAAAGTACTCTACTGATCCTGGCTCAAAAGACGAGGGCGGCAACTTGGGCTATATCTCTAAAGGTGCCATGGTAAAAGAATTCGAGAACGCAGCTTTTCAGTTAGACACGGGTAGTGTTAGTCAGCCAGTCAGAACAGAGTTCGGTTATCACTTACTGCTTGTACAAGATAAAAAAGAGGCGAAGACGACTTCTTTTGAAGAGGCAAAACTTGCATTGGCAGAGAGATGGGTTAAAGAGCAGCAAGTTGAGTCTACAATTAAAAAACTAGATGGATTTCTTAAAGAAGAAAATGCTTCTGAGGCTGAAAAGCTAATAAGCTCTCTAAAGTTAAAATGGGTAGAGTCAGCAAAATTTGATCTAGCTGCTGAAAACTTAGGACCCCTTAGCCAAGTGAATGGTTTTGTTGAGGAGTCTTTAAAACTTACAACTAATAAGCCATATGTAAATAAGGTTCTACAAAATGGTCACGATTACTATGTGGTTAAGTTTGGAGCTAGAGAAAAAGCCAAAAAGCAGGATCTAGTAAAACCAGAAGGCCCACAAAACATGCAAAGTCAGATGGTCATCCGTAAGTGGCTACAGGCCTTAAGAGAGTCAGCAAAGATAGAAGCTAATCCAACAGCCTTACAGTAATATCTCCTGCCATTTAGCAGGAGGGCTTATAATTTTTCGTTGTTTCGTATCCCAAATGGCAGCGCTGATTTCAATGTCAGCGCCAATTTGACCGTTTTCTTTTATAATTTTGTGATAAATAGTAAAAATGGTATCTCTAATTTTTTTAAAGCTAGTTTGAATTTGGATTTTCTCGCGATTCTTTATTTCTTTTTTGTATTTGATATTGGCTTCTAAGATAATGGGGCCGATATTTTCTCTGTGAATATCTTCAAAGCTAATGCCATTTTCAAGACAATATTGCCACCTGGCTTCTTCGCAGATTTCTAAATAGACGGCATGGTTTACATGACCAAAACTATCAAGATGGTGTTCTTTTATTTCTAAGTTATATGTGTGAATATTAGCCATTGAACTGGTCCTTTCTTTCTCGTAGGATTTTAAACTCTTCTGCCGTCTTAGCTTTTAAAAATAAATTGTATGCTAACTCAATAGATAGTGGCGAGGGAGTAGAGGGGGTACCTCTTTCTCTTTTACTATTAAGACTGGTTTCAACTTGGGTCCAATCCGTTTTAGTGTCTATAGATTTACTGAATTTTAAGTTTGCCAATGTATATTCGTGGGTAAAAAAGATTTGTGTGTCGCTAGGTAAGGCCTTGATTTTTTGAAGTGAGGTCCACATCTCTTTATAATTTCCCTCAAACAAACGGCCACAGCCCAATCCAAAAACCGTATCACCGCTAAAAAGCCAATTTTTTTCGGGGCAATGATAAGCTATATGCCCTAATGTATGCCCTTTAATGTCTAAAACAGTAAATTTTAAATCAAGAAACTCAAGCGAGTCTCCTTCTTTTAAAAAGTGATCTGCAAGAGGGATGCGTTTTTGATCATATTGAGAGCAATAAACTGGAATCTGATATTTTTGCAATATACTAGAAGCGCCACCTATATGATCTGGGTGGTGATGAGTGATAAGAATAGCAACGGGTATTAGCTTGCGAGTGTTTAAAAAATCAAGAACAGGCTTAGCGTCCCCTGGGTCAACGATGATGGCGTGGGTAGTATTATGCATAATAAACACATAGTTATCTGTAAAAATGGGGAGGATACTTACTTCTACCATAGTGCAATTCTACTTGTTTTCATAGTATCGGTATACTATTTTGAGAGCCAATGTTTAAGCGTTTGCAGTCCTTATTATTACTTCTGCCACCTGAGACGGCACATCAGCTAGCTTTTATGGTTGGTAAGCGTTTGCAATCGATGAAGTATTATAAAAAATTTGAAATACAGTATGAAGAGTTCAAGTCGATTAAGCCTATCCAGGTGGCGGGTTTAGATTTTTCGCACCCTATAGGTCTTGCTGCGGGCTTTGATAAAAACGCCGAACTCATTGAGCTTTTATCACATATTGGCTTTAGTTTTTTAGAGGTGGGCACCGTTACGCCTCTGGCGCAGTCAGGTAACCCTAAACCGCGTATATTTAGACTTCCCCAAAAGCAATCGCTAGTAAATCGTTTAGGGTTTAACAACTATGGGCATGAGGCCATGCGGGCTAATATTTTACAGCAAAAAGCTAAAATGAAAACCAAAGTAAAATTAGGCATTAATATTGGTAAAAATAAAGTAAGTCCTAACGAATTAGCGGCGATTGATTATCAAATTTGCTCTGATGGTTTACAAGATCTTGCGGATTATATGGTTATTAATATTTCTTCCCCTAACACTCCAGGGCTTAGGGATCTACAATCGGTTTCTTTTTTAGAACAAGTAAGGCAATCGGTTAAAACCGATAAGCCTGTTTTTGTAAAGCTTGCGCCAGAACTTGAAGACGAAGAATTAAAAGATATTTTACAAGCGATTGATGATCTTAAATTTCATGGAGTAATTTTAACCAACACATTATCAGTTGGGACGGATAAAAAATTAGGTGATAGATTTAAAACTGGCGGGATTAGCGGAGAGCTGCTTCGAATCCCATCTCGTGAGATGCTCTTAAGGGCAAAAAGATATACGAGTTTGCCAATCATTAGTGTTGGTGGCGTTGATTCGAGCGATGAAATTATTTGGCGGCTAAAAAATGGTGCAAGCCTTGTTCAAATATATACGGCGATGATTTATCAGGGGCATACAGTTGTGTTGGACTTACTTAGAGGGCTCCATGCAAATCAAAGTCATTAGTTCTAGCGAGGTATTACCGCTAAGGCACAAAATTTTACGACCAGGCTTAGATAGAAAAGAGGCTATTTTTTCTGATGATGACTTAGCCACCACGAAACATTTTGCAGTAGTGGAGGCAGAAATTATTATCGCAGTAGTTACCATGCGTGCCACTACTGAGGTACCAGAAGATCTTCTTTTTTTAGACTTTAAAAAAAACAGCTGGGTACAACTAAGGGGCATGGCTGTTATAGAAAGTAAGCAGGGCAAGGGTGTGGGAAATTTTTTAATACGTTCTATAATAGATAAAAACCTTCTAGATCCCGCCTATAAAGCTATATGGTGTAACGCAAGAACCTATGCATTGCCATTTTACCAAAAATTGGGCTTTAAAGAAGTAGGGAATGAGTTTGAAACAAAAGTAGGACCGCATTTTATAATGTATAAAACGATATAGGAATTTTTATGGAATGGACAAATGTTGATTTAAAAGTGCAAACTCTAGAGCATTTTAAAGGTGATTTACCTGCTTATGCAACAGATGGAGCCAGTGGCTTTGATGTAAGAGCAAGGCTTGAGAGCAGTGTGACTATTAAGCCAGGTGAAAGAGCTTTAATTCCTACAGGTCTTGCGTTTGCCATTCCTTCTAACTATGAGATCCAAGCTCGTCCTCGAAGTGGTTTAGCCATAAAGCACGGGATCTCGTTAGTAAATAGCCCCGGCACCATCGATGCAGATTACAGAGGGGAAGTAAAAATCATTTTAATCAATCAAGGCAACGAACCGTTTGAAATCAAAGACCAAGAAAGAATCGCACAACTCGTTTTGTGCCCCGTGGTAAAAGCCAACTTTCAGCAGGTTGCAAATCTAGATGAAACATCTAGAGGAGTCGGTGGTTTTGGCTCTACGGGAAAGTGATTTGACTTTTTCCTGTGCGGGTAGTATTTCTTTGCCTTATATTTAGCGATATAAGCTTACTAAGAGGGAGGATATCTTGAGGAACCTAATTCATTTAAGTCTGACATTTTTTGTTTTTTCATGGGCGCATATTTCAATTGCAGGTGAATGTCCTGAGATTTCTGGCACCTACTTGTGTCACTCAGAGGCTAACACCTATAATCTGAAGATATCTCAACAGACAGAAAGTGAAGCTACAGAGTATCGATTTATTGCCGACAGAAACTCTACAATCAAAAACTTTATACTGACTGCAGATGGCATAAATCGGTCTTTTGATAGTAAAGATGAAGATTTCGTGATTTCTAATAATATAAAAGCCACTTGTTTTGCTGGTAAACTTGAAAGTATGTTACAGAAAAACATTTATCTAAATAATACTGAGAACCCATTTCTTTGGGCTGAAGGTCGCACAAAAACTATCTATTTTAAAACAGGCCAGATCTTAAAGATTAGCTACGATAGCTCTTCAAGAATTTGGAATACAAATGAAAACAGATACAATCATAGAAAAAGAAATCTTGTTGAGGTTTGTGAGCAACAGTAAATAGTAGATTAAGAAAATCTAGTCCAATCTTGCTTTAAAGAATAACCATATTGGGCTAACCAAGACAGGCAGATAAATAAAATAAAGTAAAATACGAGTTTAATAACTTTTCTTTTTTCTAATTTATAATTTTCAACAATTCCCACAACTAATAAAAATCCTACAAGAATAAATCCCACTAAATCAACCGTGTTAAAGAGCGGGGACAGGATCCTTAGTACTAAAAAAGGAATGTTAGCTAAAACTAATAGAATAAAAGTTTGCCTAACAGGAAATTCTTTTTGAAAGAAAAATAAAATTAAATAGTGCAGTGATAAGCTCACCAAAAAACTAATAGTTAGGGCAAGGATTGGAAAAAGTAATATACCCCAGACAATGAAGATGATGTTTTGCGATATCACTCCGGCCATTACACCGCTAATCAAAGATAATAAGCCCTGTAGTAGCAGAACCTGTCCCCAATCAAGATTAGGTGCGGCCTTCATTCCTTCTACGGGATTTTTGAGATAATGCAGAACAAAATTACTTAAGTACTTTATATCACCTAAAAATTTCTCTGCATTGAAGTTGAGCATATGCTCCTAAAAGCTAGTGTCTAAGCGGAGTGTAAAATCTAACGTATTTTTGTCAACTGTATCGTTAACAATGCTAGTTTTAAATGCCACATCTCCAACCACAGCTATATGGTTAGTTAGTTGCATGCCACTTCCGGCCATCAAGATTAATGAAGGGGTAGTGTATCTTTTTTTGACGTCTCTGTTCTCAATGTTTGTTGTTAAATTTCTTGCAGCGATTCCACTGCCAACTCGGTAGAATAAGTTTTTTGCATATAAATTTGTATTTACGATCTTACCTTCAAACTCACGAAGCTGGTAGCTTGTGCCATTTGACCTTGAGTCATTGTAATTTCTTAGAGTACCCTCTGCAATCCATTGAGGACTCATTAAGTTAATACCAAACTTAATTTCAATACCACTAATCGTAACCGCATCAGATGATCCAGCAGATTTAACATTTAAGATACTTTGTGAAAAGCCTGCGCCAACATGAAATTTTACATTTTTATAAGGATCGCCAAAGTCCTGAGGTTCTTCCACACGGTTTGTATTGAGTTGGTCAACGATGGTGTCGTAAGAATAGGTATCCTCAGACTCCTGTGCGTGAAGGTTAATGGTAAAGAAGACGCTTGTTAAAATTAGTATTAATTTAGTCATACTTATATTTTGAAACAGTTTACCTGAATTTCATAGACTAAGATTGATATATTCTAGTCCAAGGTCAAGTGCAACTGGCCTTCTTAAAAACCAAAATGCTTGTTAGAGTTATTATATGGCGAAAAAGCAAACTTGTTTTTGTTCTTATTGTAGAAATGAAAGAACGTATGTCTCTAAAAAACATATTCAGATTTTAGATATCGTATTTTTATTGATACCAAGTGTGCTTCTAAGTTTTATTTTTTGGCAACAACTAGACCCGAGACTCTTACTTTTTTGGGTAATGCTCGGAGTAATGGTAGAGATCTTCTCTAATTTACGTTGGCGCTTAGCTATTGTATGCAAATACTGTGGCTTTGATCCAGTTGTTTACTTAAAAAACCCAGAAATGGCTGCAGAAAAGGTTAAGAACTTTATGCTAGATAGAAAAAACTCTGCGAACTTCTTATTGTCTACAAAGCAGTACGAGCAAATACCAAGACGTAAGATTCAAAAGTCTTTGTACGGCAATGATAATAAATCTGCTAACACCTAGTTGCCATTCACGCTGCTTCTAACTACAATAAAACTACAGTATGATAAAATGGCTTCTTTTGATTTTCTTTTTTAGTGTACAGGTTCTTGCTGCCCAAAAAGGTAGTGTAGTAACTGAGGGTGCTATCGTTTATAAAGGTCCAAGTTTTGATGCTCCAATACTAGGATATTTTAGTGCTGGTAAAAAAGTCAGTCTATCCAATAAATTATTTGGTGCATTTTATAAAGTTCGCTTTAATCAGGGTGTTATTGGGTACATCTCAGATATTGATGTAAGGCCTGATAATGCAAAAGCGGGTGCTGATAGTTTTTTCCCAGGTAGTAATAATGAAGAAAAAGACAAGGATCGACCATTTTTTGGTTCTACTCATATTGGGCTAACTTACGCTATGGTGGGTTTTGAAGATACGGTTGGCGGTTTTACTGGTAACTCACAAACTAATTTTATTGGGGGTGTACTCACCACTCCATTTTCATTTTTTGATGGCTCGACATTGTTAAGTATGAATGTTCTTTATTCCTTAGAGGTGCCACAATTTTATTCTAAGATTTCGCAAAATGCACCAGAGGGTTTTGTTATCCTTGGTGATGTATCCCTTCTATATCCCATAGCAAGTTTCTTAAACAGAAAGTTAACAGCATTCGTAGGTGCAGGTTTGGCCTTCGGCTATACTGATGTTGACTTAGTGCAAGAAATTGGCGGCGGTCCAAAGTTAGTGCCAGTAGCAAGTGCTAAAGTAGGTGGAGTATTTGCAGGTGGTCTTGTATATAAGTTCTCCTCATTTGCTCTTCGCTTTGAGCCCAAATACTACTACGAAGAGAATGCTTATTTAGGCATCACATCAAGTCTTTCTTTTCAATTTTAAAATAGACTTCAGTAAAAAACATTGCCATATTTGCAAGCATGGAAATTCATCGTTTATCAGAAGAAGTGGTGCACCAAATTGCCGCGGGCGAAGTTTTAGAAAGACCTGCGAATCTAGTAAAAGAGTTGGTTGAGAATTCTATTGATGCAAACGCCACATATGTAAAAGTAAAAGTATCAAAAGACGTCAGAAATTTTGTGATTCAAGATAATGGCAAGGGGATCGAAAAAACAGATCTACCTTTGGCACTTGAAAGGCATGCTACTAGTAAAATATCTTCTACAGCTGATCTTTGGGAGTTATCAACATTTGGGTTTCGCGGAGAGGCCCTTTCTTGTGTAGCCGCAGTGAGCGATCTTAAAATCATTTCTCAAAAAAAAGATAAAGACAGTTTTGAAATAGCATCACACTTTGGACAGATCACAAAACCATCTGTATCTACCGGGGTTGAAGGAACGACTATTCATATCAATAATTTATTTGAAAATGTACCTGCAAGATTAAAGTTTTTAAAGACTGAGGCAGGAGAATTACAGCAGATTAAAAAAGTATTTCGAGCCTTTGCACTGTCTTACCCGGGGGTGCATTTTCAATTGTTTTATGATGATAGAATGCTCTTCGATTTACCCCTACAGAACGAGAGAAAGTACCGGGTAGAAAATTTATTAGAAATTAAAAAAATGTATGAGACCCACTTTGAATCAGGTAGCTATAAAGTACATGCAGTGTTTACATCTCCTAATGATGTACAAAGAACATCGCAAAATATTTGGGTGTTTGTAAAAAATAGATGGGTTGTAGATCGAAGCATCCAATCGGCTGTGTTAAGTGCCTATGATAGTTTGTTGATGCATGGAGAGTTTCCACAAGTATGTTTATGGATTGATTGTGACCCGCAAGATGTCGATGTTAACGTGCACCCCACAAAATCACAGGTTAAGTTTAGAGAGCCTTCAGCCGTATTCAGAGTTGTAAGAGAAGCCTTAAAGCAGGAACTCGAAAAGGCGCCGTGGCGTAGTGGTTTGGTGCAAAGTGAAGGTCGCATTGCTACGCCACAATACGAAGACTTAAAACCGCAAGCATTTCCACAAGCTAACTTTGAGTTTACAGCTACACAGTTTGCAAAAAAAACATGGGATGATGAAAGCACTAAAGACTCTTTGGGTAGTATTTTAGATTCTTATCAAAATAAAAAACAAGAAAAGGTGCTACCGACTCTTGTCAGTGAGTCATTTGAAGTAAAGCCATACTGGAGTCAGCTGCAGGTTCTTGGGCAAAGCAATCTAACTTATATATTGGCTCAATCTTCTTCGGCCTTAGTACTTGTAGATCAGCACGCTGCCCACGAAAGAATCGCTTATGAAAAATTAATGATTTCTTGGCGAGAAGGAAAGATAGAAACACAAAGTTTTTTATTTCCGTATGAGCTAGATATTGATGAAGTTGCGATGGATAAAATTTATAAAGCAAAAGCTGATTTAGAAAAGTTGGGCTTCGAATTACAAATGCTGGATAGTGGAAGACTCGCTATCATTTCGGCTCCTGCCTTAGTTAAGGATCATGTGATTGGTAACACCATGACAGAATTAGCTCACCAAATAACAGAACTAGAAGACTCAACCGCATTTGACCGAAAGATTGGTGATATCTGCGCAACGATTGCTTGTCACTCGGTGATCCGCGCGGGACAAGCCCTATCTCACCCAGAGATGGAGGCCTTACTTTCTCAAATGGATGAATATCCTCTTTCTACATTTTGCCCACACGGAAGACCTGTGTTTGTCGAATTTAGCTTTACACAACTGGATAAATCTTTTGGAAGAATTTTAGGATAATGAAAGTCGTATTTATCTTAGGGCCTACAGCCAGCGGAAAAACTAAATTAGCCATTGATCTTGCAAAAGAGTTTGGTGGAGAAATTATTTCTTGTGACAGTATCCAAGTGTACGAAGGTCTCAATATAGGTAGCTCAAAACCTGATCTTGAAGAACAACGTGGCATTAAGCACCATCTATTATCCACAGTTAAAGCAGGTGAAAAGTACACAGCAGGAGATTTTAGGCGCGATGCGCTTGAAATCTTGAAATCATCAAAGCAAAAGATAATGTGGGTTGTTGGTGGTACAGGCTTTTATTTTAAGGCCCTAGAGTTTGGAATGGGTGAAAACCCTAAAATGAATGATGCAGATAGAGCTCAATTGATGACTGAGTGGCAATCAAAACCTGCTATTGTATTTCATAAAGAGTTAGAAGTTAAAGATCCTGTTCGAGCTAAAGAAATTGATAAAAATGATTCTTATAGAATTTTTAGGGCCATTGAAATTTTGCGATTAGGACATATCCCAAGTGAGTTAAAGAAAAAATTTAAGATTGAAGTCTTTCCTTACCCCTTATTTAAGCTTGGAATTCAGGTCGAAAAAGAAACTTTACGGGGGCGAGTAGAGGCCCGAGTTTTATCAATGTTAAAAACTGGATGGGTCGCAGAAGTGGAGACACTGAGAAAGCTTAACCTACAAACTTGGGACCCTATGCAAAGTGTGGGCTATAAAGAGATCAATGAAGTTCTAGATGGTAAACTTAAAAAGGAAGAATTACTGCCATTAATTGCAACTAAAACTATGCAACTAGTGAAAAGGCAAATGACGTGGTTAAAGAAAGATCCACAGATCCATTGGTGTGAATTAGATAGTATGGTAGACTGCAGAGAGCAGGTTCGCAATTTTATAGGTGGCAGCAATGAATAAAATCACCAATGTAGTTATAGTCGGTGGAACCCATGGAAATGAAAAAACTGGTATTAATCTGGTTAGACATTTAAAGAATGATTGGATGAACCCATTTCATAGTTTTGAAATTTCTTATCTTGAGGGAAATCCCAAGGCCATTCAAAACAATCTTCGTTATATGGATCACGACTTAAATAGAAGCATTAATGCAAATCTTGAGGATGGCATATATGAGGCTCAAAGAGTAAAAGAATTAAAAGCAGAAATTAAAAATCCAGATACCACTTTTGTAATTGATCTACATACAACAACGGCCAATATGGGTGTTACTTGGATTTTCTCAAAGAAAGACCTGCTGTCTAGACAAATTGGCTACAGAGCCGCCGGTGCGCTAAATCAATCTTATATATTAGAGACCCTAGAGTTAGACCAAGACACGCACTACGTAAACCAGATTGCCAAACATGGTTTGATGTTAGAGGTTGGCCCTATTGCGCAAAACCTAGCGGTTGCAAAAAACTACATTGATACAAAGTCGGCACTGCTTCAAGTTTTGGAGAGTATAGAAATTTTTAATAAAACTGGCAGAGTGGATTATAGTTTTAAATTGCCCTATTTTTATAAAGAAGTGGGTAATGTAGATTATCCAAGAGATGAATCAGGCAATATTACAGCAATGATTCATCCAGATTTACAAGGACAAGATTATCAACAGCTAGCAGAGAAGCCGGCATTTTTAACATTTGCTGGGAAAAGTATTAGCAGCGAAGCTGTAAAAAGATATTACCCGATTTTTGTAAATGAAGCGGCTTACTATGAAAAGGGAATTGCGTTTTCGTATACAGACAAAAAGCCCATTAAACATTTTTTTGAGGAATAAGTATGATTCTCTTAAACTGGCCTACAATCGTGTTGCTAATGGCTGAGAGTCACAGTCCAACCTATTGATAGTATTATATTATTTCATTTTGTTCTGCAGCCTAACTCGAACGCCCATGTTTACAGCTTACTCTTTGAGAGTATAATACCATTACTAAAAACAACACGATTGTAGGCCAGTTAATAAATAGCCAGGAAAACCTCAGGTGCCATATATTTGAGCTAATAGGCTAAATATTTTTAATAATTGACATAAACCCTCAAAATACCTTACAACATTGCTTCGTCAAAAAGTGAGTTTTAGGTAGGAGTGGCAACATGGCCAAAAAAGGTAAAGTACGTATAATTACATTAGAATGCACAGAAGCTCGTAAAGAAGGTAAGTCTCCTTCACGTTACACTACTAAGAAAAACACACAAACTCATCCTGAGCGTTTAGAGAAGAAGAAATTTAACCCAGCTCTAAATCGTCACACAGTTCACAAAGAAATTAAGTAAAACCTGCTTGCTTAAATCAACCTGCGGTTTAAGCTATTTGTGATGGCTAGTCTTTCTCATTTTACATCTTTTGATTTGTTAGAGTTTTCTAAAAAAGTAGAAACTCCTTGTTATTTATATTCTGAAAAAAGAATCCGTGAAAATATTCGAAACCTAAAGGCTGCAGCTCATCCATTTTTTCCTGATTTTCGTCTGCAGTATGCCATCAAAGCAAACTCTAACCCTCATGTTTTAAAAATTGCTGTTGAAGAAGGTATTGGGGCTGATTGCTCGTCTCCCGTCGAATTGAAACTTGCAAAGCGTATTGGCTTTGATATGAAAAAATCTATCTATACAGGTAACTTTGAAACCAATAGTGATTTTAAGGTAGCACTTGATTGCGGTAGTGTTTTAAATTTGGATGATTATAGTCGAATCGATGATGTCTTAATGTTTGGTGCGCCAGACGTAGTATCGATTCGTATCAACCCAGGGGTCGGGCGCGGATCACATGCAGGGGTTGTCACTGGCGGTGTAGACGGTAAGTTTGGTATTCCACATGAAGAAACCAAAAAAGCTTTTGAGGCTTGTATAAAAGCAGGGGTTAAGCGCTTTGGCATTCATATTATGACAGGCTCAAATAATTTAGATGCTAACCATTTTGCTGACATCACCAAAGTTTTATTTGATATCATTGAAAAGCAAATCACTCCGCTTAAAATTTCACTAGAATTTATTAATATTGGCGGGGGCTTAGGTGTGCCTTACCGCCGAGATGAAAATCCTTTAGATCTAAAATCTTTATTTTCTTCTGTTGCGAATGTGTTTAAAGAAAGGCTTACGTCATTGCAAATTGGATCTCCGCAACTGGCGATGGAACCGGGAAGATATATTGTTGCCGATGCTGGAATCTTATTAACTAAAATTCATCACATTAAAAAATCCTATAAAAACTTTGTGGGTATTGATGGCGGAATGACAACGATGGTCCGCCCAGCCATGTATCAATCCTATCATCCAGTGACGCAGCTAGATTCTAGAGATGGAGCCACAGGAGATTATTGGATTTGTGGTCAAATCTGTGAAAACACTGATGTGTACCCAGAAGCAAGAAAACTAACGAACCCTCAGGTTGGCGATATCTTAGCCATCGAAAACTGCGGTGCTTATGGGCATGTGATGAGCTCAAATTATAATCATCGTCCGCGCCCTGCAGAATATTTATTAAAAGAAAATGGTGCAATCCAAAAGATTAGAGATGCTGACAGCGAATCTGACATGTTTAGCAAGTATCCTGATTTTACTTGGTAAATGCTAGTGCAGACTTGTCTAACCTCTGTCTACTTACATTGACTTCTAACCCCTAAAAATTCGATAACTACACAAAATATGATCTAGCTCATGCTTTTATCTTTTTAACTAAAGCATAGTTTAACAAACCAAGGGGGTTTTATGTATCAAATTTTATTGATGGTTCCATTGATTCTTAGTTTTCAAACAGCAGCGTTTGCAGATTCATCTGTTGTAGTCGCTCCAACCGACCATATCTTTGTCCCAAAAGGCTTTGATAATAATGATTCGGTAGAAGTGGTTGTGACAGGTAGCTTCACTTCTAGTTGCTACTCTCGTAATATCACAAAGGTAAGTGTAGCTGGTGCACAAATCGATATTTCTATCGATGCCATCGAAAAAAAGGATAAAGAAGAAAGTGAAAGACTTTGCGCTTTGATGTTAGTTCCATTTAAAGAAGTAGTTAGCGTTGGTTTATTACCAGCTGGGTTGTACACAGTTACTGTAAATAAAGGCACAAAGTACGAAGTTGTAAGTACTTTAATGGTTGATAAAACCGAAAGTTCACTTATCGATGACTACACGTATTTGGATGTACTTTATATTGAGCCGTTAGAAGCTAGCAATATGTATAAAGTAAAAGGAATGCGTTATAGCCCGTGTCTTGAGTTAGATAGATTCGAAACTATTAGTAATAATAAAGATACAATTTCGGTTCTTCCAATCATGAAAAAGGTTTCTGATTTTTGTCCAATGAAGATGACTCCTGTAGTATATGAAACAGAAATCGATACAAGTAGCTTACCATCAGCAAAGTTACTATTGCATGTAAGAACTATGGATGGAAAATCAGTAAATACCTTAATCCAAAAAGATTAATTATATTATTTCAATTATGTTCGATGAAAAAAAAGAGGAGCCTTTTGGGCTCCTCTTTTAATTTGTAACATTTAATTTAACAGTTACGACGATCTAAACATCTTCCAGCCCTATCTCGAGCATCATTATCTGGCTCACTTCTGCTTGGCGGCTCAGATCTAGAAGGTGGCTCACTTCTACTAGGTGGATCAAAGCTAGGAGGTGGTTCACTTCTACTAGGTGGATCAAACCTAGGAGGAGGATCATTTCTGACTGGCTCCTCCTCTCTTGGAGGTGGAGTCGGTCTTGGTGGACGACTTGGCGGATCCTGACGTGGCGGTGGATCAACACGTGGCGGACGAGTTGGTGGATCCTGACGCGGTGGTGGGTCTACACGTGGTGGACGAGTTGGCGGATCCTGACGCGGTGGTGGATCAACTCTCGGCGGACGAGTCGGAGGTGGATCTTGACGTGGCGGTTTCACTCTCGGTGGTCTTTGACGTGGAGGTTCTGCACGAGGCGGTCTACCAATTGGTGGCGGTCTACGATCAGGTGGGTTAACACGAGGAGGTAGAGGTCTACGAGGTGGATCAACACGTGGTGGTTGTCTATGTGGAATGCATCTTCCTAAAGAAGGAGAGTATGTTTCACCATGGCCACAACGTCTAATTCGATCGTCTTGGCGTGGCAAACATCTATTGCCATTGTCGTACTCATGCGGACGACATCGTACGCGACTAGATTCACATCTTCTGGTTTGCGGACTATAGTATTCGCCGCTTCTACAGCTTCTATAATTTGAATTCCATTCGCAACGATTCGTGCGTGGGTTCCAAGATTGTCCAGATGAACAATGTCTGTATTCGCGAACACAAGTGTCTCTTGCATAATCGTAGTTAAAACCAGATGGGCAAGTTCTTCTGTATACATATTCACAGCGACGTGATGACCAGTCGTAATTAAATCCGGCAGGACATGAATACGAATAGCGCACGCACTGATTGTAGTAGCTATCAAAGTAAGAGTTTAGTGGGCAACGTGGGTATCCGACACGAACACAACGAGATAAAAAATGATCGTAGTAAGAATCGATTCCGCAATAAACAGATGGTGGTGCCTGTGGGTACTGCACACAAACATTTCTTTCAGGATCATAGTAAGTATCAGATGGACACTCTTGTAGTTGATCTTGAACGCAATATCCAAGCGTCTCATCATAATAATATCCAGGAGGACATTGGTTCTGAGGTTCTTCTTCAAATATATTTACTCTAAATTGTTGGAAGTTCTCATAACCATCTTTATCAACTAATCGAAGTGCGAGTAATTGCAATCCGGCAGTTTGAAAGCGACCTCTGATTTTTACTGTTTCATAGTCATTAGAGATTTCAACTTTAACATCTGCAGTTGCAGGAATAGTTGAGCTAATTACTTCAGTAAAAACTAATGGTACAACTGAATCGGTTTCTATTTTAGCTTCGTAAAGTTGTTTTTTGATTGCATACTTTAATAGGCTTTTCGTCTTAAAACGTGGGTAGTCCATTTCATCGTTATCTTCGCTCGATACGCAAAGCTCACGATTATAAACATTGTTCTCAACTTGCGCCGAAACTAAGAAGCACCACTGATCGGTAAATATAGGTGTGCCGTATAGAAATGCTGTATTTGAACTAGAGTCTTCTAGTGTTAAACCCTCTGGAAGTGTTCCAGCGGTGACAGACCATTTTACTGGTCTATTGCTTGTGTTTGCATCTAGGTTAAGTTCGACTTCGTCGTACTCACCATACTTCACTGATAACTGCGTCTCATCGACGACTATGGGTGATGCTGCTCTTTCGCTGGCTACTGGGACTTGTGCAAAGGCCGCACCTGCCCACAGGACGCACAGGCTAAACATACATCGCCTGAATAATTGGTTCATTTTATAACCCCCTTTAATGGTTGCAAAATTATACTTGCAAACTAAAGAGGGGCAAAGACTGTACCACTTCAAATAAGTTCTACGTCCTTATCGCGTGGTAAGTGGTGTCTTTAGGGTACTGTCTAATAAAAAAGGGGACGAATAGTCCCCTTTGATATGCTTAAATTTTTAGACGTTTTATAATCAGAACGGTACGTCTTCGTTAGCATCAAAAAATGGCTCAGGTGTGAAGTCATGATTACTATTGTTGCCAGAGCTGGCAGTGCTTGAGTCAGAAGCATTCGCGCCTCCTCCTAAAAACTGAACAGTAGTAGCTACGATTTCAGTAGAATATTTCTTTTGTCCGCTTTGGTCTTCCCAAGATCTAGTTTGTAAGCGACCTTCAACGTATGCTTGGCGACCTTTGCTTAAATACTTAGCGCAATTTTCTCCAGATTTACCCCAAACAACAACACGGTGCCATTCAGTTCGTTCTTGTTTTTGACCGTTTTGATCTTTCCAAGCTTCGCTTGTAGCAATGCTCAAAGTACAAACACTTTGACCGCCAGTAGTTTGCTTTAATTCAGGATCATTTCCTAAACGACCTATTATAATGACTTTATTTACTCCAGACATATTTATCTCCCCTATAAAATTGTAGATATGACCTTATGAGCTGGGAGAGGTCAATGGCTTTTGTCAGAAAAGTGCTTTGAATAAAAGTGAGAAAAAAATCGCTCAAGTGGGGGCCTGAAAATACAGGGTTTTTTGAAATATTGAGATTGGCCTGTGAAGCAATGCTTCTTGGCATATGCCAATCTCTAATTGGTTACTTAGACCAGTTTGATGGCATATAAAAGTAAAAATCCCCTTGTCCTTTAGGCAATCCCCAATCCTCAATAAAATTAGGCTGACCTTCTCCTCTAACGTCATCTTCTTCATTAAAAACGTCGTAGGCATTAAAACTTGCTTTATACAAAGTTGCGTAACGACCACTTTCAATTACAGTCGCGTTGATCATCAAAAGACCCTCATCCTGAGTGATACTAATGTTGTCTTTTGCTGTCCAATCAAGTAGGTCATCATCGGCGTAATAAAATTCATCAACCGCTAGAGTAGAGCAGAAAGAGATGCTATTTACTTCTACCTTGTTAGCTGTATGAGGATATTTTTCTGATCTTTTAGGAGAAACGGACATTACACCAACAACTTCTTTTTTATCATTCAAAAGTAGTACAGCTGTTTCTTTTTCTATGGCAATGTCCTCTAGCTTATTAGCAAAAAACTCAGTTGTATTGGTTGCATAGCAGTTTTGTATTACGTCATTTGCTTGGACGGCTCCTGTAGCAAGTAAAATAGAAGTGATTAGTAGTATGGTTTTCATAGATTCTCCCCAACAGTAATGTAAATTTACTATTAGAGTAGTAGCAGTGTTTTTTTTGATCTTAATTTAAAAAGTAAATATTGAAAAGTTTACTTCTGGCACCTGTTAAGAAGAGTGAAAAACCTGCTTACTGTATCTTGGTGATAGTCGGCGGGGAGCGCATGCTTGTAGCGCTAAGAGATAGATTAAAGACAGAGTCCTTATCTGATTGTGATGATCTAAAATTTTCTATAACTGGTTTAAGGGCAAATGCATCTAAAAATGTATTTTTTAGGCGTAAGCGCACAACTAAGTCATAACCGGTAGGGACTACTTGCGGCCCTTGGGGACCAGTCATTACACGCATATCTATGGTTCCCTCTATACTGCCAGTTAACGTGTCCCCATCTTTGCCTATACTTCCTTTGGTGATTCGAAATTTATTTTTTTTCAAATCACCCTCTAGTTGTAAAACACTAATTTTAGCTGGAGGTAGGGTGACAGCACCAATTTGAGTGGGGATATTATTTTCGGGCAAGATGATGTCTCTAGAATCAATTTTTATACTAGCTTCGGTCTCTTGACCAGCAGGATCTAGGGTAGAATCAAGATTGATTTGTAGATTACCACTACCTTTAAATCCTAGGCTTAAAAACCGCAGTAACTCATCTATAGCGATATTCTGTGCGGATAGTTGGATGACCTGTTTGGTTTGAGACTTACTATTACTAGATCCTGAACGCAGACTAAAATCAAAGTTTCCGCCGAATAAATTCTCACCAAAAAGTGTGACACCAGGTTTTAAAGTAATTAAACCAAGAATAGAGGGAGAAATTTGAAGGCTCGCCATCTTTAAAGTTGAAAATTGCGGGGTAGATAAACTTACTTTTTCTAACTCAAGAGAAGGCTTTGGTAAAAAATTTAAATTCATTTTTAAAAAATCTAAAGAGACTTGATTTTGTGTGGCCTGGGAAATTTTTTGACTGATTATACCTCTTAAATCATTGATCGGAAATAAAATGAAGCTGAATACAATAAAGCACGGCAAAACAATTTTTAAAAAAACTGACAAAGATTTCTTGAAGAATTCTCTATTCATTGCTTCCCGCCCCAGCGCCAGTGAAGCTAGCTAATAAGTAGGTAACATCATAGTAATGATTATCGTCTTTATTGGCATTCATACTTAACTCAATAAGTTTTGCATCATTATTGATATTTTGTAACTTAGTACCAATATCTAGAGTTTGAGTAAGATTTAATTTGTTTAAGACTATTTGCACACCAACGTAGTTAATCCCTTTAGGAATAAATGTAAACTCTCTCTGGGCGCTAGTGACAATACTAGATGACGTCACTTGCTCTTTTGCAAGGCCAATTTTTTCAATCAGCTCATTAGTTTGAGTTTGCAAAAAAGTTGCATCAACCTTTGTTTTTACATCGGGTGCATTTTTGATTTCAGTTTGTATATTTAGTAATCCTTCAATGAGTCCACGATTCTTTTGATATTTAGCTAAGTTTTCATTTGCTTCGTTGTTCCAAGAGATAGGAAAGCTAAACACAAAATAAACCAACAAAAATGCAGCGCCGTAACGAATCAATTTTTGTACATTCGGACTTAATTCTTCATACTTTTCTTGCGCTTGAATGAACAAGGGGTTTTCTCTGACCTTTTCAATATAAAACTTTGCGGACTCTACTACCTGTTCTTTGATGTCATCAAAACTCATTACAATTCTCCCACATTACGTTTTACTTTTAACTCGTATGAAAAAGGCTGCTTATTGCTTTCCCTTGCTATGGAGAATGGAGGTGTTTGTAACGTTTTGTTGATATTTATTGAGCTAAGTGCCGATTTTAATACATTGATCTGTTGCTGGTTGTCGACATGTCCCTCTAAGCTTAAAATGTTTTCTTTAATAGAGAATTTTCTCACATCTAAGGTGATAGAGTTTGCCGCGGGGACACTCTTACTAAGAGTTAACATAATATCAAGAGGAGAGTTTATTTTTTGTAAATCTGAAATAATCTCTTTGGCTTTTAAATCATTTCTTTGGTTAGTGATGTAGCGTTGGATTGCGTTTGTAGTAGCCTCTCTACCTTTAAGACCAATTTTTGTGGCCTGCGCTTTTAATTTTTGATTAGAGTATGTCTGCATCTGGTCTGTTACGATACTTTTAGTAAATGTATATATAAAAAATATAGCAAGTAGGGCAGCCATAGTTTTTAGAGTGCTTCCCCACTTCTCGACGAATATGTGTAGGGTTTGGCTTTGCTTGGCTAGCTCTAGTTTTCTGAACTGAATAGGAGGATTTTTATTGGGACGAAGGCCTTCAATAGCTAACCCTACAGAGATAAGGGCATTATGAAACTTTTCTTTGGGAACTTGTATTAGTGACGTCTTTAACCTTTCGTCAAACTCGATTAAATTTACTGGCAAGGTGAAACACTGAGTTAGGTGCTGGCATAAGTTCATTATTTTAGAGGTTCCGCCACTAATAAAAATTTGTGTGACCCGAATATTTTTTTCAGCTTCGATAGAAATCAGATGTCTCTTAACTTCTGTTGCCATGGTGTCGACACTAGAAGCTATAAGGTTAGAGAAAGTGATTTGATCCTGACTAACATTTTTTTGTGAAGTAAGAATGAAGGCTTTTTCTTGCAAGGTCTTTAGGGCCTCAATAATAGATATGTTATATTTTTTGGCTATAGCTTGTGCGATTTCAAGGCCACCAAAGTGAATACTTCTTAAACCAATTAATTGCTGTTTGTGGTGTACGGCCATCAAACTTTTTGAATGCCCCAAGTAAATAGTTACTATGCATTCTGTTTGTTCAGTGCTGGTTAGATCTAAGGGCTTATCTCTTGGAGCTTCCGACCAAATTTCAAAAAAATTACTAAGAGCAGCACCTTCACAGCTAACTATATCTGGGTCTATACCTACATCGTTACAAACTTTAATAATTGCTGCAATGTTAGCTTTAAGCGCAGCAAATGCCATCACCGAAGAGGCTTCGCCAGATGTTTGTATGATTTTTGGAGAGATAATAGCATCTTCAATATCAAAAGGAAGATCGTCTTCTAGCTCAAATCCAATGGACTTTTCAATTTTAAATTTTTGCTTAAAAGGAAACTCAAGCATTCTATTGCATACATATTCTTGTCTGATTCCAAGTACAAAACGATCTAAGTCGGTGTCATACTTGTTGGCTATTTTTTTTAGTGCATCAATAATGTGTATAAAAGGATCAACACTTGGATCCTGAGGTAGAATGAATTCGTGAAATGATTTTAAACTATAGCTCTTATTGCTGTACTCAATTTCAGCGTATTTTATACTATAGGTGCCGATGTCAATTCCTATGCTACGCATACACCTTCCCTGGTTACACTAAGTATATCTGGATGAGTACTTATGGACAAGAAAATGTCTTTCGACGATAGTCTAGGATTCCTTCCAATATAGAATGGTGGGGCGGCCTTTATCGAAGCTGTCTTTTTTATCAGCGTCCTCTTTTGGAGGATTGTTCCCTGGAGCAGGTTTCCGAGGCTGTGAAGGATCGTCCTCATCTTCATCTGGGTCACCTCCCTGCTTTATCTGTTCTTCTAGGAGTTTTGTAATCTCTGCCTTTGCGTTGGTTATATCAAAGACGATAGCGACAATCTCTTTTGTTTGATTGCCAAAAGAGCCAATACTACTGATACGAAAGTTAAATTCTTTTTTAAATCGCAGGGGAAGTTTATTCTCGTTATATGTGGATGTATCTACCCCAATACCTTTGATGAAGCCTTCAAAATCTTCAAGGTCTTTAAATGGACCGGTGTCAGGATTTTTTCTTCTACTGATAATCTCACCGGCAATTTCTTCGGTGATTTGTGGGTCGATGGCGCGTAGTAAATCGGATTCAGCATAATTAACATTAACACCCTTAACTCCGTAAATAGTTACAACAGGCGCGATGACATCATAGATATCATCAGTCATTCCATCAACCATATGAAGTTCTTCAAGTGTTTTAAAGTCTCTGTTAGGTGGTAAGGCTAAATCAGAGCCTTCAGGGATTACATTTTGATAGTTTCTTCCTTCATCCCCTCCGTTAAGTGACTCGGAATCAGCATCCACCCAATCGATAATATTATTTACGATTTCATCGACTTTGAGATCACGATTTCTCTCGGCCCAAGCATCCTCTTTGTCTAATCGGTTTTTTAAAAGTGTAGTGAGTTTTTCGCGAATGGCTTTTTGCAGGCTTTCAACAGGAGAGTTTAAATCATTGATATCAAACTTAGTGCTTTCACTTAAAATTTGTGTGGACCACATGGCATCTTGCATGGTGTCTTCACGAATGGTGTTAATCTCTTCTTTTGTGCCCATACTAGCATCTTCACCCACAGCAGGGGGCCAGGCAAAAGGGAAGCTCCAAATCATATCTAATAATTTCGGGTTTGGGATTTGTTCGCCAAACTGTGCAGAGACTTGCTTGTAAATAGCAACTCTAAGAAGGCTTAGCTCTGCCCCAGATTTCGCGGCATAGCTTGCTTTTATTTCATCAATTTTATTTTTGGCAAGGCGATACTCTATACCAGCTTCGTAGCTAATCTCTACAGATAAATAGGAGATAATAATCACGGCAAATAGGGCTGTAAGAAGTGCTACGCCTTGATTATCGGACTGGATTTTGTGCCGGGGCATTTGTCTTTGTCTCCTTGTTATTAACAAAATCAATAGGTATTATGATGATATTTTTAATGCTACGTCCTTTTATCTCGGCTTCTATACTGACTTTTACTACATCAGGAAATTTTCCTCTGGTGACGGCATCTCCTGATTCATCCGACTTCCAAGAGTCTCTCCAGTCAGTATCAGGGTCTTCCATTTCTTTTTTTGTTTTATATTGAAATGTCAGGGACTTTACATTTTCCATTAGTACAGAAGTCCCGCCTCCTTCTTCAATATTTTTATCTACAAATGGACTTTCTCGGCGCCAAAGGCATTGGCTGCGCTTATCGGCATTTAAAAGTTCACGGCATTCGGCCAAATAATACCCAACTTCCATCTGATCGCTTTCTTGTGCATCTTGAAACCGTCTTACATGATTAAGACTTGTGAAGTTAAGAGATTCCTTTCCGCCTAAAAACTGTGACTGGTCAGTTGCTTTTTTATACTTAGATAAATAATCATCAATTAAGTTAACAACAGTTTTTTTGGTAGGACCATCTTGGGAGCCGCCTGGTTTTGCTGGTGGAGGTGGAGGTGGAGCATCAGGTGGAGGAGGCGCATTTTCACCGTCTTGACCAGGTTGATTGGGATTTGCGGCCTTTACTTGATCTTTTTTTATCTGAATCAAAAGGTCATAGTTAAAGTTATTGTAATGAAATGCGGACTTAATATCTTTTTCAATTACTTTTAAGGCAGTTCTAACTTCAGAAGAAACATCAATTCTAGTTTGTAGTTTGGTCTTTGCAGTAATTGCGTTACTTATGCTAATGGCGGATAAATAAGAGAGGCTTGCCATAATAGTAATAGCGATCACTATTTCTAGTAAGGTAAATCCTGATTTAGATCCCAATAGGTGTTTCATAATCAACCAATAAAAAAGTTACTGAATATTCTTGCTCTTTTTCTCCTGCTTTCCAAAACACAGTGACCTTTACTTCTTTAGCAGCTTTTTGTAAGTGCTCAGAAAATTTATTTAAAATAGTTAAGAGCATTTCTTCTTGCCCTTCATCTTGTTGCGCCATGCCTGCTAGGTTAGGGGCAGGGAAGTCTTCAACCTGCACTGTCCAGCGGTACATTGGGTAATCAGAGCCAAAGTCCCCAGTCTCGGATTCTTTCAGTTCCTCAAATTTTTTGCCTTTATAGGTTAGTTCAAATTCACTGGCTTTTTGCTGTAGAAGTTGCGCAATAGTTTCAAGTGCGCCAGCTTTTTGCACACTAGCGATACTAGATGTAGTAGAGGTGTTGAGTATAGTGAGTGCCACCGCTAAAATGAGCAGTGCGATCATAACCTCAATTAAAGTAAAGCCATCCGAACTTTTACTAGACATGCATTTATTTTGGTTCAAAATTGAGATGAAGTCTATTGTTGGCTGCTTATTTTATGCTTAAAGACACATGGGTATAAAATTATTTGCGTACAAGATCTTTTTCTGAAAACAAGCCGTCAATAAGCTGGATATTTCCGCTTAAGGGGTTAGTCACTAGTGTCCAACTAAAGCTCTCGTCTTCGTTGGCAATTTGAATGATAGCTGCGTCAGCAAGTCCCTGAGGGAAAAAGTGCACATAACCAACGCCTTCTTCAAAAGCTAAATCTTGATCCACTAAAATAATTTTTAAAAAACGAAAACCTTTTGGGAGCTTGGCTTTGCTCTTTAAGATTCTTGCATCTAACGCAAAATCTCTTGGGTCTTTCTCATCGCTATCTGAGCCTCCGCCAAACGGTGTTGCTGTAGGGTTTGCAGAGCCTGCCGTTTTACGGTTGGCCGATTCTACCCAATAGACTCCCTGTTCATTATTGAGATCAAAAACGATTCTATACATTTTACCATCAAGTTGCGCTTGTTGATTTAAACGTTTTGCTATGACTAGAATATTTCTAATATCTGCTCTAACACTTCTGCCGGGAGGCTGTAAGTTAGTAATAACAATGGCTACAATGCCAATAATAATGGCCATAACGACCATCACTTCTAGTAAGGTAAAACCTTTGTTGCTTGCCTTGATTGAAGGAAACTTAGTCTTGTGCATCTGAGCGGATATCGGCATCTAAACCTTCTCCGCCTTCATTGCCATCGGCGCCGAGTGAGATGATTACAAAATCAGAGCTAGTGGTTCTTTCATAAATTAGCTCATTGCCCCATGGATCATTAAGAAGTTGTTTTTTTATATAGGGTTTTGGGCCCCAATTTTTACATCTGGCGCTAGATTCTGCAAGTGCAATAAGGCCTTCTTCTGTAGTGGGATAAGAGTTACAGTCTATATTGTACATCTCTAAAGCTTTTCCAATTTCTGAAAATTGAATTTTAGCACTACTGATTTTAGACTTACTGAATGTGTCGATAACTTTACCTGAAAACAAAGAAACCATTCCCACGATGATGGCCAAAACGATCACGATTTCAATTAATGTCATGCCTGCTTGGTTACGAAGTATTTGTCTTGCTCTCATTGAATAGCTCCTCTTATTGCGCAATATTTTGTAGTTCAAATATAGGAACCATTATAGCTAAAACTATAACTCCTACAACTATTCCCATAAAAACTATCATTACGGGCTGTAAAATGCTTGTTAAGCCTTCAACTGAGTTCTTTACTTGAAAGTCATAGGCATCGCTGACCTGCGTTAGCATCACTTCTAATTCGCCCGTTTTTTCGCCAATATTAATCATATGGATTACAAGCGGCGGAAACTCTCCGGATCTTTTAAGAGGTCCAGAAATATTTTCTCCCTCACTAATATTATCGCGGGCGGCAATAACAGCTTTTTCTAAAACATGATTGCTTACCACATTTTTTACGATGTCCATGGATTGTAGCATCGGAACACCGCCAGTAAGCAATGTACTTAAAGTACGTGTAAATCTACTAACGGCAATCATTCTTGTCATTTTGCCAACCACAGGGAGTTTTAATAAAACAGTGTCCCACTGAGCGGAGCCGTTGGGGGTTGCCTTCCAACGTGTAAACATGGCGACCATCGATGCTACCGCAATAAATAAAAACAGCCAATATTCGATTAAAAAATCACTGATATCAATAATCATTTTTGAATACCAGGGTAAAACCAATTCTGGAAATTGATCAAAAATTATGGTGATTTTTGGAATTAAGAAAATAAATAAAATTAATAAAACACCTAAGGTGAAAACCATCATCAAAATAGGATACATCATTGATGATATAACTTTTTGTCGAAGTTCACTCTGTGCTTCTGTAAACTCGGCCAGTCTCATTAAGATTACGTCTAACGTCCCAGAGGCTTCCCCAGCTTCGGCCATACTAACATAAATGACGTTAAACACCTTGGGGTATTTATTTAAAGCTTTATGGAATGAGCTACCTTCATTTACTTGGTCCCTGATGTCAGTCATGACAGCTTTTAATTGAGGATTTTCTAATTGTTCTGAGACACCACTTAAACATTCAACCAGTGGAATGTTTGCTTTTAATAAAGTCGCAAGCTGTCTAGTCATTAGGGCCATGTCTTCAACAGAAACTTGACGTTGTAAACTAGAGTTCGAGGCATTGGCTTTTTTAATACTTTTTTGGCGATTGCGTAAACTCTGTAAAAATATGCCTTCTTTTTTTAGCTTTACTCGGGCTGTTCTTTCGTTATCGGCATCAATTGTGCCTCGAAGATTTTTTCCGCCAGGGCCTACGCCACGATATTCAAATAGAGGCATAATTAATCATCCGTTTGCGTTGAGTGTAATACTTCCTCG
>JBBKWS010000102.1:0-9148 GCA_037969075.1 Bdellovibrionales bacterium | reverse complement strand
ATGCCAGGAAAATCTAAATGGAAGTTTCCAGATCTTTTTTTAAAGGATCAAAGCGATAAAGCTACATTTGATGTCATTGAAATAAATAAACTTGATACGTGGATTCAAGGAAATCTTTTAGCATTCAATCAAACAGAAATCGATGTCATTATTGATTACTATAAAAATCAATTAAAAAGAAATCCAACAGATGTTGAAATCGAAGTGATTGCTCAGACTTGGAGTGAGCATTGTAAACACAAGATATTTGCTGCTGATTATCAGTATTCTGAAAGTAAATACGATGCTAAATCGATTACTCCAAAGAAAATTAGCAGCTTATTTTCTACCTTTATTAAGTCTACTGTAAAACCTCACCATAAAGACTGTGTTTCAGTTTTTCACGATAATGCCGGGGTGATGAGGTGGGATGAGTCTATTGACCTTTGTATTAAAGTAGAGACTCATAATAGTCCGTCTGCGCTAGATCCTTTTAGCGGAGCTGTTACAGGAGTTCTTGGGGTGCAGCGAGATATTATGGGAACAGGTCGTGGAGCAAAACCTATAGCTAACATGGATGTATTTTGCGTAGGTAGGCTAGATGATTACCCACTGGCGTCTGACGGCGAATGCCCAGATAAACTTTTACATCCTAAGACAATATTAATGGGAGTTCATAAAGGGGTTGAAGAAGGTGGGAATAAAATGGGAGTGCCAACAGTAAATGGGAGCTTTCAGTTTCATCCCAACTATGCGGGCAAACCATTGATTTATGTTGGTAGCGTCGGAGTTATGCCACGCAATATAGGTTCTGTTGAATGCGTGAATAAAGAAATATTATGTGGAGATTTTGCCTATGTAGGTGGCGGCAGATTGGGTAGGGATGGAATCCACGGGGCAACATTTAGTTCACTTAGCATGGAAGGCGAGATTCCAGCCTCTGTTGTACAAATTGGTGATCCGATTACACAAAAAAAACTTTTAGATTTTACTTTAAAGGCTAGAGATAAAGGACTCATTAGAGGGTTGACTGATAACGGTGCGGGCGGTGTTTCTTCAAGTTTAGGAGAGTTGGCGCAATACACTAATGGAATTACAATTGCGATTGATAAGCACCCCCTAAAGTATACAGGTCTTAAGTGCTTTGAAATGGTAATTAGTGAAAGCCAAGAGAGAATGAGTTATGCAATACCGCCAGAAAAAGCAAAAGAATTTGAAAACTTAGCGCATGCAATGGGCGTAGAAGTGAGTAAGTTGGGTGAATTTAATAATAAAGGAAACTTTACTATCACCTATAACAACGAATTGATTGCAGATTTGCCATTAGAGTTTTTGCATGAAGCTTGCCCTAAAATGTCTTTGACTGCTGAATGGCAGGGGCCAAGTCACCCTGAGTATTGGTACCGAAAACTTAAACATAAAACAAAGACAACAATTGCAAAAGACGCCCTTACACTTTTGGCATCACCGAATATTTGTTCAAAAGAAGACTGGGTAAGGGTTTATGATCATGAAGTGCAAGGAGCGAGCATTGGAAAGCCATTTCAAGGTAAAACTATGCAGGCTCCAAGCAACTCTGGAGTTATTGATTTAGAGATGCACGGTGGAAAAGAAAATACTGCCTTAGCTATAGGTCATGGGTTTAGTGCAAAACTATCTTGCTACGATACTTACTGGATGGCTCAAATAGCGATTGATGAATGCATAAGAAATTTAGTAGCAAGCGGGGCTAACCCAAAAAAGATAGCGCTTCTTGATAACTTTTGCTGGCCTAACCCATTTTTAGAAACGTCCAAGCATAGACTAGGTCAGTTGGTGCGTGCAAACGAAGCTATTAAAGATATGGCTACATTGTTTGACCTACCATTTATTAGTGGCAAAGATAGTATGAAAAATTCGTTTCAAGGAATTAATAAAGCTAAGGCCAAAGTCGCAATAGATGTAGAGCCAAGTCTATTAATTTCTGGAATTGGCTATGTTGAAGACCATAGACACTTGCTACCATCTTCTTTTGTGAACGATGGAGACAATATTTATTTTGTAGGTTTGTCACCTCAATCACTTCTTGGTTCAGAGTATTCTTATTATTTTGAAACTAGTGAAGACTTAAAAGTTCCGCAGTATGACTTTATCAAAGCTAAAGAGATTCATGATGTCATCTATCAACTGATTACCGCCAATTGTTTACAATCTATCCATGACATTTCGGATGGAGGGTTGATTTGTGCGTTATATGAATCGATGATCGGTAATCATATTGGCTGTGAATTAACAAGTGACTTAGATATGGTGAGGGCATTTGGTGAAGCACCTGCTGGCTATATTGTTAGTGTAAAAAAATCTGATAAAGAAAAATTTGAATCCATGACAGCAATTATACCTACGGTTTTTTTAGGTAAGACAACAGGTGTGTTTGAGTTTAAGTCGCCTAATGAATTGATTAAAGGTGAAAAAATCGTGGAAGCATGGAGGACGCCTTTATGCTAAAACCAAAAGTGCTTGTATTAACCGGAGACGGAATTAACTGCGAAATTGAAACGAGAAAAGCATTTAATTATTGTGGTGGAGATGCTGAAGTAAAGACAGTTAATGATTTGCTATTAAATCCTAAAATTATATCAGAATATCAAATTTTAGCTTTGCCTGGTGGGT
Source organism: Bdellovibrionales bacterium (assembly GCA_037969075.1). Lineage (GTDB taxonomy): Bacteria > Bdellovibrionota > Bdellovibrionia > Bdellovibrionales > UBA840 > JAGRAL01. The sequence continues at coordinate 6,517 of JBBKWS010000102.1, read as the reverse complement.
TTTCTTACGGAGATGACCTAGGAAGCGGAAAAGTGATGGCTCTTAAGCTTGAGTATAGTTTAAAGGATAACTTATTAGAGTTCATTGAAAAAAAAGGACTGGTTGTTGGGATATGCAACGGGTTTCAGATTCTATTACAATTAGGTCTTTTGCCTGACTCTAAAGAAGAGCAGAGCTTTGCACTAGCTCCAAATACCTCAGGGCATTTTCAAAACCAGTGGACCAATATGAGCGTTGAAACTAATAATAAGTGTATCTGGCTAAATGGATTAGAGGGTAAAGATTTTCTACTTCCCATTAGACATGGTGAGGGTAGGCTTGTTTGTAGCAATAAGATAGATCTCCATCATACTATTGATAGAGGAATGGCTGCCCTTAGATACACTGACGATATTAACGGATCAGTACAGAATATAGCAGGGCTCTGTGATACAACCGGAAGAGTCTTTGGTTTAATGCCGCATCCTGAATCTACGATATGGGAAAAACAGTTACCTGATCGCAAGGGTGATTGTGTAGGAAATGTGATTTTTAAAAATGCTATTAACTACTTCTTATAGGAGATCTTAATGTCATACGCTTTTTTTTCGGTAACAGACAAGACGGGCATAGAGATTTTGGCGAAAGAATTTGTCGCTAAAAATATTAAATTAATTTCTACGGGTGGCACTAGGAATTATTTAATGGAACATGGCTTCGAAGTGATTCCAATAGAGGACATCACAAAAAAGCCAGAAGCTTTTCAGGGCAGAATGAAATCTATTAGTTTTGAAATGGCCTCAGGCGTACTTTTCAGAAGACAAGATGCAAATGATCTAAAACAAGCTAGTGAATTAAAAATACCTCAAATTGATTTTGTGGTTATTAATTTTTACCCTTTTACACAAAAAGAAAAAGAAGGCCTCAGCTTTGATAAGTTAGTTGAGTATATAGATATTGGTGGTCCTAGTTTACTGCGAGCAGCAGCAAAAAACTTTGAAGCGGTGACAGTACTATCAAATGGTTTGCAATACAAAGACTGTGTTGAGCAGCTACAAAGTGAGGGTAAAACAACTCTTGGTTTTCGTAAAAAATTAGCAAAAGAGGCATTTTTACTAACAGCAAAATATGATCAAGCTATTAGCGAGAATTTTGTCAAAGAAAGTGAAGGATCACTTCGATATGGTGAAAACCCACATCAATCCGCCATTGCCAATGTTGACGCGACCTATTGGAAGCTACTGATGGATAATAAAGAAATGTCTTATAATAATTATTTAGACTCACATCATGCATGGCTTGCGGCACTTGATCTTAATACAGAAAATCCTGATATGATCGGTGCAGTGATTGTAAAACACAATAATCCCTGTGGATTGTCTTTGCATAAGGATGCATTGGTAGCTCTGCAATTGGCTTGGAGCGGAGATCCCGTTAGCGCATTTGGTAGTGTGATAGCGCTGAACCAGGAGGTTACGGTTGAGGTGGCTAACTTTTTAAAAGATAAATTCATAGAAATTATCATTGCTCCAATGTATTCAAAAGAAGCTCTAGATATATTAAAAACAAAAACACAGCTTAGAGTTTTACAAGCTCCTTTAACGATCCCAAGTCAAATGCAGAGAACAAGTATTTTAGCCGGAGAGCTAGTGCAAAATTTTGATAGTAAAACAGATTGGAAGATTGAATGGAAAACTAAAAGGCAAGATCTTAAGAAAGAAAGTCTTCTTAGATTTTCATTTTTAGCCGCAAAGCATTTAAAAAGTAATGCTATAGTTTTAGCAAGAGAAAATTCGGGGGGAATGCAAATGGTTGGCGCAGGTATGGGGCAGCCTAACCGTATTGACTGTATTAAGCGATTGGCAATTCCAAGAATGAAAGATTACTTTAAAGATATAGACATGGGCGAAGTAGTTTTAGCCTCAGATGCATTTTTTCCATTTGCAGACAGCATTGATGTTTGTAAAGAATATGGAATTAAAACTATTATACAGCCTGGTGGCAGCAAAAGAGATAGTGAAGTGATTACGGCAGCAGATAAAGCTGGGATTGCAATGGCAACAACTTCTACAAGACATTTTAAACACTAGAGGAAATATGGATTATAAAGCGGCTGGCGTTGATGTTGAAAAAGGTGATTACTTTGTTGAGAAGATCAAAAAAGTAGTTGGCTCTACATATAATGATAGAGTTATTTCGGGAGTGGGCGGATTTTCTGCCCTTTATAAAATATCAGAAGATCGTATTTTATCAGCGGCTACTGACGGCGTTGGTACTAAATTACTTTTAGCCATTGAAACAAAGGATTTTACGGGGATTGGGCAAGATCTTGTAGCTATGTGTGTGAATGATATTCTATGTTCAGGTGCATACCCTCTTTTTTTCTTAGACTACTACGCAACCGGTAAGTTGGATCTTGAAGTATCACAGGCGGTGGTTGAATCTATTGTAAAGGCTTGTATTGAGTCAGAGATAGCCCTGATCGGTGGAGAGACGGCAGAAATGCCAGGCCTTTATAAGGAGAATGACTTGGATTTAGCAGGATTTGCTATCGGTGAAGCCAATCCTAATGAAATTTTTAATGACCACAATATCACAGATGGAGATGTTGTGATTGGTGTCGCATCTAGCGGATTTCACTCTAATGGATACTCACTCTTAAGACAAACGCCTGATCTAAGCCTTAATGAAAAAAAGCAGCTATTAGAGCCAACAAGATTGTATGTAAAGCTCGTAAAAAAACTACGAAAAGACTTTGCTGACGAAATTTTAGGGCTATCCCATATTACTGGTGGGGGATTTGAGAACTTGCCTAGATGGAGCCCTCAATTCGATGTAGTGGTTGATAATGGTCCTAGTTTTAGTGACTTGCCTTTTATCATGCAGACTTGCTTGCGTCGTCTTGCCATTAAGCCATCTGAGGCATACACCACATTTAATATGGGTGTTGGATTAGGTATATTGTGCAAAAAGCAAAGCGCTGAGAAGGTATTGGGCTTTTTACAACGCAGCGGGGAAAAAGCTTGGGAAATGGGTTATGTAGTAAAGGGAAAAGGCGAATTAATTAGGAATTTTTCTTGTCAATGGGACTAAGTTTATATAGCGTTTAATCTCAGGAGCCAATAAAAAATGAAGCACCTGATTGATCTAAAATCACTACCAATAAATGACATCACACAGATTGTGAAACTTGCTGAAGTATTCAAAAAGGGACGTAATGTCCCATTTTTTTTGCCTGAAACTAAGTCCGTCGTAAATCTATTTTTAGAGGCAAGCACTAGAACTAAGTTCTCATTTGAGCTAGCTCAGAAGAAGCTAGGTATGAATGTAATGAGTTTCAATGCTTCAGATTCTAGTATGGAAAAAGGTGAAACATTTTACGACACAGTTAAAAATTTAGAAGCCATGGGTGTGGATAGTATAGTTATTAGAACTTCTGATAATCAAGCCTTGAGTGATATTAGTGATAAGGTAAAATTAAGTATCGTGAATGCAGGTAGTGGTACAAGACATCATCCCACGCAGGCGCTGTTAGATGTAATGACGATGAAGAGCTATTTTAAGGACCTATCAAGTCTTCATGTAGCAATTGTCGGAGATATTGCTCATTCTAGAGTAGCTCACTCTCACTTAGATTTATTGCCACAATATGGTGTTAAAGTTTCATTATGTTCTTTTCAGGAACTAGGTAATGAGTACGCAAGTTATAACAATACTAAAATTGATGAAATTATAGATTCTGTGGACGTGCTAATGCTACTCAGAGTGCAGAGTGAAAGACACCATAGTGGCATTGCAATGACAAATGAGCAGTACCATGAGATATATGGCTTAACAGAATCCAGATATAAAAAATTAAAAAATAGCGCTATAGTAATGCATCCAGGTCCTTATATTCGGGATAAAGAAATTGCCTCCTCGTTAGTTGAGGCAGAAAAAGTTAAAATTTTTGAACAAGTTAATAATGGTACATATTTGCGTATGGCAGTAATGGATTATGTACTAGGAGGAAAACTAAGTGAAAGCCTACTTACTACTTGAAGATGGAACAGAGTTTATCGGCGAATCTTTTGGAGCCGAGACAGGCTCTATAGGTGAGGTGGTTTTTAATACTGGCTTAACAGGTTACCAAGAGATCCTAACAGACCCATCGTATTGTGGGCAAATTGTGAATATGACCTATCCGTTGATTGGTAATTACGGTACAAACCGTGATGATTTTGAATCTACCAGGCCATTTGTAAGTGGATTTATCACAAGAGAATATTGTGAAGTTCCAAGTAATTGGCGCTCAACGAAAAGTTTCTCAGATCTTTTATCCCATTTTGGAATCCCTGGTTTGCATGGCATTGATACCAGGAAGTTAACGCGTATCATTCGTAATCATGGAACTCTTAAGGGTTCTATCTACTATGACCACAATCAAAAGAAGACCGTTTTAGAAAAACTAAAGGCTGATTTACCTATAGACCAAGTTAGACAAGTGTCGACTAAAAATGTGCAACACTTTCCAGGGAAGAACCAGCGTGTTGCACTTTTGGACTATGGCTACAAGCGAGGTATTTTACGAGAGCTATTAGAGCGCGATTGCGAGGTAGTGCTATTTCCATTTGATACGCCAGCTAAGCAAATTTTAGAAATAGAGCCAACAGGAATATTATTATCAAATGGTCCCGGCGACCCAAGAGACTTATTGCCACAAATAAAAATAATTAAAGACTTAATGGAAAAAAAGCCAATTTTTGGAATTTGTTTGGGGCATCAGTTGTTGGCGCTAGCAGGCGGAGCTGAAGTGACAAAATTAAAATTTGGACACAGAGGAAGTAATCATCCCGTCAAGGATTTACTAACTGGCAAGGTTCATATTAGTTCGCAAAATCATTCTTATGCTGTTGTTGAAGAGAGTTTAAAAAATACTGACTTTGACGTGAGTCATATTGCTATGAATGATAAAAGTATTGAAGGTTTAAGTCATAAGACGAAACCAATATTTTCGGTACAATATCATCCAGAGGCCTCACCTGGTCCAAGCGATAATTCTTATTTATTTGATAGATTTTTAGATATGATGAATACACACAAAGGAAATAAAACAAATGCCACTACGTAAAGATATACGTAAAGTTTTGGTTATTGGCTCAGGTCCAATTGTTATCGGGCAAGCGGCAGAGTTTGATTATGCCGGTACGCAAGCATGCCTTGCATTAAAAGAAGAGGGCGTAGAGGTTGTACTTGTAAACTCGAATCCTGCCACAATTATGACTGACTCTGAAACCGCTGATAAAGTATATATAGAGCCGTTAACACTAGAGTTTGTCTCTAAAATTATCCGTAAAGAGCAGCCAGACGCATTGATAGCAGGGCTTGGCGGTCAAACAGCTTTAAATTTAGCAATGGAATTACATAGAAGTGGAATCTTGGTAGAAGAATCTGTTGAACTACTTGGAACCTCACTAAGTGCGATTGAACAAGCTGAAGATCGTGATTTATTTAGATCTTTAATGCATCAGTTAAAGCAACCTGTTCCACCAAGTGCCATAGTAAAAAGCATTGAAGAAGGAATAGAGTTTACTAAGACTGTTCCTTACCCTTTGATTGTACGTCCTGCATTTACAATGGGTGGAACTGGGGGCGGAATTGTTAATGATGAGAAAGAATTAAAAGAAATACTAACAAGCGGTCTTGAAAACAGCCCGATTCGCCAATGTCTTTTAGAGATGAGTATTGCAGGCTTCAAAGAAGTTGAATACGAAGTCATGCGAGATGCCAATGACAACTGCATCGTTGTTTGTAATATGGAAAACATTGATCCAGTAGGAGTCCATACTGGAGATAGTATTGTGGTTGCACCGTCGCAAACACTTTCTGATAAGGATTATCAGCTTTTAAGAACAGCCTCTCTAAATATTATTAGGGCCCTTAAAATATCTGGTGGATGTAATGTACAATTTGCACTAGATCCCGAAAGCTTTCAGTATTATGTGATTGAGGTAAATCCTAGAGTGAGTAGATCGTCAGCTCTAGCCTCTAAAGCGACAGGTTATCCCATTGCAAAGTTAGCTGCTAAAATTGCTCTTGGCTATACTCTTGACGAAATTGAAAACCCAGTAACGCAAAAGACCTATGCTTGCTTTGAGCCAAGCATAGATTATGTAGTCACTAAAATTCCTAGATGGCCTTTTGATAAATTTCAAAATGCAAATCGTCTACTAGGGACGCAAATGAAGGCCACCGGCGAGGTAATGGCTATAGGTAGATCCTTTGAAGAATCATTACTTAAAGCTGTAAGGTCTTTAGAATTAGGGACAGACCATTTGCAGTTAAAAAAAGTCACTGATAGAACTACTGAGAAATTATTTGAAGGATTAGCCAAGCCAACAGATGAGAGATTGTTTGTTGTGTGTGAATTAATCCGTAGGAATATAGATTTAAAAGAAATACATGATTTATCTAAGATAGATTATTTCTTTTTAGAAAAATTCAAAAACATAATTACTAACGAAAAAGAACTTTCAAAAGTTTCATTTAAAGACATAAA
>JBBKWS010000101.1:0-15358 GCA_037969075.1 Bdellovibrionales bacterium | reverse complement strand
AATGGTTTCATTGATTTCTATGATTTCACCAGAACAGGGCGTATAAACACTTACAGATTCTTCGTCAGCATTAACGTCGCCAACAATTTGGTCGCTCTCAACGATTTCGCCTTCTTCAGCTAAGTGAATGGATCTCACAATCTCTAGGTTGCTCAAGGCTTCTTCTAAGATGCCTACAGTTACAACATCACCTTCTATTTGAAACCATAAATTTTCAGCAAACTCTTTGAATTTAGCAGACATAGCAACCTCAACCTATTTAAAACATATTTCTACAAATCGCTAAGAAAATCAACTGCAAGAAAAAAATGAAGTCAATGCAGCGCAAATTTTTATATTCATTTGAGCTATTGATCTCTAAAAATCCTTTTGTTATAAGACCACACGTTCTGGTTACAAGTTCTAAAGAGGGGATAAATAAAATGCTTAATCACGCGCTGTTCGTTTGCGGCTCATTATGTCAGGGTATGGTTCACCACAAATTACTACAAGATGCAATTTTAGAGATTACCCCGGCCGTTACTCAAGGAAGCGCATATCGTTTAGAAGTTGGGTTTCCTGTGTTTAGCGCTATTGGTTCACATAAGATTGCAGGAGAGCTAATAGAACTAAAGACAACGGATATCTTGTGGCCACTTTTAGATCAATTTTTTTCGTACTCAGAAGATAGGCCAGAAAAAAGCTTATTTCACCGCAAGCTCATTCAAGTCACAACAGAAAATGGTGTGTTTGAAGTTTACGCATATAGCATTAATCCTGCAAAAGTACCAAAGGCTGCAAAATTAATCACAGATGGTGATTGGAAAAAAGACATCGAAGTTACTGCTCCAGTTACTAGTGAGCTAACGGAAGATGAGGCGACTTATATTTGTAAATTAGGTAAGTGTACTGGGCGAGAAATAGTTCCTTATACTCCTTTAACTCGTGAGTTAGAAAAAAGAGGTATAGTGGTTGATAAAGGAAGACGCCCGGCCTTAACAAAACTCGGCAAAGAAATCTTTCATTACCTTGGCTAATCATGAAGTACGATCCATATTTTCATATTGTTTTGCATGAGCCAGAGATTCCAAACAACACAGGAAATATCGGCAGAACTTGCGTTGGGATGCAATCAAAGCTACATCTGATAAAGCCATATGGCTTTGAAATAACTGATAAAAATCTAAAACGATCAGGCTTAGATTATTGGCCAAACTTAGAGTTAGAAGAATATGCCAATTTAACTGACTGGCAACAAACGCTAGCGAAGCCAGATCGGGTTTTTTATCTTTCCACAAAGGCTGAGGCGAGTATTTTTGATGTAAAGTTTGAAAAAGGTGATCACTTTATGTTTGGTAAAGAAACAAAAGGTTTACCTGAAGATTTAATACGCGCAAATCTAAAGCAAGCTATTAAAATACCCATGTTAGGACCCATCCGCAGTTATAACGTTGCTAATACAGTTTCGGTTGTATTATTCGAGGCTTACAGGCAAATCCAAGGCAAATAAGGATTAGACAGAGCGCCTTAAAGCGGATAAAGTTCTTCATTATGATTCAACAAATTTTTGCTAAATTATTCGGCACCGAACACGATCGTCAGATGAAAGATATTCTACCGATTGTAGATAAAATTAATAATCTAGAACCAACGATACAAGCCTTAAGTGATAGTGAGCTGCAAGCTAAAACACCAGAATTTAAAAAAAGAATTGAAGCAGGTGAAACCTTAGATGATCTCTTGCCTGAGGCGTTTGCTGTTGTCAGAGAAACATCAAAAAGAATTCTGGGCATGCGCCACTATGATGTACAGCTAATCGGTGGGATCATGTTACATCGCGGAACTGTTGCCGAGATGAAAACAGGTGAAGGTAAAACTCTTGTTGCCACTTCGCCAATGTATTTAAATGCATTATCCGGAAAAGGCGCTCACCTAGTTACGGTAAATGATTACCTAGCCCGTCGTGATGCTGAATGGATGGGAAGAGTATATAATTGGCTTGGTTTAAGCGTCGGTCTGGTTTTACATGACCTATCAGATGCAGAACGTAAGCGCTCGTATAACTGTGATATTACGTACGGTACAAATAACGAATTTGGATTTGATTATCTTCGCGATAACATGAAGTATTCTTTAGAGGATTACGTTCAACGTGTACATAATTTTGCTATCGTCGATGAGTGCGATTCTATTTTAATTGATGAAGCTAGAACACCGTTGATTATTTCGGGCCCCGCTGAAGATAACACCGAAAAATATCTAGTTATCCGAAAAGTAGTGCCAAAGCTTGTGCGTGACGTCCATTTTACCATGGAAGAAAAATCCAAGACTGCGTCATTGACTGAAGAAGGAAACGCAAAGGTAGAAGAAATATTAGAAATCGAAAATGTTTACGATCCTAAGCATATTGAAATCCTACATCATTTGTATAATGGCTTGAAAGCGTACCACTTATATAGAAAAGATGTGGATTACATGATTAAAGATGGTGAAATTGTCATTGTAGATGAATTCACCGGGCGTTTGATGCCGGGTAGAAGATGGTCTGATGGATTACACCAGGCTATCGAGGTAAAAGAAGATGTACAGATTAAAAAAGAAAATCAGACATTAGCGACTATTACATTTCAAAATTATTTTAGAATGTATAACAAGCTATCCGGTATGACAGGTACAGCGGACACCGAAGCGGTAGAATTTAAAAAAATCTATAACCTTGGTGTATCAGTGATTCCGACCAATAAGGGTATTGGTAGAGTCGATAAAAATGATATTATTTATAAAACAGCTGATGCCAAATATAGAGCTATCATTGAAGATATTAAGTCACGAGCAGAAGTTGGACAGCCCGTGCTTGTTGGTACTATCAGCATTGAAAAATCTGAAGAAATTGCGCAAGCCTTAAAACGCGGCGGCGTTAAAGCTAATGTGCTAAACGCTAGATACCATGAAAAAGAAGCAGAGATCATTGCGCAGGCGGGACGAAAGGGTGCAATTACTATTGCGACCAATATGGCTGGCCGTGGAACTGATATTGTTTTAGGTGGTAACCCAGAGTTCATGGCTAAGGGTATTAATGAGGATGAGCATAGCCCAGAATACAAAGAAGCATTTGAAAAGTATAAAGCGCAATGTATTGCCGAAAAACAAGATGTGATTTCAGCTGGCGGACTTTATATCATGGGTACAGAAAGACATGAGTCTCGTCGTATAGACAATCAGCTTAGAGGTCGTGCTGGCCGTCAAGGTGACCCAGGAGAATCTAGATTTTATCTATCATTAGATGACAACCTACTTCGCATCTTTCAAGGCGACAAAATTAAAGAATGGATGAATCGTTTAAATATTCCTGAGGATGAGCCGATCGATTCAAAGATGATCACAAGATCCGTAGAAGGGGCACAAAAGAAAGTCGAAGGCCATAACTTTGATATTCGTAAGCACCTTCTAGAATATGATGATGTGATGAACCAACAGCGTAAAACAATATATAGTTTGCGTCGTGAAATCTTATTAGGTGAATCAACAGAAGATATAGTCAAAGAAATGATGGGTGATATAACCTCATATGTTTTAGATACTTATGCTGCTAATGAAATAAAAGAGGATAAGTGGGATCTACAAGGCTTAAACATAACTCTGAACAAACAGTTTGGTGTACAGTTAGAATCCTCTAAACTATCTAGTGTAAACCTAGATAAATCTGTTGGAGCCGCTGTAAAAGCTGCTTATGAAAAGCAAGAAGGCCAAGTTGGACAAGTTTTTCATCAAATCCAGCGCATGATTTTACTTCGAACGATTGATACTAGATGGAAAGAACATCTGCGTAATATGGATCATCTAAAAGAAGGTATTAACTTGCGAGCCTACGCGCAAAAAGATCCATTGATTGAATACAAAAAAGAATCTTATAAAATGTTCGAAGAGCTTGATAGAAATATTAAAGAAGAGGCACTTGAAAAAATCTTTAAAGTTCAAATTATGCCACAAGAAAACATTGAACAACTTGAGGAAGATTTCGAGTTAAATGCTGGCCCACAAAACTTCGAAATGTCGCATCCAACACTAGATGCTGGTGCGGGTGGTGGCGGAGCTCCATTAGCCAACCCACCTAAACAGCAAATGAGCTTCTCTCGCGGAGAGCCGCAACAAGAGAAAAGGCCTTTCGTAAAAGCTGAAACAGGTCCTGGCCGAAATGATCCATGTCCCTGCGGCAGTGGTAAAAAATTTAAGAAATGCCATGGAGTTAAATAATGGCCGCATGTCCTAAGTGTGGACAGGCCATTGATGCTGACTTTGGGATGTTTAATTGCCCCTCATGCCAAGTGTTCTTATCTGTCGATCTTGATGGGCAAGTCACTCTGGCAGAAGATGTAGGCGAGCCTGCAGGCTTTGTAGAAGCACCCTCTGTGGAACAGCCTTCTGTAGATAATAATTTTGAAAATTTCGATAGCTTTGATATGGACCCTCATATCTCTAAGGTTGAGGCCGAACCGTCGCAGGACTTAGGTATGGCTATTGCCGACGGCTCTGATTTGCCAGCGGTTGCAGATTTGTTAGAAGAAGAACAAGAAGGTTCAACGCGAGTTTTAGACAGTGCCAGCATGGATGATGTCGTAGCTTTTGGAAATTCCGAACTTTCGTCTAGTCAGACCGGTGGAATATTATACGATATCTATTTATCTGGAATAGATACTGCAGAAATCAAAGAAGAAATCCGATTACATATTGAGGATAAAAAATTCCTTTGGAATGTCGATGATTTACTTCGGTCTATTAAAAACGGCCGATTAATTATTCGAAGAGTAAACGCTGTTAAAACAGCCCTATTTATTCAGCGAATCAAGCATCTCGACATTGATATACAATGGAAACAACATGAGATCATTAGGCTCTAAATTCAAAACTCTTTTTACAAGCTTACTTGTAGTGGTTTTGTTTGGAGTGAAATCAATAGCAAAAGAATCCAAAGAAGAAAAACCAAAAGAAAAATCAATTAGTCAGTATAATGAAAGTATCACGGTTTTGAACGGTCAATTAGAAAGAATTCGAGAAAACAATGACAGAATTGATCGACTGGTAGAAGAGAAGAATCACAGTACTGATCAAACTAGAATTGGGGAAATTATCACCGAAATTAGTGAAGTCGAAAAGCAAAATAAAAAAACCTATAAAGATGCTAGAAGATTACAATACGACATTAAATATAAATATCCAGAAAAAGGCAATGAAACCGATCGTGTTTATAAAAAAAATGGCATTCAAAATTTACGTGAAGAAGAAGAAATTAGCTTTGCAGAAAAAATTGATGGAGTTTTAACTCATGCCAAAAAAGTGTATGGTCCAACAGACGCCGAAATTCAAGCGGTCGAAAGAGCGCGCTTAAAAAAACTAGAAGAGGCTGCCAAAAAGGCAAATGATCCTAAGAGCCGTTTTGAGCAAATTCATATAGATAAATAGCTTATGTGTCTCAAAATGAGACGACTCAAAAAGGTCTAAAGTCTGTACTAAATTGAGCCGAATAGTAGGTAGAGAGAAAGGAGAAATTATGCGATCAAAATTTATGTTTATAAGTATGCTCATAAGCTCCTTTGTCTTGGTTTTATCATTTCAAAACTGTGCAAATGTATCTGAAAGTGTTTCTGGAGGCCCTTCTGTAAGAGGCCCAACTTCTCCTGGTGAGGGTGGAGTGGTTAATTGTATGGCTATTGCCGTTCCATATTTAAAGTATGGATTTTTATTTAGCTCTGCAGTTCCAGCAAGCGTAGAAGTAGATATTAATAATGAAGTAGCGTACTCAGATTGTGGACGTGAGGCTGGAGACGGCAGCATAATTCGTGAAGCTCATAGGTTAGAGTTTTATAAAGGTTTTGAAACTATTAATGAGATGACTCCTAATGTAGGTATTAAGCTATACACTAAAAACTGCTCAACCGGAGCAAGATCAGAAATATTTAGTGCAAATGAATCTACTTATAATTCTTACTCACTGTGCGGAACAAATAGTGTTCGCATGGAAATCGACTTTGTGGTGAATTAATGCGAGTATTACTTTTGGTGTTTCTACTTTCACAGTTAACAGCATGTAGTTCTTTATTATATAAAGAGTTTGATGGTGTTAAGGTGGGGATGGACAAGGCTGATGTAACCGAAATGGTTGGATCACCCCTAGATGTAAAACAACGTCAGCAACCACACATCTGGATCTACAGATTTTATGATGAAGACAAAAATGAAATTTTTAGAGAAATCAGATTTGATCAAGGCAAGGTAGTCTACGCAGGGGACCGAGTAACTAAAGATAAAATCCTTTGGCCAAATGGCTCTGGTTACACGCAAAAAGACTTAGAAGAATATATAAAGGATGGGGAGCCCACAGCTATAATCGAGGGTGTACCGCAAAAACTAAGATCCAATAAAACCTTCCAGGATCAAAAAACTATGGAAGACGAAACCCTAAAAGATTTGGCCCCGCAAGATGATTTTAAAGAAATCAAGCCGGCGGCAGGACAGTAAGAACTCACATTTAATGATCCAGCCATGCGCTGTAGGGTAACCCGTATCAACAATCTATTTCTATAGCTACTTGTTATCATCTCACTATTTTGATTGTCAAATTCACGGTTTTATTATACCTTCGCACCAATGAAATCTAAGACTAGGCAGCTTAAATTATTTAAACCCCATAAAACGGATCACGGCGGAGATCTTAAAAACCCGCAAAAAAGACAAAGACCCTTGTCTACCAAAGAATCTATGCATTTAGTTTTAAGATCTACTAAGGCTCAAGGCAGGCTATCATTTAATAAACATAAAAAAGACATTGATCGGATTTTGCAATCTTTTGCAGGTAAATATCATATACAGATTTTATCCTATGCTAACGTGGGAAACCACATTCATCTGCATCTAAAGCTGTTTAGGCGACAGAGCTATACAAAATTCATACGGGCCATAACGGCAGCGATCATGATGAAGGTTACTGGCTTCTGCCGTGATCGCCCAAAGCCTATAAACTATAAGTTTTGGGATCAAAGGCCATTTACTAGAGTCATTCAATCATTTAGAGCTTTTAAAAATATAGTGGATTACATCCAAGTTAATGTATTTGAATCTATGGGTTATACTCGATTTGAAGCGCGGGGTGAGGTTAGAAGAATTAGGTTTGAGTATAGCACCCAAAAAGAATGATATTACAAGATACGAGTTAGCAACTGTATATTTCCATATACAGTTATTGAAAGTTTTATAACTTCTATATGCCCTATGTAATATGCACAAAACACTGATATAATGCGCCTATTAGTAAACGTAAATAGGAGTCTTTATGAAATCACTAAGCGCAATTATATTTTCACTTATGTTGTTGTCAGCTACAGCTTTTGCAGGCAATTCGACTACGGCAAGAGTGGCAAAAAACATGAAAAAAAATGATATTAGAACAGTTACTACGACAGTTGAAAATACAGATGATAATCCATGTATGCCCGAAGGAAAATCATACTTAGTTGAGCTTCAAGTTAAGCAAGCGGGTTACGACCGCCTAAGAAACCGAATGATTTATACTTGGGTAACGGCTAAATCTATCAATGTTGGCCTAGACGGTTCAGTAATGGAAGTTTGCGCCGAGTAAGTTTACTTAGAGTGCACATACTCCACAATCGAGCCAATCGTATCAGGCTTTGTTGTGGGGTTCACTCCATGTCCTACGTTAAAAATATATCTATCTCTAATTCCAGCCTTTGTAGCGTCAGCTAAGACTCTATCTACAAATGGTTTCGCTTCATTCCACTCTAAGGTAGTAACTGCAGGATCTAAGTTTCCTTGAATCGCTACATTGTCCCCAAGAATCTTGGCAGCATCTGTAAGTTTCATTCTCCAATCAATACTATATACGTCGGCCCCCACCTCTTTTAGCGCGGGTAGTAAGTGGCTTGTTGGTTGCGAATAAAGAATAATAGGTTTTCCACCTTTTCTGGCTAGGCTTACTAGGTCTTTCATATGAGGAAGAAGGTGAGTGCGGTAATCATCTTCATTTAAAAAACCTACCCATGAATCAAAAATTTGCACGGCTTCAACCCCAGACTTCATTTGCTCAGCCAAATAGTTTCCAACCGATGAAGCCAAAATTTCCATAGCCTTGTGAAATTCTTTCGGAGAAGAATACATAAAATTCTTTGTTTTTAGAAACTCTTTAGAGGTTCCACCTTCAATAATATAAGAGCAAAGTGTAAACGGGGCCCCTACAAACCCAACAAGTGGTCGATCGGTTAACTCTGTATTAATTTTTTTAATACCTTCATACACAAAGCTCATATCTTTAACATTTAGGGGATGAATTTCTTTAAGAGTCGAAACACCAGCGGTTGCAAGCTTTGGCCCTTCGCCTGTAAAATCAAACTCAGCTCCCATATACTCTAGGCAAGTCAAAATATCTGAAAACATAATGGCAGCGTCCATTTTGTAGCGTCGCATAGGCTGCATAGTAATCTCTGTCATGAGATCAGGCGTGTGTGTGCGGGTTCTAAAAGAATGCACATTTTTTAGTTTCATATATTCAGGCAGGTAGCGCCCTGCCTGTCTCATAAACCAAACGGGTATGTGGCTCTTGTTTTTTCTATTAACAGCATCTAAGAAAGTAGAAGTCATGCTTCCTCCCAGTGTAATGAGTAACCCACACCTCTGATTGAAAGTATAAACTTAGGCTCAGATGGGTTGATCTCTATCCATTTTCTAAATTTTAAAATCATATTGTCTACGCTTCGAGTATTTGATCCCTGCTCATAGCCCCAGACCAAATTTAAAATTTCTTCTCTTGTTACCACTTTATTTTTGTTGGTAAAAAGTAATCTAAGAAGACGAACTTCTTTTTCACTTAAAATTTCGGTGATGCCTTCTCGAGTTTTTAAACTATGTGCCTTTAGGTCAATACAGCAGTCATTTAAAGTAAAGGCCGCCTCTGCGTATTCTGGCGTTGATTTGCGCCGTAAAACGGTTTGAATTCTAAGTAACAATTCTTCTAAATGAAAAGGCTTGGTAATGTAGTCGTCAGCTTGCAGTCTTAATCCCTCAATCTTATCTTTTTGTGTTGTACGTGCTGTTAAAAATATAGTTGGTATATTACTCGTCTCGCGAAGTTCTTTTAAGACCTCAAGACCATTTTTATAAGGCAGCATAATATCAAGCAAAACTAAATCATGTAGACCGGCTTTAGCCGCATCTAGTCCACGGGTTCCGTCTTTTACCCAATCTACTTGATGACCTTCTATCTGTAAACTTTCGGCGATACTAGCGCCTAAGAAAGCATCATCTTCGACAAGTAAGATTTTAGCTTTCTGCATGTATTTTCCTAGTATATATCGGCCAAACTAAATCTACCTGTGTGCCCTGTCCAAGACCCGAACTTGTGACTTTTAAGCTTACAGAATTTTTCTTAGCAAGTTTCATACTTAAGGTTAAGCCAAGTCCTGATCCCTCTAAAGCCAAGTCTTTTGCGGTTTCGCTGCGCCAAAATGGTGTAAATATTTTTGTTACCTCATCCTCACTTAAACCGATACCATTGTCTTTTACGGTTATTTGGACAGTGGTTTTATTTGCAGTAATCGATAAATGAATTTGTGCCGGATTTGCAGTAGATGAATACTTTATAGCGTTATCAATAATATTTTTTAAGATAGATTTGGATTCTACATAGCTGGCAAATAACAGAGCGTCAGTGTTGTTCGTGTCTAATATAATATATTCATCTAAGTCTGATTTTATATCATTAATAAAATCGTTTAATTGAAATATCTCTTTAGCAGATAATTTTTCAGATTCATTGTAGGTAAGTATGGTCTCAATTTCATTAAATAACTTTTTACATGCTTTAAGCGAGCGATTGATAAAATTATTTTTTTGTTCTTCTGTTATTTGCGGTCTAGTGATTGTCTCTAGGCTTAGTTGAATAGTTGATAAGGGTGTTTTTAATTCATGTGTGACTGCACTTAAAAACGATTGTCTTTCTTCTTGCAGAGTAATCTGTCCTTTAATCGATCTATAAACGTACCAAACGCCAAGGCCCCAGACAAAAGTAAAAAAAGCTCCTTCAAAGATAACCATGATTCTATAGTTTCTAGCTTTTTCTAGAGATTCAACAGTCCCTACTAGCTCAGCAATAAGACTTTGTTGGTGAATGACCAAGTAGGCCCACCATAAGACTTGAATACTGGCTAATATGGCCAGAGCTAAAAAGGCCCATCTTGTTGATTTCACAGCTCTCCTATGCACCTTGCTAAATACCTTATGTCATCTTCTGTATGCGCCAAAGAAATAAAGGCGACTTCATAGACAGAAGGAGACATGTAAATGCCTTTTTCTAATAACTGGTGATATATTTTTTTGTGCGTCTCTGCTGCAATTGCCGGAATATCATTTGGACCTGTAGGAAGTTCTGTGGTTCCTGGTACAAACCAAAATATGGAACCAATGCGGCGGTAGCTAAAAGGAATCTTAGATGTTTTCTTTGCAGTCTCAAGCTCTACGTCTAAAATTTTACCTAAGCGCTCTACGTGCTCATAAAATTTTTCATCTCGCATTACTTTAAAGCCAGCAATACCAGCGGCCATTGTTACTGGGTTTCCGCTTAAGGTCCCGGCTTGATAGACCTGGCCTGTTGGAGCAAGACCTTCTAAGAATTTAGAAAAAGATGCTATAGCTCCCACTGGCATACCACCGCCTAAGATCTTTCCGTAGGTGGCCATATCTGGTTGAATGCCATACTTTCTCATCGAGCCGCCCGCATTTACACGAAACCCAGTGATTACTTCATCAAAAATTAAAAGAGCAGAGTTTTTGTCACAGAGTTCACGACAACGATCTAAGTACTTTTTGTCAAATTCAAACAAACCACTGTTTGCTAAAATAGGCTCTAAGATGATGGCAGCGATTTGATCGCCGTATTCTTTAAAAGCAACTTCTAGAGCTTCTAAATTATTATATGGAACCACCAAAGTATCTTGTACCAATGCTTTTGTTACACCTATAGATGAAGACTGTCCTTGTGTCACTAAACCAGATCCCGCACTTACTAAAAGCGAATCTACATGACCATGGTAAGCACCATTTACTTTTATGATTTTATCTTTTTGTGTTAGTCCGCGTGCTAATCGGATAGCAGTCATCACCGCTTCAGTCCCTGAGTTTACAAAGCGAATCTTTTCAAATGGTTTAATAGATTCAAGTGCCATCTCAGCCAATTCAACATCTAGTTTTGTAGGGCTACCATAGTGAGTTCCAAGTGCTACTTGTGCTTGGATTGCAGGAGTTACCTTTGGATGGGCATGACCTAAAGCAAGTGCGCCCCAGCTCATGCAATAATCTGTGTAGGTGTTATTATCTTCATCAATTAGCTTAGCGCCCTTTCCTTCTTTAAAAAAAATGGGGCTACCACCAACAGATAAGAAGGCTCTTACAGGAGAATGAACTCCACCTGGAGCCACTTTTCTAGATCGCTCAAATAGACTTTGTGATTTTTCTAAATTCATTTTTACCTCTTTAGATCATTACGCAATAGTAGGGACATTTCTTCCCAAGAGCCAGAGGTTGGATTCACTTGATGTGGTATCTGATAGGCCTCTAGCGCTTTGCTGGTTATAGGTCCGAATGCATATACCTTTAACTCTTTTAGAGCCGAAAGGGAAAGTAAATCTACGGCAACCTTCACTGTGCTAGGGCTACAGAAGACGATACTACTTCCTGCTGCGGGCTGCCAACCGCGCCAGAAGGGACTGGTTGGAATAGTCTGATAGACTTCAATAAAATCTGTTTTTAATTTACTTCTAAAAGCAGAGTCCTTGTTGCCGATATAAGTGATTTTATCCTGTAAATCCTTCATTGCATTTGCAAGACTTGTCGAGTCAGCTCGTTTTGATTCGGCGGCTACTTGTAAACCGAAGCTCTCTGCGGCACGTGTTGTAGCTTTACCAATTGTATATATATGCTTTTGGCGTAGAGCATCTAAAGTTCCATTCGTCGACAGTAGCTCCATCAAGTAAATTTTAACCGCATGCTGACTGGTAAATACTAGGTTTGGTTTAAGTTTAGTAGTATCCATATCTTGTGGTAAAACCACAGACTGTACATCCATTAACGGCCAGGGGCTTGCGCCAAGGCCTTTTTCGCGAAAAAGTTTTGCTACTTTTAATTGATGGGAAAGCGTGTGAGTGAGTACTACTTTAGGATTCGTAAAATTATTACTCAAAGTAGATAAAATCTCGGAATAAAAATCAAATGCGGTGGTCGATGAAGTGACGCTATAGCTCTTATCGTTTTCAAAATAGGCAAAGCTATTTTTTCTTAAATCAATTCCGACGGCCAAATGACAGCCACCGCCTAATAGACGTAAAACTTCTTTTTCACCAAAAGCTTGTAAAGTTAATTCTGGGTTAGCTATTTTTTCAAGTAACCAAAAGTGCTTTTGGTGAGATTGAACAGCTAATATGCCTTGGCAGGGGGCGGTTACAAAATCTAATTCTGTAATAGAAAAGCCAGTGGGAACCTCTAGTTTTAATCGGGTAAACCCAGCTTTTGCTAAAACGATCGCATCATATTTTCCGCTAACAAGTTTTTCAACCCTCGTCGGAACATTCCCGCGAAGCGGTAAAATTTCAGCATCAGGATAGGCCTCTTGCAGTTGCGCTTTTCGTCTTGGAGAAGAGGTCCCGATAGTTTTAACTTTTGTATCTTTACGACTAAGCAAGATATCACGAGGATCTTCTCTTTCTGAAAATGCCACCCAAGGCAGGTCTCTATGGGTAAGAGAAGGTAAGTCTTTACAAGAATGAACAGCAATATCGATTTCAGCCGCCAATAGCTGACGCTCGATTTCCTTAGTAAAAAAACCATCGCCGGCGATGGCTCTAAAGTCTCTTTGATCAATATCGCCAGATGTTTTAATAATTTTAATTATGCAGGGATAACCAAGTTTTTCTATGGAGGCTTTTACTAAGTTTGCTTGAAAGAGAGCTAAGTCACTTCCGCGCGTGCCAATTTTAAGAGCGGACATAGCTAAGGGCTTTTTTTATTTCTATTAAGTTTTGATGACTAAGCTCTTTAAATGTTTTTTCAAACCAAATCATGATTTTTTCTTTATCGTCTGTATCGGCTAGATTTTTTTCTAATTCTAATTTATGTCTAGCAAGTATCTCTTGCTGATTTTGGTGATATTTAGTTAATAGTGGTGATAAGCGATCTAATTGTAAGTGCTGCTGGATACAGTCTGTGCTCTCGGAAATTTTTTGATTGAGCGTTTGTAAAAACACCTGACTTTCTTTTGAGACACTATTTAGATCAGCTTTAAAACTTTCAACATTGTAAAATAAAAATGAAGCTGAGTTTGGAGTATTAATATTTGCAGGAACAGATAAATCAATCGCAAGTTTTGCCCCTAATTTATCTAACATACTTTGCTCAAATAAAATTTCGCCTGCACTTGTGGCAGTAATTACTACATCAAAGTTATTGTTTTGCTGTAATAATTGCCTCCATGATAAACTAACGCCAGCTGTAGTTTTAGCCATAGCGGCAGCTTTTGACTCTGTACGATTTAACCAAAAGAAATTACGAAAATCTTTTTTTAATAAGTGCCTAGCAACTAACTCGTTGGTTTCTCCGGCTCCAACAAAAAGGATGCTAGCATCAGGTTTAACAATATGCTGAATTCTTTTTGCAGCAAGTGCCGACATAGAAGTAGGAAAATGTCTAAAGTTACATTCTGAGCGAACGCGCTTTGCCTCTTGTAAAACTAATTTTAGTAAATGATGTAAATCACGATTAAGAAACGCATGTTCGTTGGCATCCGAGTAAGCTTTTTTAAATTGTCCAAGTATTTGGTTTTCGCCAAAGACCAAAGAGTCTTTTGATAGGCAAACAGAAAGTAAATGATCTACGATTTCTTTCTCGTCTGTATAAAAGCGCTTAGTGATTTGCGGAAACAGTGAATCAAACTTGTTCTCTAATTTAGTATCACTGGTGATCGAATATAAATACTCAATGCGGTTGCAGGTTTGAATATAAAACAAACCTTTCACTCCAGGAATATTTAGCTTTTCTTTTAATTGTTCGAAGAGGCGTTTTTCGGGCAAAGCAATATGTGTAAGGCCTTGCACACCAAAGTCTTTAATATGATAAGAAGCTAAAGCAAAATAGTTTTGTTTCATCCCAAATAACTTGTAGCAAGATCCTTAATAATGAATGTCATGTGAATGTCATTTGTTGAAAATGTATTGAGAATGAGCAGCGTGTGTTCTTTTTTTACATTTATTTTGAATTCTTTTACTTATAATTGTGATGGAAAAGCAGGATGCATAAAATATTATCAGGCACAAATTATGCGTAAGTTTTTAAAACTTAGGCATCTTTATATTAAAAATAGGGCATTTTTGATGAACTCATTCCCAGATGTTATCAGCTTAAATTACTAATATTAATAACTATTGTGTAAACATGATATAAATGTGGATAATCATGTGGAAATTGCGGATAACTTTTTATTAAATTTCATTTTTTGCTCTTATGCTGCCCGAATAAACAAATACTACATAAGCCTATTTCATGTGCCCAAACTTTGGGCCAGTTTTTATCTTGAGAAACCCTGATCTTTTAGAAATACTTTAGATAGGGGGATTCGAAACATGGATGTGATTTCGGTTGAGACCAAGTTGGTTACTAATCCTGTAATTTCAGACTACGCAGATTACAGACTCTATTTAAAAGATTTCTATCAGTACAAAAGAAAAACTGAAAGATCGTATAGTTATACAGTCTTCTCGGCCCGTGCAGATATTAAATCGCCTAACTATTTAAAGTTAGTGATCGAATCTAAAAGAAACCTATCAGATGATATGGCGCTAAAGTTTGCAAAAGCCATTGGCCTTGATAAAGAGCAAACACAAGAGTTTGCCATCATGGTTAAATTTGGACAGGCAGCAAAAAATGAAGAGAGAAATTTATTTTTACGAGAGCTCGCAGAATTACGAGTAAAGAAAAAGATTCAGACGGGAGAAATCAAACAAGAGGTTTGGGAAAACATTCCCTCTTGGATCACTTGGGTGATTTATGAAATGGCTGATTTAAAAGGCGCTGATCTTGAATCTGATAATATACATCAATTACTACGTGGTAATGTAAAGCCTGCGGAAGTAAAAGAGGCCCTGCAAAAATTATTAGAATCAGGCGAATTAGAAAAAGATCCGCTTAATGGTGAAATTCGTAAAGTAAGAGATGTAACGAAAACTCGCGAAGATATTCCGGTGCAATTGGTTAAAAAGCTACAGTCCGAGCTAATGCAAGTGGGTATGGATTCATTGTACCATGATGATCCTACAGAGAGAGAGTTTGG
>JBBKWS010000100.1:0-15490 GCA_037969075.1 Bdellovibrionales bacterium | reverse complement strand
CACTATGTCAGAAAAGGTAACCCTAGATCTAAAGATTCAGTTTTTGTTGTCCACAGGTTAGATCAGGCTACCAGTGGCGTACTTGTATTTGCAAAAACTACAGCGGCACAGGAATATCTAAAAGAGAATTGGAAAACTACTATAAAAACTTATTATACTATCGTGCACGGAAAACTAAAAAAGCCAAAAGGCGAAATTAGTAGTTACTTACAAGAAGATGAAGACTACTTTGTTCATTCTAGTAAAGATGATTCCGGTAAGTTAGCCATTACTGAATATGAAGTAATGAAAGAAACTGACAAGTACAGTCTAGTAAAAATCAATTTACTTACTGGCAAAAAAAATCAAATACGCGTGCATATGAATGAGCTTGGCTGCCCGGTTGTTGGCGATACAAAGTACGGAAAAAAAACGGACACCTTTAAAAACCTATGTCTGCACTCTTATTCGCTAGAGATCACTCACCCATTTAACAAAAAAAGATTGCTAGTTGTAGCACAAGTTCCTAGGTACTTTTCAAACCTAGTTGATTATTCTTATTAAATTGTTTTTATATGAAGCAACTTGAACTCTAGCGGTAAAACCTTTGAGACCTGTAGACTTACAAAGTCATCCATTTTATGACTAACGCCAGTCTTATTAACAACTCTAAGTAATTTTCCGTTGAAACTTAAGATTAAAGAATTATCTGTCATTACTTCGACAACTTTGGCTTTACAAATATCGCCCAGTCTCATTAGCTAATAACGTCAATGGCCTTTGGCATATTTCTTTCGAAGTTTGGAGCTGTAGGAGCTGACTGCTTTGCAGCAGGTGCTGTTGTCTCTGCACGGTCGTCGCTCTTTAAGCTGGCACTACGAAACTTATCGCCTAAACCTTTGAGTTCCTCGTAATGATTTTGACTAAATACTTCACTAAGATCCCTCTCCGGCGCCTTGGCCCAAGAAGGTAATTCGTCCTCTGAAAACATCAGACGATCTTTATTTACCTTACAAATGAACTCTAATTCAGGAATTGATAAATCAATCACATCGGCTATCTGCTGCGGTGTTTGTCCTTTGTGTGCAAGTAAGGCTGCATCGATATATTTTTTGCTATTCTTTCTATCTAAAATTTCATCGTGAGGAATTTTATCTTGAAAAATTTCAGCTACCTCAAGACTTTTTCGCATAGAGTGACCAATTTTAACGATCTGCTCTTCTGATTGAATGATTGCCAACTCTACTTCTTTTGATTTTCTTTCGATGATATTACACAAATCTCTGACCTGCTTGTCAGTGCGATCTGATAAATCTTCTAGAATCGATATTTTTGTTTGAAGTATTTGTAAGCCTTTGCTTAGTCTTGGATCTTCTTTTGGAGATCTAGCAAGTCTTGCCCACAAAATAAAAATTGTTACCGCGAAAGATATATTTAGAAATAATTGTACTAAAACCCATACAGACATACTTACATTGTAGCGCACTAATCAAAGCGCGCAATAATAACAAGTCGGTAACAAAATCCTCTAGACTATTGGAGGGCCTTAATAAATCTATCTAGACGTATGGCTGCCTCTTCAAGACGATCTTTTGGTATAGCAAAACTAAGGCGCAAATACCCATCCAAGCCAAACTCGTTACCAGGTACCACAACTAGCTTTTCTTGATTTAAAAGTAATTCACAAAACTGAGAAGAATTCTCTAGTTTGGCACCAGCAAAGCTTTTACCAAACAAAGATTTAATTCCTATCCAAAAATAAAAAGTTCCATCTGGTAAAAATACATCTAACCCAGGAATTGTCTTTAGTTTCTCCGCAAAGTAATCACGCCTGTCTTTTAAGTTTTTCACTGAGGACTTTACTTTATTTTTTTGGGTAGTAATTGCAGGTATTGTTGCCCACTGGCTAAAACTTGCTGCACAACTTACAGACTGGCTTTGATAATTAGTCATTGCATCAACAATGACTTTTGGTCCAATGGCCCATCCCACTCTCCAACCGGTCATCGAATAAGCTTTTGATGCACCATCGATCATTAACGTGCGGTCTTTTAATTGCGGACAAGACTGTAAAATATGAGGGGCCTTATCAACGCCACTAAAAACCAACTGATTATAAATGTCGTCAGTAAGGACTACAACCTTTGGATATTTTTCTAATACGCTACCAATTGCCTTTAACTCAGAGGCTGAATACATCAACCCCGTCGGATTTGATGGGCTATTTAAGATAATCATTTTAGTTTTTACATTAATCTGCTTTTCAAGAATAGCAGGGGTTAATTTAAAGTTTGTCTTGTCATCACATACAGCAATCACTGGTGTACCACCCGCTAACTCTACCATTGTTGGATATGACACCCAATAAGGCGCAGGGATAATCACTTCATCATTAGGGTCAAGCAATGCCTGCATAGCTGCAAAAATAGAAAACTTAGCCCCCGCAGTTACCGTTACTTGCTCGGCTGCATACGGAATATTTAAAAACTCTGAAACATCTTCTGCAATGGCATTTCTTAACTCGGGAATACCATTTGATGGACTATATTTTGTCATTCCTTCTTTTATCGCAGAGATCGCAGTATCAATAACTTCATCAAATGAATTCCAATCAGGCTCACCAACACTAAGAGCAAGAACATCATGCCCCTCTGCTTTCATCTTTTTAGCCCTTGCATTTAAAGCAAGAGTTGGCGACGGCTTCATTAGCTTAGCTTTTTGACTTAACATATTTTTACCCCAATTTATTTTTTAATGCTGTAACTATATTCTTAGGAACGAAAGCACTAACATCACCTTTTAGTATAGCTACTTCTTTTACAAGAGATGATGAAATAGAACTAAGCAGAGGACTTGCAAACAGTAGCACAGTTTCTAAATCTTTATAAAGTGACTTATTCATCACATCCATAGATTTCTCATACTCGGCATCAATATTAGTTCTTATGCCTCTAACCACAAACTTTGCATTAACTGATTTTGCAGCATCAACAGTCAGGCCGTTATTAAATATAACATGTACCTGTTTGTTATTACTAAAATTTTCTAATATTAATTGTTTGCGCTCTTCAATATTGAAGAGGTAATTTTTTTGAGTAGAGTTAGAAATACAGACATATACCTCATCAAAAAGTGGTAATGACCTAGTAATAATATCTATATGCCCAAGTGTCATTGGATCAAAACTACCAGGGTAAATTGCTATCTTTTTCAAGCATCATCCTTTCTAAAAAATGAAACTGATTTATCACCGAACTTTCTTTGGTCATAGCATTTTAAAGGCAAATACTCCAAGTCCATTTTCTCAAACTTACTGGATTCTATTATAATTATAGTTCCTGGGTGGAACACCATAGAGTCTTTAAGGGCCAACATGACCTTATCAGCAATTTTTTCAGTAAACGGCGGATCTATAAAAATGATGTCATAGCTTTTAGAGCAGGTCGCTATGTAAGAAAATACATCCTTAGGTATAATATTAATATTTTCTATCTTAATAGACTCAACATTTTTACGTAAAATTTGAAGTGATTTTTTACTTAATTCAACTGCATCAATGTCTTTAGCCCCTCTAGAGCTAAACTCGATGGCAATATTTCCCGTTCCTGAAAATAAATCTAAAACAGAACTTCCCTCAACCTCAGAAAATATAATATTAAACACACTTTCTTTCACACGATCTGATGTGGGCCGAATATGCTCAGCCTCAAACGAAACTAGGCGTCGACCTTTAAACTTACCAGATATAACTCTCATTTTTGATTTATTTCTTGGCAAAAAGCTTTAATCTGTCTACTGGCCGCTAGTGGTAAATCTAGAAATTGAAACTCAAGACGTTTATGAAGTCTCTTTGTCGGATCAGGCATCAAACTATTAGTAACCTTCACCAGCATAGCATGAGCTTTAATTCTTACGTTTCTAACTGGTAATATAAACTCGACGGTACAGCGATCAGATGGGCCCCACTGCACCTTTTCTGATTCAACATAAAAACCAATTACTTCTACGCGAAGAATTTGGCATTGTAACGCCTCACTTCCCTTTGCCAAGATACAAGCAAAAGGATAAGGTTTAACTTTCTTAATATTAATCTGGTTTCCCAATAGTTCCCTCGATACTCTTAACTATATCTAGCACACTATCAAACGGTTTGGAAATAAAAGATGTTACGCCTAGATCTTTTAATTCATGAATATTCGTTTCATTTGTGTATGCTGACATCACGTGTACTACCGCACCCATAAGATTGTTTTCTAACTTAGCAAGTAGTTGCCCACCGTTCATATTAGGCATAATCCAATCTAGCATTACCAAATCAGGTCTATGCGACTTCCAAAGACGCAATCCCTCAACACCATCCGTGGCTTCAAACACTTCATAACCTCTTTGACTAAACACTCGGCAAAGGGCCATTCTAATTAGCTGCTCATCATCAATGATTAAAACCTTCATACTTACACCTACCCTAATACTTTAGGAATTATGATAGTAAATGTTGACCCAATTCCAACTTTAGAAACAACCTCGATACGTCCACCAAAAGACTCAATTATTTTTTTACAAATAGACAATCCTAGGCCGGTTCCATCTCCTATTTTTTTAGTCGTAAAAAATGGATCAAAAACAAATGGCATATCTACTTCGGCAATTCCCTTACCATCATCTTGTATTGATATAATTGCATCAGCACTACTTTCAGTAACTTTAATTATCAATTTACCGCCATCAGACATAGCTTGCGATGAGTTATGCACCAAATTAAAGATTACCTGTTGCAATAGATGTGAGTTTACATTTGCTTTGGGCTCAGATTGATAATCAATGGAAACGTAGTATTGTCTTAAAGCAGATTTCAAAAGCGGAATGGTATTTTCAATAATATCTTTTATAGCTAATATTTGCCTTGAATCATTATCTTCACCGCTATAGTTCTGCAAGTTTTGAATGGTACTTAAACACCTATCAACTCCACTTAAAATTTCCCTTAAATCATCGTGGTGTAAAGCGAACTCGCTCTCTGTCAAAAGTAACTGTGTGATAGATTTTAATCCTGCAAATGGGTTATTAAGCTCATGCGCTATATTTCCAGCAAGTAACCCTATAGCTGCCATTTTTTCAGTTTGCACCATCTTAGAATAGTTTTCTTGCAATTCATTTTGATCTTGAAAATAGTACAACGTAGAGTCCCAAGCCCCGTGCTCAAATAAAATAGGAAATGCAAGTAGTTGAAAGTTTTGCATTTGAGTTTTCCACTCTAAGGAGCTCACTTTACTTTTGTGATTATCTATCAAAAAAAGCATTAAATCATAACTTTGTATTTGTAGAAATGCCTTGTTCATTTTAACAATTTTTCCGTCTTTATCTAAAATGACCAACGGTGATGTTAAAGATTCAAAGGTTTTTTCCCAAATACTACGTATGTTATCCATCTCTAGACGAAGTAAAAGTCTATCCAAAATCATAGCTGTCGCTTGATCTACTTGTTTCCAAAAGTGATTAAAATCAGCATCAAGATCAGATCCTACCTCTAATTCAAATAACATAAACCCATTTCTCTTGTTCTTAAACTCTAGAAATTTCTTTTCAATACTAAGCAATGGACGATTAAGACGGTTAGCTAAAAACTCACGCATTACTGATTTATCTAAAATGGACAGATCACTAACAGAATCCGACAGCCTCTGAAAAATAAACTTTCCTCGCTGCAAACTATATAAGACCTGCCCATATGTATGATGCTCAACAATAATATAAAGTCCCAGTATTTCAACACGCTTTCTAATTTCTCTAAAAAGACTTTTTATATAATCATCCATATTTGAGACATACGATAGATTAGTAATAAATCTTTGCAATTTTCTCTCTGCCAGCCTTTTATGTTGTTCGTCATTTTTTAATCTCTGTAACAGCTCTTGCTTGTCCCTCTCTGTGGCCGCAAGTTTTGAAGAAAGCTCTTTCCATTTTTTATTTTTTTGATGATATTTTATGAAAATATTTTTATTATCACGACGTTCTTGATAAAAATTACGAGCACTCAGTAAAGTACGAACAAATAATTCATCTATCTTGGCAGAGTTGATCACTCGATATAGGTCAAAATTTTCTTGCATTTCTTGTAAAAAATCGAGAGTAAGGCTTTTATAAAAAAGAATTACTTGCGTATCCTTCTGAAAAGCCTCTTTAAGGGTTAAAACCTCATGTACCTCCTCAGGAGAGTCTAGGTACAAAAGTAAAATTCCAATGTCAGTTTTTTGAAAGACTTGTCTCAGTAAGTTTCTATCAGAATCTATACGGTTTACATGAATCAGCGAATCTAAATTATAGGAACCTAATGGGTCCGTGAACAGTGAGTCATCACCGTAAAAAATTACCTCAGTTACCTTTTCCGCTGTCTCGTTGCTCATTTCCTTTTATATTTTGCAGTAGTCTAAGCCAATCTTCAAGCACATCTGTCATCTCATAATCAAAAACATCAGCCAATGACACAAAATCCTTATTAGGATAAAGCTGTAGTACTTGGCTTAATATGGCCGAGGTCTTATCTTCGACTTCTTTCCACTTACTTTCTGCAATAGAAATCTTGCCCTTATAATGTATAAAGTGAACTGCAGCCATCAGAGATTCCATAGAGTCTACAAAATCATGAAATAACTTATGAAACTCGGAAATTTTATTTTCAAAAATTGCCTCAGATAAATGTGGACAAATTTGTTTAATATCATTAATAAATTTTTTGGTAGAGGTAACGAACTTCTCATAAAACTCATCATACTCGCAATACTCAACCTCAATCATACGCACATTAGCCAGTTTATAATCAATAAGTTGTTTTTCATTAGATTCAGCGATTTCATTATCATTTATGCGAATAGAATAGATAACTCGTCTCTGCTCTTCCATTTGTAATTTTATTCTATTAATGACTTGCAATGTATCATCACAATCAAAGTATGACTGTAACATCTCGTCTGATTTTAAAACTAACTTACTCATAATAAATCCTCAGTAATTTCCCACTTAGGTTTTAAATATAACTCTAGTATTTGTTTTAATTTTTTATGTAAATCCATGTATTGGATAATAAGATCTGTTAACGGAACAGGTCCCATCCGTATTTTTTCTGTTCTAAACCAATAGACTATAGGCATAATCTCTTCGACCTCAGTTGCCAGCGTGTCCATGATCTTATCCGCAGTTTCCAAAACACTAGCCTGCTGCCTATTGCCTATCTGAAAATTCGCTAAATGGTGTAAAGAAATGTCATTCACATCATTCAAATGAACGACCGCACGCGCGAATTGCGATGACTCTAAGGCAGGGAACTCTTCACCTAAGTATATAGCCTTAATTAAACTCCACTGAAAATCTTGAGATGGAGTAGTTGGATATGCCCCGTGATATCCAAGGCGATCCCCCTGTATCCACTCAGAACTTCCCGTCTCCAATATGGTTTTAATTTCTAAAGCAACCTCGTTCATATCGAGCAATGAAAAATCCTTAACATAGCAAACAAATGATTTATAACTACGAGGCCCTGTTTCCCAGAAATTCACAAACTCGTTACTAAAATTGATACATAAAGTGTTGGTGAGGTTACAGATTTGCATAGGACCACTATCTGCACCCATAAAGGCTTTTGACTTAGCAATGATATCTATTAATTCCGCTAGATTTGTCTTTCCTACCATGTTCTTAATTTTAGAGCCACCTAACTGTCTTTCTATACTTTCTGCCATGGCTATGTCTTCTGTGCCACCCAACAAATAAATACCAATATCTGACGACTTAACAATAGCTCTTAATAGACCCACAATTGCTGTCTGAGAGAGAGATTTCTTTGGATTACTCGCGCCGATATGAAATGCAATGTAGTTTTCTAGTTTTTTTGAATCGTAATTTTTACTAAGATTCCAATCTTGATCTTCCAACTCTACACCTAGTATCGAGGCAAAAAGATCAATTAAGTGAAAACGATTACTGCGATTAACTCCAACTTGCCCATAAAAATATGCACTCGCATCATCAGGTATAGCTAAAAAACCATCCTCATGTCTTGTATAACCGACTACCTCAACCCCTTCATCAGCTAACAACGATGTTAGGTATGAGCTAAATGGTGAGAAACTTAAATTAATAATTTTTTCATAGCCTTCGGCTTTTAGTCTCTCAACCCATTTCTGCATTACACTTAAACTATCTTCTACCCCATCTTCACCTGCGAAGATTGATGCTTCTAGAATTACTTTTGTATCCATTTCAATAACGCTGTCACAAACAGGAAGTATATGCGCAATCTCAGAAAACTTCTTTCTAACTAAAAAGTGTATTTTTTCAGTGCTATTAGAACGGCAATAGGCATGCAGAGCAGGTAAAGTTTGTAAAATATCTCCCAGTCTTGCTAATTGTATTACTAAGGTTTTCATTTATTCACTTGTTCCTTTATCAACTCTGCTAATGCCAATTGTAATGTAGCTTTTTTAGAAAAGTTATTTATTTTAATTTCTTCTGCAACTTGCACTCTAACTTCTTGCAAAGCTTTTGCTAAATTAGATACTTGTGTTGTTGGTACTTGCTCTTTCATGATACCTTGCCTCGCTTAAAATATCCTGGCTCAATTTTCTATATGACCCTAAATAATTCAATAAATCTTGCAACTGATTTTGCAAAAATCTAGTTTGAACAAAATCAATTCTTCCCTCAAAATCTGGAACCTGAAAATCTAAGTTTAAATTTTTCAAGACACCCTGTAAATTTATAAATCTTTGATCGTCAGTGAGATTTTTTAAACTTTCACCTACTTTTAAATTTCTAAACACATCTTCTAGTTCACGTTGTAGGTAAATTAAATTTTGATTTAATCTCTCTAAACTCATGCCAGAAACTTCCTCAATAAAAAAGTGAACCAAGGCATGCGCTTCATCAGATAACGTATCTGATAAATGGTAAATCCATGATAATTTTGTCAGTATGTATTCACGAACTTTTGTAGAATCCGTGTTTTGTAGCACGTAGTGTGAGCCATCAAAGTACACCGTTGAATAATCCACTGAGGTAGTAATACTCATTTTTTGATTATTCAGATAAGTAGCTATTAAAGCTGATACCTCAACTACATCCATTTTTTGCGAACAGTATATAGCTTCTCTAGAGCAGGCTGCACTATGTTTGCAGGGGTAGCAATATTCTCTTGCTTGGATCACAAGCGTAGAGCTTTTATAGGCACCAGTTTGTTGCGGCCTGCTACTACCGAAGCAGAGCTCTATAATTTTAGCATTAGTAAAACTAGCTAAATGCTTAATGCTAGTGTCCACACTAATTACTGCCGTAGATGATTTTATTAGACTATAAGCGCCCTCTAAACTACAAGGCACCCATTTTGCATTTTTAATTGGTAGAGGAATAGTTAATTCGTCGGATTCAGGAAGACATAGCAGTAAAAATTCTCCATCAAGACGTTTGTTTAATTCAACTAAAAATAAATCTAGTTTTTCTCTGGGGAAATCTTTCTTTTTATCACTAGAGAACAATTGCAGTACATATTTCTTTTTTGTAGACTGCGCATACTTCTTAACTTCGACAACCCCTGCTGTAGTTTCTCTTAGAGTCACATTCTCAGGCACTTGCATAGACAGTGCATTGGCGAATATTTCATTAAAGTGAAAGTACCCTCCCTGCTTAGTCGTTGACTTAAGATCTAAGTACTCAATCCATTTGGAACCATAATTAATTATTTTTTGATTATTGTAGTGCGTTCCAATGATTTCAGTGCCATTAAACATAGAAGCTAAATTAGTACTTATTTTAGTATTACTATAGTTAACAATTAAGTCGTACTTTTTCGACATAAGTGGTTTAAGCTCTTTTTCTAGTTCATCATACGCCCTGAATATACTGATATCCACATCTGCGCACATCTCTTGTAATTGTGTTCTTGGTAGAAAATAAAAGTTCACATCATCTTGTAACATTGGTAATAATACTTTTGAATTATCAAACGTTAAGTAATCTATTTCAGCTGATTTATATTTATTCTGTAAGCCGCGGATCAAGTGCCAACTCATCAGTGTGTCACCAAGTCTTAATGTATTAATAAAGAGAATATTCATTTTAATAGATCTCCTAATATCTTCCAAATATATGATTTTGGATTACTAGTTTTACTTTGCGTTAAATGAGTAGAAATATCTTTTGCCGTTAACAGCTCGTCACTTTCTGAAAAATTCATATTAGCCAATAGCGGACTAGGTAAATGAAGATCCACTTGTGTCTTGAACGCACTACGCTCTCTGGCAGTTATTGCATGACGTATTGATTCATATTCACCAAGAAATGGGCTCGTGGATGGATAATGTTGTAGAACTTGAAATTTTTTAGAAAACATATCTTTTAATTTAATATTCTTAAGAACATCATCTACCTTGCTAAAAAAAATTACTTTAAGTTGCTTATCTTCTAGGGCAGAGCTAACTATTTCTTCTATCACTTCAAAGACAACAATATTGTGTTTTGTTATTTTTCGAAGCTCCTCAACATGATATCCCGCTCCATAACCCAATATAATAAGTGTGTCGGTAGACTTATATAATCTTCCCACAGCTCTTTCAGCCCAGGCTTTTGCCTCTCTGTCAGGGTTTACTTTAGAACAAAGTGGCTTACCTTCTATATAAGGTATGGCCATCCCGCTATCGTTGGTTTGCCACTTTACCATTTTCTGCCTCTATTAAAGAATATATTCGGTTCGCATCTTCATTATTTGGTTCAAACGATAATATTTTTGTCACCTCAAGCGTAGCCTTCTTAAAATCGCCAACTTGAAATAGTAATGTTGCAAATTGAGTAGAAACTTTCAAATCAAACGGATGCTTTTGCAAATACACTTCCGCTGAACTGATAGCAATTTCATATTCAAAATCTGAAAGAGCCTGATGTAATGCTATCTCTATAGTTTTAGCGTCATATGGTGAACACTCAATGGCATTACGTATATTTCCCCAAAATAATTGAGAGTCCTTTTGACTAAGGTGACATATAGCAAGACCCAGCCACGCTTTGTTATTTTTTGGATTAATAGTAATTGCTTTTTTGTACAGCTCAATCGATTTTGAGTAATTACCTTTATGCAAAGACAAACTACCCAAATTAGTGAATACAACATCTGAATTAGGATTTATGCGTAAACAAATATTATAGTATTCTTCTGCAGTATCTGCATCAGCTGACTTCAAGCTAATATTTCCCATAATTCTATACAAATCAAAAAAATCTTCCTCTTTCTCATTTTTTATATCATTAATATTTTCTTGGATAATTTGTATGGCTTCGTCTAATCGATCTCTTCCATATAAGAAATTAGCATATTCAAATACGTTCTTTGCATTCAACTCTAACTGCAACAATTTTTCTAGACACTTTTCCTGATTAGCATACTGGCTATGATTCTCAAAATATTTACAAAGGTAAAAAATAGCTCTTGCCTGCTTTGAATCACGCTGAAGAATATTTGCAGCGATTTTTTTTAAGCTTTCATAATCGTTATGACTGTACAGCACTTCTGCCGCTTCATACAACGGGTCCATTTGCGATGGTGCTACTGGAATTTCTGGTATTACACTTAAGTCTTGATACACAAACCGCTCCTTGGCTTACCTCAGTAATTAGAGCAATCATAGTGCCAACTATATAATGCGCCAGATTTAATGTGATTACAAATTAGCGATTGGCTTTTGACTTTATAGGCGCCAAAAGCCATTCGATTGACAGGACCAAGAGCTAGATCTCTTTATCCACTTTTGTTTTTTTGTTTCCACTTTTATAAGCAGACACTACTTTTCTATTTTTTTGTATGGATTGTAGTTCTAATAAGACCTTTTGTTTTTCTACTTCTAATAATTTATGTACATCTATCTCTTGTGAGAACACAGATTCTAATAATTCTTTGCGAAGACCAATTTCTTTATTTATACCAGGCAGGTCATCGTGATACTTTTTTGTATCAATAGCAGCCTCTAAATACTCATCCAAAACATCTAGCATTTCTAATAACGCCTGCCTCTTATCCACATGGAGCTCTACTTTGTCTGCATTTCCATGCCTAATATGCGAGATCATATCTTTATTTACTTCATGTAAACGCATAAGAACTTGATTCACTTCAGCTAATAACTCTAAACATGACTGCATTATTTACCCCCAGATGCTTTTTTAATTTGTTCAACTGCCTGTACCCAACCATCGTATAAAGTATTTAAAACACTTAATGCATTATCTAAATACTTAGGGTCGTTTGTTATATTTGCTTGCGTAAATTGATCCGTTATAAACATGTACAACTGTTCTAATTGTTTGGCTAAATCGCCGCCAACTTTATGATCGAGAGTATTATTTAGCTCCATAACTATATCGAAGGCTTTACCTATACAAAGACCTTTCTCAGCGATTTTCTTTTCAATCATCGCGGACTTCGCCTGCTTAGTAAATTTAATGGCTCCCTCATAAAGCATTAGCAGAAGCTTCTCTCTACTAGCACTTGTGACGGATGTCGTTTTATATTTACTGTATCCATTTTGGCTCATCTAATCTCCTAGCCGGTTCCACCTAGTTTAGCTTGAACCATAGACGCCTGCCCTTGCAAACGACTCATGGTTTCTTCTAAACTAGCAAATTTTCGTTTTAGTGATTGCTCTTTAGTTGCTAAATGTCTTTCTTTGCTTTCTATTCTTTGATCCGCTCTATCAATCTCTGATTGCAAACTTTTACGCTTGTTTGCTACCGGCCCATAGAAATTATCCATTAAACCATTTACTGTGGTTCTTAATTTTGGAATAAATCCTGTCGCTACTCCATCACCAGCTAAAAACTTTTGTACATCGTTTGGGGTTTTAGCCAATACGGTGTTAAATTTTTCTTGGCTGAAATCTAGTGTACCTGAGCGGTTAAACGTAATGCCAACTTGGCTTAAATTCTGGATTGGTCCAGCACCAACTACCGACCCCTGTAGCAAGTTTCTTAATCGCATCTCTACGGTTCTTAACACCTGGTCCCCACCAAGAGTTCTTGATGTGTCTGATTTTTCATTGAGAGCATTTTGCTTTTGAATAAACGCTAAAACGGCATTTACTGACTCAACAAATCCTTTTGCCTTACCAGCTACCATCTCTCTATCTTCTTGCACTGTTAGGTTAATTATTTTCCCAGGAGCTGCTTGCTTTAAATCAATCACTAACCCAGGAACTAAATCTTCCAGTGTGTTTTGCGGAACTTCAATTTCAAATCCATCTAATTTTACTTTACCATTTTTAGCTTCACGACTTTCATCAAAGTAAAAATCCTGATCACCATCAAGTAAGTATATTGTCGGAAAATCAATTTTATTGTCTCCACCAACACCTCTGCCTGATAAAATTAATCTGTAAGGGTTATCACTGTCTGCCTTATCTGTAACAACAGAGGCTTGCATACCAACACCAGCATTGTTTATCGCTTGCGCTAACCCTGTTAGAGTTGTGTTTTCACCGCCAACATAAACCTCTTTTATACCATCTTCTGTATCAAATTTTAAATAACCTACTCCAACTTCAGTTTCATCCTTATCAGGAAACCCATTTGATATAGCAGAAGCTTTTTCAGCTAGCTGTAGCACCTCTAGATTCCAAGATCCAGTGATGGCATTATTGGGGTCTACTGTTCCGGATACGATTTTGTCATCTGCAGACATCAACTTGTAATCTGTAAATCCCCTGGTACTTGCTAAGCTACCAATAGATTCACGAATGGCTTTGAGTTTGCCATCAAGATCATCCACGAGAGTTAGCTTTGCGCTAGTCTTCGTTTTACGATCTTCTAAATTGTTAATAGGCATCCTTTCTATCTCCATTAGCTGTTCCACAATGTTAGATGGTAAGCCAGAAGCGCTGCCTATTCCGAAACTCATTCCCAAAGTATCCTCCTGATACTAAAAGTATTCATCCTGAATATACTTATATTATCTCTCAAAAACGTATAATTAGTGAGTCAATAATATGTCACTGGATTTTCTGTAGAATGGTATGGGATTTTAAAGCGCGCGGTTCAAAATATGGCCTGAAGGCTTGATTTCATCTTGATTTAAGAAGGAAACTAGATCGGACTCAGGTATGCGTCTGACGATTTTACCTGTCATATCTTCGACATAGACCACGTATATATCTTCTACCGCTTCATATCTAACGCTTAAATTATTACTTTTAATGCCTTCGAAGTTTTTCATTTTTTCTACTGCGGCCTTGATATCATCCTCAGTAAATTTTTTCTTCTCTTGTTCCCCATGCGGCATTTGCCCGTTGGCATCTCGGTCAGAAGTTTGCTCTGATTTTTTTTGTTGCTCTTTAATCTTTATAAGATCATAAGCTATCGCAGATTTTACGCCTTTGATATTCATGTACTACTTATCGGCAATTGAAAGAATTGTATGACACAAAATGAGAAAGTTAGACCTTAGCCTAACTCCTTTTGCCCAAATGCCCCGAGGAACTAGTCCTCGGGTGGGTTGGCTACGAAAATATTTTGAGACTCTCGTAGTTAATATTTTTAATAATTATCCAATTAAACGCAATGCTCCAGCAGTAGATTGGTTAGCTTGTGCTAATACCGACTGTGTTGCTTGATTTAACACTTGGTTTTTTGTTAAATCTGCAGATGATTGTGCGATATCAGCATCACGAATTCGTGAGTTTGCAGATGACACATTCTCAATTGCATTTGATAGATTACTTTGTGTAGATATCAATCTATTTTGCAAAGCTCCTAGTGTAGCTCTGTGACCATTTACTGAATACTGAGCAGTATCTATTACTTCTAATGCTTCACGAGCACCATCTTTTGTAGTGTAATCTAAACCATCTAACTCTAATGTTCCTAAGCGAACATCGAAGTCACCTGCATTAAATGAGATTCTATCTTTAAATTCATCGTTATTTATACCAACTTGAAATTCAAACTCTGATCCAGAACCGTCTAGCATTGATGCACTACCAAATTTTGTAGTTTGCGCAATACGATCTAATTCTTGAGAAATTTGCTGTACTTCTTTATTTAAGAAGCCTCTTTCAGTTTCACCTACAGAATCAGATGCAGCTTGTACTGCTAGCTCTCTAAGTCGTACCATAATATTAGATACTTCGTTTAAACCACCTTCTGCTACTTGAATCATTGACTGACCATCCATTGCGTTTCTTTTTGCAACTTCAAATCCACCAATCTGACCGCGTAAGAATTCACTTAACGCTAAACCGGCAGCATCGTCGGCTGATTTTGTAATACGGCTACCAGATGATAGCTGTGCATAACTTTTTTCTATTTCTCTTTGAGAAGTAGCTAGTGATTTTTGCGCATTAATAGATGCGATGTTTGTTGAAATACGTAAACCCATAAAAGAGTCTCCTAAGTTTTTTCTGGGAAATCATTTCCCACCCGCAGACACCAACCCACTGGTGTATATTCTACGGAGATTATCCATAATTCTTTGGTTGAACAC
>JBBKWS010000099.1:0-4642 GCA_037969075.1 Bdellovibrionales bacterium | reverse complement strand
GAAGATAAAACGGCGTTTGCATTAGCTCTAGATATATCTCAGCATTTTTTCTTTAGTGAAAAATGGGCGGCACGTATTGATATGAAAAATCGTAGATTCCAAGAAGAGGTTTTACAATTTAGCACGGGTTCAGTTGCCAGAAAGTCAGATAAAACTACTACGCTTTGGCAAATAGGTTTTACTTACTACTTTGATTCGCCAGCCTTTATGAGAAAGAAAAAAGTAGAAGAAGATGCTGGAGGCCTTAAGTGAAAAAGGGCGCAATTTTAGTATTATTATTGGTCGCAGGGCTTGCTAGCGCAGGATTAGTAGAGGATGGTTTTGGCTTTAAGTCAAAGCCGTCTGAAAAATCTACTGAGTTATCTACATATCAAAAGTGGATTGGAATTAAAGCCAAAGTTGAAAAGCGCGTTCGCGTTTTATTTGGTGTTGATAAAACAGAAGAGATCGTGCAAGCGCGAATCGAAAAAGAACAAGAGCAAAAGGCTGCATTTGAGAATAAAAAGAAAGAGTTAATAGATCAACTTCCTGATTTTAAGCAAGTAGATAAAGGGACGAGTGCTAAGGATTACGAGGCAATCGCTACCGATCTAAAAACAAAATCCTTACTGGAAGAGTCTGAGGCAGCAGTTGCCGCAGACGCATCTTTGGCAAAAACAAAATCAGGGATTCCATATCTTGAAGCCGCAAAACTTAAAATAGCAAAGACCTTACCTAAGCTTAATATTGGTAAAGAGAAGGTGGTTACTGCGGCAAACTGGGATTTGCCCGAGTTGCGAGCGGCGCTTGCAAGAAGGCAAGATATACCGCAGCTAACTAGCCCTGAAGTAGTGTCAGATTATAGATTTTTATCATGGTTAGATATTACGCTTGATAAAGTCGAATACCAGCCAATGAAAATAGTTACTGCTAAATCCTTAGGGTTAACAGAAAAATCAATTGCCGAATTAAAGTGGTATACAAGGCTTGAAACTGAAATAAGTCTACTGGCCATGGATAGATTGAGCGTTGACGAATATGCGCTTATTAAAGGCCTAATGCTAGAGCTTGCAAAAAATTGTCATAGTGCTAGCGGTATTTTTTATGCATTGAGTGGATCAGAAAATGCAATGGTTGATAAGACGGCTAAATATAACTTAGCAACGTGCTCTCACAGAATGGGACTTTTTCATCAGTCTGTTCCAAGATTACTGGCTGTAGTTGGTAGTAATTTTACTGTTGAGGCAAAAAAAGTAGCCTTAGAAATTTTATTAAAAGATGTCCCTTATGAACACGAAGTCGAAGTCGGTGAAGGGTTAAATAAAAAAGATATTCTTAGTCAGGTTCCTGAAAAATTAAAAGATACATACCATTATGTGGTAATGAAGTCCCACCTTCGTCAGCATCAATTTAAATCGGCGCTAAATGAATCATTAAAAATTCCGGCGAGTTCTAAGTTCTATGTTAAATCACAGTATGGAGCCGCTATTGCCGAATATTCTTTGGGTGATCTTAAGGGGTCATTACAAAGGCAAAAAGAATTGAAGGCTTATATGAAAAAACAAGGGGTGGATGATAAAAACGTGTACTCTCTTGTGAATATCAATCTAGCAAGATTTGGCTTTCAACAAAAACAATTGAATCTAGCCATTTCAAACTACCGTGAAATTGATCGCTCTCATCCTTTATGGATCGAGTCGCTTGAAGAACAGGGTTGGACGCAACTACTTAATGGCGATGAACCAGGTGCAATTGGTAATATGCACTCATTGCAATCACCATATTTTAAAGGCGTTTATATGCCGGTTACTTTTTCTATCAGAACGATAGGCTACTTAAATCTTTGTCATTATGGCGATGCATACAAAAGTTTGATGACACTAGAGAAGACGTATACACCTATGAAAGAAAGTATTTCTAAATATTTAAAGAGTAACTCGGATTCTAAAACCTATTCTACGGTTTATTCGTATCTTAAGAAAAGGCAAAAAGAGGTAGACGGCTTACCTGAGACAGTGATTCGTGAAGTTGCCAGAAGAAAAGATTTTTTAAATACTCAAGAGCACATCAATGCCATCGTAGATGAAATAGATCAAATGTCATTTGTGGACAGCCTAGTATTAAAGGAAAAATCTAAGGCAGCGGCCCTTAAAGAAAAAGCAAGAATTTCTATTAAAGAATTAGAAGCAAAAGTAAAGCAGGCGGACGCCAAACCAGATTTAAAGAAATACAAAGGTATTTGGGAATCGCAATTGGGAGAGCAAACGGATAAGCTTGCGGCCTATGACTTTAAATTGGATGTCTTTGAGGAAAGCAGAGAGGGTTTTAAAAAATTTAAAACCGTGGGAACCAGCAAGCTAACCGACATAGGCAAAGACTTAAGAACAAAAGCCGGCGGGAAAGTTAAAGACCATCTGGCACGTCTTGAAAAAGACCTAAAAGGGTTTTTTGCAAACAATGAATTCCTAAGATATGAGATTTTTGCCGGTAGTGGGCAAAACATTAGATTCCAAGCGGCTGGTGGGCAAGCAGAACAAAAAAGATTACCCTCATCGGCTATCCCACAAGGTGAAGACTTTAAGTGGTCGTTTGACGGTGAGTTTTGGGAAGATGAAGTTGGGTATTACCGATCAAGTTTAAAATCAAATTGCCCTGAAAGATAACGGAGGACATCGTGAAGTACATTTTATCAATTTTTATAATATTAGCAGCAATGCCAGCGGCGGCGCAAACTAATGCTACAGACCAGATGAAGCGTCTTGAGTCGAACATGGATAACGCCGAACACAACCGCAAAGAGTATGCAAAAAACCTAGAGATCGTTTCTAAAAATATCAAAGAAGTGGATAGAGTTTTGGAAACCCTTAAGAAAAATAAAAAAGAGGTTGAGAACCAATTAAAAAACTCAGCACAAAATCGTAAAACCTTAGAGGAGCAAAAGATAAAACTTAAATCTCTAGTAGGTAATGAAGATAAAAAAGTACAAGAAGAGCAAAAGAAGATTGACGAATTGCAGGCAAAAATTAATCAAGTGAAGGCCAACCAAGAGAAGCGTAAGCAAAATATAGCTGCTTATGGGGTAAAGGTAAAAGAAATAGACACCGAACTAGGTGAGTGGGATCAGCAGCAAAAAAAGATTGCGGATCTTAACGGCTCCATTGATAAAAAATCTAGCGAGGCCAACAAAGAAAAGGCTGAGTGGGAAGGAAAAGAAAAGTCCTACAAAGACGAGCTAAAAAAATGGACCGCCGAATCTAATAAAGCCTCTAGCGAATACAAAAAATACTCTAAACTAAAAGAGTAGGCTCAGTAGAAAAACTAAGAATTTTAGGCACATAGGATTTTGTAGATATTACAAAATCAGTGTCAGGTTAATAACATCTAGTTTATTAAAAGCGAGATGTTATAATATGCCTCATGAAAACTATTATATACCTACTGCTACTGCCATTCTTAGTAATGCCGATTGCTTGCTCTAAAAGTGAAAAATCAAAACCGGCTGTTTCAAAGTATTTTTATCATGGAAACCCTTTGGAGTTGCTAGCGGGTTCCACTACAAATCCAAATATAGGATTTGATAAAGACACCTATTTGCAATTTGATAAATATATTTTGACTACAGTATCTATGTTCTCTGAAAAAAGTGAGCGAACTGCTGACGTACAAGAGGATGCCGAGGACGGAAATGAAGCGACTGACGAATTAGACACATCTGCTGCGAACAGCATGTTTTCGTTCTCTACAATAGATAGTGAGACCATCTCTTACGATGGCGTTTATGGCGATACTCCAATAAATATAAAATTTAAATCAAACACATCTGGTAAGTTAGAATTGCAAACAGTATCTGCAGATAGCGAGCCGATGGCGGCGAAGTTGCTACACTTTAGTATTACGCCAAATCAAAGATTGTTTTCACTTTTAGTAGAATTAAGCGATCCCGATGGATCCTACCTTCTGCTGCTTACATTTTCTAAAGATGCAGATTTTGACCAGGTAAAAAAAGGCGATAAAAAATATTATTATACCGAGGGCAGAGGAGTTTTATTTGCCTGGGATAAAACAAAAGAGTTAGAGGTAAATTATTGTATTCCTAAGGGAAAAACGATTTCGATAAAAGGTAAATACGCTACTTACAACATGCCAGTTAAAGACTCGTTTGTTTCTGATTGGCAGTCGGCTTTAGGCTCTAGTTTAAAATTAAAATATAAAGAACTTAACTCATACCCACCATTTAGCGACCTAAATACGCATTGCATATACGTATTAGATTCGTATGTGACAGAAGAAAACTCCAGTTTAATAAATTATGGTATGGCATTAACGATTAAGGATGTTACAAAATCACAAATTGTGGATGGCGATATATTTTTAAATTCAGCTGAATTTAAAAAGCAGATCGATGTTCTTGATGATCCAGAATATAGGTCGGTTGAGTATTCTTATATATATAAACATTTTTCAGATACAATTGCATACACCATCAGTCATGAGTTTGGTCACCTTTTAGGTTTGGACCATGTATTTGATGGCACTGCCAGCATCATGTCCTACGAGTTTGGAGATGCCGTCCTAAGCTCGTTTGATAAAGAATCCATCCAGTACCTATACAAGTAAACAGAGAGAGTGAGGCGATCTGTGCCTCACAATAGCTTGAAAATCT
>JBBKWS010000098.1:0-2640 GCA_037969075.1 Bdellovibrionales bacterium | reverse complement strand
TCCTATGGATTACAAAGAGACAGCATTAATAATCGATGGAATGCTGGGCCAGATATGAAAGCTAATTTAGGATCGGCTTCTGTATTTGCATATATCGACAAAAACAACTCAAACACCTTCGATGAGGGAGATGAGCCGCTGTCTGGTATTGAATTCAAGATCAATGAAACTTTGGTAAATCAAAAGACAGATGCTTCTGGTTTGGTTCATATAAGCGGATTAAGTCCATATAAAGAGACATCAATAGAAGTATCGGAGATGAGTGTTAAAAGTCCATATATACGAGTTATAAATAAAACCGCAAGATTTATTCCACGTCCTGGTAAAACAATGCCTATTGAGATTCCGTTTGTGCTGACGGGGGATATTGATGGCGAAGTAATTGTAACTAAAGATAATAGCGGAGAAAAAAATGTAATTGTAGAATTAGTTAGTGCAAGTGACGGGAGAGTTATAGCAACCACAACCACAGAATCAGATGGATATTATTCATTTGATGGAGTGCCTCGTGGTAAATATAGAATTCGACTTAATGAAGAGCAATCTAGGCGTAAGCTTTGGCAAAGTATTCCATCATTTGCCGAATTAGACTTAGGGCAAGAAGACATGTTTGATCAGACCATAAACTTTGGTCTGGTTACAAGTAAGCCATAGTCTTAAGTAGTTATTTGTAAATATAAATGTAAATTTTAATGTTTCTGCTTAGAATATTAAAAGTAGTTAATATTCTTCGTCAAGTTGAATGATATTGATGCCGATAGTGATTTTGCTAATGATGGCAAAGAATAAAGAGCAGGAGATTTAATGAGAAACATCAAAAAAAATGCAGTAGCAGTATCCTTAGTAGCAGTTTTAGGTTTGGTACTAGCGCCTTATATTTCAAAAGCAGCAAGTACTTCAGGAAATGCGGTTCAAGTAGTGGTTGCGGCCATTGCAATTGCCAATGTCTCTGATTTAGATTTTGGATCAGCACCACAAAGTGATCCTCTAAAAGTAGTTGCTCCGGGTGCGGCTGAGAATGCGGAAAATGGAAGTTTTACAGTTACTGGTCAAGCTAGTACCGCATATACGATTACGTTACCAGCTGATGGTGTAGTTACCATGATTACTGGTGGTGGTGGTGCAAATGAAACGATTGCAGTAAACACATTTGTTTCAAACCCAGCAGCAGGGGCAAATGGTTTATTAAGTGGAGCTGGAACACAAACACTATTTGTAGGTGCTACCAGAGCCGCTCTTGGGGCCGCACAGGTACCTGGCTCTTACACAGCTTCATATACTGTTACAGTTGTTTACTAGACTTTATACGTAAGCAAAATTTAATTCACTACATAGGTCAAGTCTAGCTTGGCCTATGTGATTTTAAGCCGT
The DNA here is from genome assembly GCA_037969075.1 of Bdellovibrionales bacterium. Lineage (GTDB taxonomy): Bacteria > Bdellovibrionota > Bdellovibrionia > Bdellovibrionales > UBA840 > JAGRAL01. The sequence goes on along the minus strand of JBBKWS010000098.1, from coordinate 1,269 downwards.
ATAACTTAATTAAGTGAAATCTATAATATTTTTTATATTTTTTGTAGCTTGGCAAGCGCATGCGGGGCCGATTAAAGTTAGATCTGTTTCTGATATGGATTTTGGTATTTCACCGCAGGGTGATGGATCAAAAGTGGTTTCTGCTGGCACTACAGAAACGGCTACAAATGCGAGCTTTAGGGTTACAGGTGATAATAATTCAGCTTATAGCATTGTCTTGCCATCAAGCCCGATTACGATGACTACAAATGGAAATGGAATTAAAACTATTGGTGTTAGTAACTTCTTATCTTTTCCCACTCCGTCCACGGGCGGACAGTTAAATGGTGCCGGTGAGCAAATGATTTATGTAGGTGCAACTAGGGATGCTTTGAACCCAGCTCAAAAGGCGGGTTCTTATTCAGGAACTTTTAGTGTAACAGTGGTTTATTAGGAGAATTAAATATATGTTGTCACACAAAATATTTGGTCTAATTATTTTAACAATGTCATCGCAATTATGGGCAGCCCCTCAGGTCTTTCCAACTAGGGTTGTGTTGTCTGATAAAACTAAAACAGCGCAAGTGGCTTTGCGACACATCGGAAATACGCCAATGAAATATCGAATCTCATTAGTTTATTACAAGATGGGACCTGATGGCAGTATGAAGGAAGAAAAGAATGTAAAAAGTGAAACGCAATCAGCCAGAGATATGATTCGATTTTCGCCTAAGCGTGTGGAGCTAAAACCTAATGGGGAGCAGGTAGTCCGAATCGTGGTAAGAAAGCGCTCCACTACCCTAGAAGGAGAGTATAGGATCCACTTGCACTTTGAAGAAGAAGATCTGCAGGTGAAAGATAAGAGTAATGCTGACAAGAGTAGCGTTGCCATGTCTCTGACCCCAAGGCTAGCAGTAGCCATTCCAATTTTTGTCAGAGTGGGTGCTCCACAAGTAAAAGCAAGTCTAAGCAATCTTAAGCTGGTAACAGTAGAGAAAACTAAAACAGCATTCTCTGTAGAGATACTAAACACAGGTAATGCCAATGTATATGGGGACTTTAGAGTGTATCAAGTGGTTGGAGGATCTAAAAAGCTGGTTGGTGAAGTGAATGGGGTATCATCTTTAATTGAAAGAAGAAAAGCCGTGTTTGTACTATCAGAGCCTCAAAACTTAGATCTAAGTAAAAAAGGTAAATTACTTTTAGAGTTAAAAGAACCTCTTGATGATGGCGCGGCCATCTTAGCTATGACTGAGATTAATTTATAAGGTACCTGCTTCCTTTTTCGGG
>JBBKWS010000097.1:0-3228 GCA_037969075.1 Bdellovibrionales bacterium | reverse complement strand
GAAGGTATTTATGAAAACATCGAAAAGATTGCAAATAAGAACTTAAAAACAAAATTAATTGAACACAAAAAAGAAGCTATGCTTTCGCAAACACTAGTTACGATTGTGACTGAGAATCATACTGGCGTTACAGATACGGGTGACTTGGTCAGAAAAGAATTTCATAAAGAAGACTTGCGGGCCCTATTGACCGAACTAGAGTTTAATACATTTTTAAAAAAGCTAGTACCTGAAGATGGTGCGGCACCAGTGCCATCAACTAAAAGTAAAAAAGAAGAAAAAAAGATAGTAAAAACAGGAAAGCCAGAATTAATAACGGATGGTTTGAATGGCTCTCTACCTAAAGTAGACACGAATTATATTAATCAATATGACATAAAACCTATTTTTTTGGATGCTAAAGATATAGAAGAAAAGCTAGATCACAAAAAAGAACTTTGGGCGTATTCGTGGAATAACTATTTGTGTTTAGCGCAAGATACGAATTTATACATTCTGCAAGAGACCGACTACAATTTAGCATTTTTAGATTCCGATAAATGGCAGTGGAAAGTTTTTGATTTAAAGACAGTTTGGCGCTTACTAAAACTTAAAAATGTAAAAGCAAGCTTTGATCTACAATTAGCAGTCTATTCGTACACATCTACCGCGACAGAAAGTTTTATAGATGTTCTTAGAAATATGTTTACTGATCCAAATCCTATCCTAGAAGATGTTAGTAAAAGCTATGCGGCACTTCGAGTATTAGAGGTAGCAATCACTGAACTTTTAAAATCAACAGGCACGGGCGAGATTTATGACCAAGTGGAATTGCCACTATTACCCATACTGCACCGAATGGAAGTCAGAGGCATTACCCTAGATACGGAGCTTTTAAAAAAACAAAGTGAAAGTTTAGATACAGATATAAAGAGTTTAAATAAAGAGATTTTAACAGCACTAGATTCAGAAATTAATTTAGATAGTCCAAAGCAGTTAGCAGGTTTATTGTTTGATGTTCATAAAATGCCAGTGATCAAAAAAACAAAAACGGGCTACTCTACAGACTCAGATGTTTTATTAAAACTTTCTAAGGATTATCCGATCGCTGGAAAGATTATCGAATATAGAGAGTTAAAAAAATTAGCTACAACTTATGTGGATGCTCTTCCTAGATTAGTAAATCCCACAACAAAAAGATTGCATTCGCATTTTAATCAAGCCGTGACTGCGACGGGCAGGCTATCTAGTACAAATCCTAACTTACAAAACATTCCTATCCGTACCGAAAAAGGCAATGCCATTAGAGAGGCTTTCGTTGCAGAAGAAGGTAAAGTTTTAATCTCTGCCGATTATAGCCAGATCGAACTTAGAATTTTAGCCCACATCACTGAAGACCCAGCATTGATTCGTGCGTTTAATGAAGATGTCGACATTCACTCACTCACTGCAAGTGAAGTCTTTGGCGTTAGTTTAGATCAAGTCGATAGCGAGATGCGAAGAAAATCAAAGGCGATTAACTTTGGTATTGCCTACGGTATGGGTGCATATACGCTTGCCGACAATTTAAATATTCCACGAGCTGAAGCGAAGCAGATCATAGATACGTATTTTGATCGTTTTAAAAATGTTAAACTTTATATGAAGAACTCTATCGAAAAGGCAAAAGAATTTGGCTATGTAGATAGTATCTTTGGGCGTAGAAGGTATGTGCCAGAAATTTTTAACAAGAGCCAAATGATTGTTAAGTTTGGAGAGAGGATTGCTATTAACTCTCCGATGCAGTCATCGGCCAGTGATATTGTTAAAAAAGCAATGCTCGCTGTAGATGTACTTCCATACGCAATGCTGTTACAAGTGCATGATGAATTGATTTTTGAAGTAGAAGAAGCAAAAGCAGAAGAGGCCGCTAAAATTATAAAAGAAAAAATGGAAACGGTAGTTACCCTTAAAGTGCCTTTAAAAGTTAATATAGCTTGGGCAAAATCTTGGAAAGATGCTCATTAATTTGAATCGACAAGTATGCTTAAAAAATCACCGCCGGCGCCGGCGGTTACAACCGTGTCGCCTTAAATTTCAATACATCCGTCGCTAGATCTGGGGAGTGACTGAAACTTATCTTTTTCTAATCTGAATCAAGAAGGCTGTGCTTTTATATGCATTTTATAGCTTTTAAAGATTTGGTTTTGGCATGCTGAATGCACCCTCAAATACTATGACTATCGCTAGCTTGCTATATCGAAGTAGCCACAAAAGTCCGTCACTTCTATTGACAGTTGTTGGCTCATTTTTGTTGACCTCAACAAATGTAGCTTTAGCAATGTCCTGTAAGGATGTATTTACCAGAGCTACTCAACATAGTCTGAGTGTTGATAGCCGGTATCCGCAGATAAAGCTATATCAAGACCGGTATCATTATAAAGGTCATTACATGAACGATGTAATGATGGGATACGAGTATTTAAAAAGCGGCCCTATTTTCCAAAATCCCAATGCCTTTCGAGAATATATAAACGAAAATCCAACACCCAGAAAAAGTGAAATGGAAGAGAAATTTCTAGGACCCAGTTTAGGCCATATTTCATTCGAAGTAGGCCGTGAGAAATTATGGGAGCTGCAGGAGGTTAACCCCAAGGCGAAAGTTCCTGCACCAAAGAGTGCTGAGATTTTTGCAGAACTAAAGAAGTATGTTCCACGACCGTTTTTTGAAGAATTGAAAAGCTATATCGAGCTGGTCCTAAACGATGCCCGAAAACGAAATTACGACTTCTCTGTCTTCACAATGACCATGAGAACTGAGGAATATCCTGATGGCTTTCGTGAGGGTCATAATCACGGGACAGGAGACTTAAATTATGCCCGTGCAGAAATAGGACCTAATACCGAAATTGATTTACTGAACCGACAGAAGCCGGAAACTATTTTAAATGAAGATTACATTTCCGTAAATAGTTCGGAAACAACGGCTATCTTCGGTGGTGTATGGCACCGAACTCCAGAAGTTAAGATCGGCCAAAAACGACTGCTGATTCTTGTTGAACTTCTCCCTAATTAGATCTCAAAACCACATAAAATACCAAGCACTCATACACAAGTATTGCTTAACTAATTCTTAACGGTTTTCCAACCTTTTAGTATGCCATTTTCAAAGTAAAGATGCCTTTTTTCTTCGTAGTCGTTGGCGTTGTTCTCACCAAAGCTTGAGTAACTCCATCTTTCGTTTCCGTATGCGGGATTGCCTGAAACCTC
>JBBKWS010000096.1:0-8804 GCA_037969075.1 Bdellovibrionales bacterium | reverse complement strand
TAAATTGCCTCTAGCTGCTGGTGCACCATTTTTATCATACCTGGCAAGCCTAGGGTTGAATCGTATGACAAAGATTTATCAGTGGATTGAGGTACTGCGTAAGAAGGACCGCTAAAATCTGGAAAATGACCTTTGCTTAACATATGTACAGAACTAGTTGCATAGGTTTTAGCTATATCAAATACAGGATGATTTACCGGAGTCTTAAGAATTACATAGAACTCGAGGCGATTTAGGCGAAATTTGAGGCCAATATCTAGGTCACGAATTTTATATCTTGTATCTGGAGTAGATCTAGATGGCTTCAATCGAAACTGCAGAAACCCTTGCCACTCTAGACCTTTTGCGCTGGTTTTAACCTGCTCTTTAGTGTTTATTTTTTCGACCTGCAGACCAGCAGTTTTAGCAAAACTCTCAATCTCTGCTCCTATTTCTTTAGCCTTGGCCTCTGTTTCAACATTTGATTTTTTGAAATAATAAAATGTCATGCGTACACCAACTTCACCAGCCTTCTCTTCTGTTTTAGCCCAAACATCATAATCAGCTCTACGATCTAGAATGTGCTTACCCTGTAAATTGAGATTTAAATTTTCAAGATAATTGTATTCATCGGCCTGATAACTACAGTTATTAATTGTAGACGGCAAACTCATGGTCGTTAACCAGCGCTCTAATGTTGGCTGAAAATTACAAACCTGAACCGAGCTAAAGGCAAATTGTAATAAAAGTAAGATCATACTCTTATTATAATTATATACTTAACTTTCTGCTAATAGCTTTTTCCAACCTAGTTCTAAGTTCATGTGCTTATACAAAAGCTCCTCTTGTTTCTGCTGTGGGCTAGAGAGGTCTTGGTACAAAGAGCCAAACTCTTGATGAATTAATGGAAGCAGACCCAGACCATGGTCTTGTTTAGCTAAAAACAAAGGGCTTCTGCGCAGATAAAAATCTCTTAGGTTCATACACATTGTGTTTTTGAGCGCATGTTTTGCCTCTAACTGCCAAATAGATTTTATACTAGAGTCATGCATTCTTAAAAGATCTTCAGCCTCCATCCCATGTCGATCCGCCAATACCTGTAATTCTTCGATAGGTAGATTTGTATTTTGATGCCAATAGCCTACGCTTCGTCTGGCTAAATCTAACTGCTCTTTTGATGCCTTTGGGTTTAGCGGACAGGCTGTGTTTGTAGACTTAAATTGGATTCGATCTTCTGCTGTATATGACTGAAGGGCGGCCTCAACCACATCTTTTGCCATCAATCTATACGTTGTATACTTTCCACCAGCAACCAATGTAATATTTTGCTTATCCTTAATGATTACATGTTCGCGACTTGTTTTACTTTCGCTAGATGAGCCATCGCTAACTAACGGTCTAACGCCCGCATAAGAACCTATTACATCATTTGCGTTTAATTTTGCATTAGGAAAATGCTCTTGAATAATTTGCAGAAGATATTCAACATCATCTTTTGTACTATACACATTTGCAGGGTCTTCTTTAAAGTCTGTGTCAGTGGTTCCAAAAATCATCATGTCATGCCTTGGAATACCAAATACGATTCGTTTTTGATCATTTGAAAACATAACCACAGCTTGCTTCATCGCAACTCGGTCAAGCGGCACTGTAAGATGAATCCCTTTAGTAGGCCTTAAAATTGGCTTCCATGTTTTTAGAACAGACTTACCAAACATATCTGTCCAAGGCCCAAGGCTTCCGACAAAATGTTTGGCTCGAATAGAGAAAGTTTCTCCGCTTAATTCATCCTGACAGTTTATTGCCGTTAACTTGCCGCCTTCCCACTGGCCACCAATTGCCTTAATATAATTTGCAGCCAAGGCACCATGTTCATTAGCATCTCGCAAAGTTTCAATCACCAGACGATCATCGTCCATATACCCATCTGAATATACGTAAGAGCCTTTTAAATTTTGCGAGTCAAGTAGCGGAAGTCTTTCGATAGTTTGCTTCGCACTTAGCTTTTCAAATAATTCAGGCGCTTCAAACATTGATAAGATGTCGTATAATAACATCCCTAGGCCCATTTTAAACATACCAACTCTTGAGTCTTTATATACTGGCAATACAAATCGAAGTGGATGCACCAAATGCGGAGCCATATCAAATAACTTTGCTCGTTCACTTAAGGCCTCAAAAACCAATCCAAATTCAAAATTTTCTAAATAACGAATGCCACCATGAACAAGCTTTGAAGACCGTGAGCTGGTGCCAGAAGAAAAATCACTGGCCTCTATTAGAGCTACCTTCATTCCCCTGTGAGATGCGTCCCTAGCTACACCTGCGCCGTTGATCCCGCCACCAACAACAAGCATGTCAAAATTTTGCTTCTGCATTTTTTCTATAAAATTTTTTCGATCAGCATATGAAAATGTTTTCACGGGTTATCCATCTTTGTTGTTGTTAGTTCAAAATATTGCCCTTGGCTTTCTTTAAAAGAGTAAGTCGAAAAATCTTTTACATCCACACAGTCTTTTTTAAAAAGTAATTTTTGCAAATGTTTTTCTTTTGATGTTTTGTAAGCCACTTCGATCAGTTTTTGTTTTTGCTCTAAAGTGTTAGCGGCTACATGTTCAACCCACAAGGTTTGCATATGCCCATGGTAAAATAATATTGGCTGTGCCAAAAAATATGCCGTTAGCTTCTCATCTACATCAAAAATTCCAAAACACCAGCCATTGGGCAAATAAAACTCTAAAGATTCTGGACGCCAACTTGCCTTCCACTCTAAAAAAATAGCATCCTCTTCACTAACCTCTTTTTTTAGACGTTCGCGCTCATATTGAAAAATACTATCGCTATCTGTGGATTGCAAAAAACGCATATTTTGATTCATCAGGTAAATACTATCATGGTGATTAATTAGGTAATAGTTTTTTTGTTGCTATTTAAGAATTTTCAACAAAAGATAAGTTCAAAAGGAAGGCTTTCGTGTTTAAATCTTTTACTGCAGAATTCAAAGATCGTTTATACAGCGATATCGAAGACCTTATTACTAAGACTAACACTCCTCTCTACGCAGCTTTTGATGCAGACGGCACCCTCTGGGACTTTGATTTGGGGGAAACTTTTCTTCATTATCAAATAAAGAACTCTAGATTAAATTTACCCAAATCCCCCCTGCAGTACTATTTAGATCTTAAGGCAAAAAATCCACCGCAAGCCTATCTTTGGTTAGCGCAAATCAATCAAGGAAAAACCCTAGAGGAGGTCAGAGATTGGGCCGAGAGTTGTGTGGCAGAGTATGGAAATCTACCTATATTTCCTGATATAAAAGAGCTTATCACTTATTTGACCAGTAAAAATGTAAAAGTTTTTGTTGTTACCGCCTCCATAAAATGGGCCGTAGAGCCTGGGGCAAAAAGGTTAGGAATACCCTATGACCAAGTATTAGGCGTACAAACAAAGGTTCTAGATGGTGTAATCAGCGATCAGCAAGAGGGTGAAATCACCTACAAAAAGGGCAAGCCTGCAGCCCTATTAAGTTTAACTCAGGGTGTGCAGCCAATTTTGTGCGCAGGTAACACAACAGGAGACCTGCAGCTTATTGAATCTTCTTTAGGAATAAAATTGGCCGTCGGTGCCAGCGGAGCTGGTGAGGATTTACTAGCTACCGAATCAGAGCTAGCAACTATCGCTAAAGAAAAAGGTTGGTACTACCACAGGTTCAGAAACCAATTATAAATCAGCAAACTTACTTGGTTGCTTCATTGCCTCTTCGATTTCATCTATTGTCTTAGGCGCGCCTGCAGACAAAACCTTGTGTCCGCCTGCGGTCACCAAAATATTATCTTCAATTCTAACACCCATACCTCTAAATTCTTCTGGTGCATCTTGATCATCAATTGGTACATATAGACCTGGCTCTACAGTGAATACCATACCGGGCTCTAGCTCACGAGAATCGCTCCCTAAGAAATAAGCCCCAACGTCGTGTACATCAAGCCCAAGCCAGTGACCAATATTATGAGGATAGTATTTTTGATATAATTTATCTTCGTAAATTTTTTCGGGACGTTCTTTTATCAAGCCTAATTTTGAGATTGCTTCTGATAATGATTTTCTAGCTTTTTCTTGTAGATCAATAAATTTTGTACCCGGTTTACATAAATCAAGCACATCCATTTGTGCTGCGAGAACTGCGTTGTAAAAATCTTTTTGCGCTGAGGTGAAGATACCTCCAACCGGAAAGGTTCTGGTGATATCGGCAGTATAGTATTTGCATTCTGTGCCCGCATCAATCAACAGCAAATCAAATTCTTTACAAGTATCTTTGTTTTCGTTGTAGTGAAGGACGGTTGCATTTTTTCCACTTCCCACGATTGGATCATAGCCCACTCGATCAGAGCCACGAGCCTTAAAAATATACTGCATCACCGCTTCTACTTGCCTTTCAGACACACCTGGTTTTGCAAACTTCATGGCTTCAATATGTGCTTCAGCCGAAATATCACACGCTCTTTGTAAGGCCGCCACCTCGTCTTTGTCTTTAAATAGACGCAATTCACCAATTACCTCTAGAGGGTCAAAAATAGGGACAACGCCAAGACCCGTTCTGCCTCTTGCGCGTCTTGCACCCTCAATTGCATTTAGAACTGATGTATCCACCTTATGATTAACATCAAATTTGTAATAAACTTTTTCTACTGGCGCCAACAAATCCGGAAGATGCTTATCTAGATCGTGTATGGAGAAGCAAGCGTCCATAGCAAAGTGATTCTTTGCGCCCTCAATACCAAAGCGAACGCCTTCCCATAATTCATGTAAGGGATCTTTGGGCCTAACAAAAAGGACTGTTTCGGGAGTGCGACCCGGGCGATATAAAAATACGGTTTCTTCTTCTTCAAAACCAGTGAAATAAACAATTGAACTTTCTTGCCTAAACTTGTGCCCAACATCTGGATTGCGCATAGCTAGTGGGTAAGATGAAATAAGCATGGCGCTATTTGGAATAAGCTCTGCTAATTTAGTACGGCGACTTTTATATGTGGAAGCATCAAACATAGTTTTCTCCATGGAAGAGAGCCTATACTAATTTGCTGAAGGATTCACCTAAAACTTGTCTTTTGATGCAAACACGAAAAATTCTAGATTACCATCTGTGCCACGAGGTTGTGACTCAAAGTAATCATGCACCGTAAATCCTGCCAGCCCTAGCTGCTCCCTAATCCTAGCTTCGATCAGTGGGTATAAACTAGCGTCCTTCACAACCCCAGATTTATTTAAAGAAGATGGTCCTAATTCAAATTGCGGTTTAACCAAAGATAAAATTTTAGTTCCCTCTACAGCAAGCCTATTTAAATGTGAAAATATTTTTACTATAGAAATAAAAGACACATCCATAACAATTAAATCTAACTTCTCAGCTCCAAGAGTTTCTGTTGTGATATCAAGGACGTGAGTCTTCTCGAAACTTGTTATTTGTGGGTGTAAGCGTAAGCTTTCATGTAGTTGGCCATGCCCCACCTCAACACCAAACACATGTTTTGCCCCAGCTTTCAGTAAGCAGTCTGTGAATCCCCCTGTAGATTGACCTATATCTAAACAGTTCATGCCACCAACACCTAACTTTACTCGTTTAAGCGCATGCTCTAGTTTTAACCCGCCACGAGAGACGAATTTTAAAATAGACTTATCTTTTATTTCAATACTGTCAGTGTCACTGACTAAAAAAGAATTTTTGGTCACTAGCTTTGCATTTACTTCAACAACACCCTCGGCAATCAGGCGCTGCGCTTGATGTCTGGACTCTAGATTGAATTTTGCTACAAGAAATTGATCTAATCGCATTAGAACTTTCTATTTTGATTTTCAATCACTAAGTGCTTTAGAAGATCGGCATTATCAAATTTAGAAATGGCATCTAGCGCTGACTTTGATGTAATGTCTAACTGTCTTTTGGCTTCATCTAATCCTAAAATCCCAACGTACGACCCAAGCTCTTCTTTGCCCTCAGTTACTTCAATTAAGTCATCGGCTATTTGAAAAGCTAAGCCCAATGCTTCGGCGTAGACTTGTAGGTTTTTTGTTGTATCAATGTCAGCGGTACAGATACTTGCGGCACCTAAAACTGATGCCTTAATCAATGCGCCTGTCTTTAATTCGTGCATACGTTTTAGCGATGGATAATCAACGGCTACGTTTTGCGCTTTAATGTCTTGTACCTGACCCTCAATCATACCGTTGATACCAACAGCATCTGTCATGTGTTTTACAAGCTCAATTGCCATACTAGGCCTATCGCCGTAGTTTTTAATCACACAGGCAAAAGCTTCGTTTAGCAGTGCGTCCCCTGATAAAATAGCAACTGCTTCGCCGAATACTTTGTGGTTTGTTTTTTCACCACGTCTAAAGTCGTCATTATCTAGCGCGGGTAAATCATCATGGATTAAAGAAAACGCATGAATCATTTCAATCGCAGCGGCATACGCAACCACTTTGCCAGAAGGTAACCCTAGGGCTTTGGCTGTTGCATAGCTTAAAAACGGGCGAAACTTTTTCCCCTGTCTTAGCGTGTACAGCATTGATTCTACTAAATTTGATTTTGTAGAGAAATAACCTGCGATAAAATCTGAAAACTCTTCGCGGCACTCTTGCCACTCTTTAATCATTGTCATATTTATTCGGCCTTAAAGTCTTCAGTCTTAATTTTATTATTATCAGTACTCAATAAAATTTTTACCTTTTGCTCAGCTTCGGTTAGTTCTTTTCCACATTCGCGTGAAAGCTTAACACCCTCTTCAAAAAGTTTTAGAGAGTCATCTAAACTAATCTCCCCTTCTTCCATTTTTTCTACGATTTCTTCTAATCGTTTTAACTTCTTTTCAAATGCCATTTTGCCTCCTACTTAGATACCGTGGCTTCTATTTGTTTATCTTTAAATTGAATTTGGATTATATCACCCTTATTTAGCGCGCTAGCTACTCTGACAACTACTCCGTCTTTTTTTGTGATAGTGTAACCACGATCCAAAACCTTTAATGGACTTAAGGAATCAAGAAGCATGGTCGCGCGCTTAAAATCTTTTTGCTGAGTTTCGATCAGTCTTGTAGTCGCATTTTTTAGACGAAAATTAATTAGCTCCAAACTTTGGGTAAAATTTTGGAGTGCTGATTTTGGACTGCCCAACTTTTCTTTTAACAATAAAAGTTCTTTTTTATTTGAATCAATATGAGCGATCATTGCTCTCTCTAACTGATATGTTAGATCGTCAAGATTTTGTGTTTTAAGCTCAACATACTTTTGAGGATCTACTAATCGCTTAGTAAGTTGCTGCACCTTCTGCGTAAATAAGGTTCGCTTCTTTTCAATGAGAGATAACATTTGTCTGTTTTTATTTTTAAGTGATTCTAAAATATCGTCTGTATTAATAACCACCAACTCTGCCGCAGCCGATGGGGTAGGCGCACGTAGATCCGCAACAAAATCAGCTATAGTAAAGTCGATTTCGTGTCCAACAGCCGATACCACTGGCGTAGCAGACGAAGCAATGGCTCTTGCCAATGTCTCATCATTAAAAGCCCACAAATCTTCGATCGACCCACCACCTCGACCCACAATGATCACATCAAAGCCGCCGATTTGGTTGGCAAGGTTTAGAGCTGCTGTAATCTCGGGAGCGGCTTTTGCTCCCTGTACTTGGCATGGAAAAATTATAATTTCTATATTTCTATTACGACGATTAAGTATGTTTAACATGTCTTTAATCGCTGCACCTGTTGGCGAAGTCACAATGGCAATACGCTCTGGAAACTTTGGTAAGACGCGTTTTTTTAATGGGTCAAACAAGCCTTCTTTTTGTAGTTTCGCCTTAAGTTGCTCAAATGCTTTTTGCAGAGCACCCGCTCCGACAGGCTCCATCATTTCGCAAACGATTTGATAACCACCTCTTGGTTCGTAAACCGAGATACGTCCTCGAACGATTACCTCTAAACCATTTTCGGGACGAAACTGCAGCCTTGAATTTGCTCCGCGAAACATTACTGCAGATAACTGAGCTCCCGCATCTTTTAAACTAAAGTAAAAATGTCCTGATCCGTGCGCGGTAAAATTGGATATTTCACCTTGCACCCAAACAGTCACAAACTCTTCTTCGAGGTTTTCTTTAATTTGTTTTGTTAGTTGAGAAACACTTAAAACCTTAGGCTCTTCTTGCTTCGCCTCTTCGTTAGGCTCTTGCAGACTAAGTGTTTGTTGTAACCATGAGGGGACTTGTTGTGACATGGGCAGGAGACTACGTTTTGATAGGTTTTTAGTCAATTACTGACGCCTAGTTCTTTGTTCTATTTTAAATAAATCATTACGGACAAGATAGAGCCTAAAATTGCCATAAATAGTCCATTTACCGCAATGCTAATGCTTAGATATTTTAACATCTTGTTCTCAAGGTTTTGTCCCATCTCGTGCATTTCTTTGCGTACGGCTCTAAACTCTGTGGCCATCTCGCTACGGACTGCTTTAAACTCCGTGGCTATCTCACTACGAACTGCTGCGAACTCTGCGGCCATTTCGCTACGGACTGCTTTAAACTCTGCGGCCATCTCGCTACGAACCGCTGCGAACTCTGTAGCCATCTCGCTACGAACTACTGCGAACTCTGTAGCCATATCTTTACGAACAGCAAGCATTTCGAGTGCGATTTCATCTTTTGTAGCTAAGTGCAAATTGATAATTTTTCCCATAATCTCAACTTGCTTTTCGGCATGTTTTGAAGGGATTCCAACATTTTCTAATTCTTTTTTATACTTTAAAGTATCAAATATTTTTTCGTTCATACGAATACA
>JBBKWS010000095.1:0-18664 GCA_037969075.1 Bdellovibrionales bacterium | reverse complement strand
TCGGAGATATAAAATCTCATAAGGTCATAAACTTTAAATCAGGGCGCCACGAGTTAGCTTGGAACAAAAATGTATTTTCTCTCGGAAACGCATACGCATTTATCGAGCCACTTGAATCTACTGCAATCCAAACTGTTATACAGTCCATTATGATTCTTTGTAAGATAATGCCTAACTCTTTGAAAGACACTAGTTCTATAACCGCCATCAATAAAGAAATTGCCGCTACTTGGGATACATTCAGATCGTTTATCGGTGTTCACTATAAGTTTAATAAAAAATTAGACACTAAATTTTGGCAGTGGTGCAGAGAGAATTGTGATATAGGTGATGCGAAAGAAATCATTAAGCTCTTTAACGAGCGTCCTCCTCTTAGCCGATCTAACTTTGGATCTGCCTCTGGATTTACTGCCTATGAGCCGCTGGTATTTAATAGTAATAGCTATGATACCATTTTGTTTGGACAAAAAGAAGTTCACGGTAAAATGCCAACTCCAAGCATGACAAAATCGGAGTATTTTGAAAAGTGCGAAGCTTATAATGCGTTGTCAGATATGGCCATTACTCAATACGAATTATTTTCTGATGAAGACTTTGCGATCAATGAAATCTTTATGCCACTGTTTTCTGATCATGATAGTTGGATCGTTGAAACCTAATTTATGAGTTTATAGATCACTACAAAATGTAGGGTGGCTCCGATGATAGTAAATAAATGAAACAACTCATGGTAACCAAATATTATTGGATTTAATTTTGGGCGTTTAAGTGCATAAAATACGGCGCCGATTGTGTAAACAACTCCTCCAACAATAATTAGAGCTAAGCTATTAGATCCTAGTCCATCATGTAACTCTCTTAAAAATGGTGAAGCCAGCCATCCCATGCCAATATAAAGCATAGCTGTCAGCCACTTTGGGGCGGTAGTCCAAAATACAGATTGTATTATTCCCAGTAGTGCGAAGCTCCAAGCGATGACTGCAAGCGTGAGTCCCATGTTAGGGGGTAGAGAAAGTACGCTTACGGGGGTAAAGGTTCCTGCGATCACAATAAATATAGCAGAGTGATCTAATCGTTTTAAAAACTTTCTCTGCTTTGGTTGCCAGTGCGGACGATGATAGATGGCACTAATGCCAAATAGTATTAGTAATGATAAAGAGTATATTATACATGTAACCCACTGAGTTTTAGTTTCGCATTTTGCTAACAGTAAAATGCATGCGCCAAGCGCGACAAAAAAAGCCTCTTGATGAAGGTATCCACGCAATCTAGGTTTACTTAGAGGTAAATTAGTCATGGCGCACTCTAAAATACTTTTACCGTAATTACACCATCTTTAGACAATGCTTAGTCAATTTATATGGTTTAAAATAAATCTAGAAAAATATTCCTAATAAGTCCGTGGGAGCCATTTTTTAACGATTTCTATTTTAAGACATGATAGAATGAAGTTGGGATTAATTTGGGAAAATTATATTGAGCAAAGTCTTTATTACAGCACTATCAGTACTGATTGGGATGTTAATTTTAATTACATCTACGGCGCCAGCTTTTGCCCCTGAAAATGTTAAAAAGATTAAAATTGCTATTATTGATACTGGCATAGATACACAGCATGAATATCTAAAAAACAATATGTGGGTAAATCCTGGCGAGACAGGGATTGACCGATATGGAAATCAAAAATCTTCAAATAATATAGATGATGATAAAAACGGTTTGGTCGATGATGTAAGTGGTTGGAGCTTTTCTGACAACTCTAAGAATGTTGTGGATACTGAGGGGCATGGAACTCATATAGCTGGAGTTATAAAAAGTAATATTACTCAAATCGACCCCGAGGTCGCTTATGAGTTCATGGTGCTAAAGTTTTATAAAAAAGGTATGACCTATAAAGAACAGCAAAATGCATTTTTAAAATCCTTACATTACGCTATAGACAAAAAAGCAGATATAATAAATATATCTGCCGGTGGAAGAACGAAGAATTCTGAAGAATTAAATCTTTTTAAAATAGCGCAGAGCCTAGGTATTCAAATCGTGGCAGCAGCAGGTAACAAGCGTTTGGGCGAAAAAGATTATAGATTTTACCCGGCGGCCTACGAGCTTCCTAATGTATTATCTGTAGTTGCTACCAACAATGACGGCGAAATATTAGTTACTAGTAATCGAAATCATAACAAGCCGAACCTGGCTGCTAAAGGCAGTAAAATTTACTCGTCATTACCTCAAAACAGATTTGGTTACAAAACAGGTTCATCGCAGGCGGCAGCGGTGGTTACAGCCAGAGTGGCATGTCAAGAATATCATATGTTTAGCAGTCGTAAACAAGGCTCGCACAGGCAGAAAGTAGCAAGTGTTACTAATTCTTCAGCTTTACTTCATAACCTCTAAAGGATTTTTAGATCTCTTTAAATTATAGTCGCTAGTAACAAAACTTTTTTAAAGGAGAAGTTGTTATGAAGGCAAAAAGAAAGATACTGGTTGCAATGATGGTATCAGGTTTAGGAGTAATAGCTTCTGCTGATAACTCCTATTCGGGCAGTAACTATATGCATAATATGCAAGGTAGAGATATGCGGCATATGCAAAATACCAATATGTCTGATAAGACGATTCGTATGGTTGAGGTTGATACAGTTAGATCCATGCAGAGCGCGCTAAAAGATGAAGGCTACAAAGTTAGGGTAGACGGAGTGGTTGGTCCTAATACGCAGCAAGCTATTAGAGAGTTTCAAACGGACCGCGAACTTTCAATTACAGGAAAAATTAACAGCGAAACTCTATCTGCATTAGGTGTGGGTAACAGCTACAGAGAGCCCGCTTCTGTAGAGGAGGAAGCCCTCCCGGTGGAGCTAATGAACGATCACCCTATGAGAAACGAGTAGACATAATAAATATATTTTCTGGCCCTAGTTTTTAGGGCTGGATTTACGAATGGCTTGAATGATTTGATCGAGTTTCCCTAAAAAATGTGAGCGGTCCTGTTTTTGCATTGGTTTAGGGCCGCCGCCCATCTCTCCCATATGTCTTAAATTTTCCATTAATTCTCTTTGAGCAACTGCGGAACCAATATTATCTTCTGTAAACTCAACACCTTTATGTCCCAAGACACGGACTGCATTTTTAATGCAGCGATCAGCAAGAAGGATGTCAGTGGTTATGACAATGTCTCCTTTTTCTGCGCGCTCAACGATCCAGTCATCTGCGGCGTCAAAGCCCCCGCTGACCTGTACCATCTCAATGAGTGGACTAAGTGGAATATTTATATATGAATTTGCCACAACAAATACTTTTAATTTATAACGTGCGGCTACCTTATAGGTTTCATCTTTTACGGGGCAAGCATCTGCATCTATATAAATATTTAACATATTCAAGTTAGCCGGTCGTTAACATACCGCAAGCAATTCCTACGATAGTTTCTTTTAATAAAGTTTCGTCTGCATCATTGATAGCTATAATTTGAAGTAAATTTAAAATGTGAATATTTGAGGATCTAAGTTTTATACTTTCTTCAAGCCATGGTCTATGCCAAATGAGAGTTTTTTGCTGACTAACCTCTAAAACGAATTTTATTGCACCTAGATATTCTTTTTTTAAATCCTTAAACAATTGGTCATCTGCGTTTTTAGCAAAGTAAAGCTCCCATATCTCAAGCTCAACCTTAGCCAAAGAAAATCCTAGGGCCTTTACGAAAGAAGATAAAAAAGGACTAGTAGAAAATAGATCTACGATCTTCTTTCTTTCTTCTACACTTAGGGCTTTCCAAGCAGCGCCAACACCCCACCATGTGGGCAGCAGGGCTCTGGATTGAGTCCAACAAAGCACCCATGGTATGGCACGCAGTGCTGATAAAGACACGACTTTTCCAGGACGCTTGGATGGTCTAGAGCCAATTTTTAATTTATCTAGGTAGCGATATGGAGTGGCCTCTAAAAGTTTAGTTAAGAGCGGTCCATTCTCAACTAATTTTGTATATTCAGTTTGAACCAAACTTACAAAATTTTCTAGCTCTTTGCTCTGATCAAGTTGTACAGACCTTAACTTTCTTCTTCTGGATTCATTGGCCATATGGATACATTGAGAATTTAAAATTTCTTTCGTAGCAAACTGCCGCTGGATCATTTCGCCTTGTACGGTAAACTTTGGATTATCTATGGCAGAATTTGGCCACCAAGCAATTTGCTCTTTTAGGCTGCCACCACCCCTGGCGACACTTCCGCCTGATCCATGAAAAAATATAGGTTTAATGCCTGTGCTTTTAATCACTTTTTCAATTTCTACCATAGCTTTAGCTATTAAGTAGCGACTGGGTAATACCCCTGTTTGTTTAGAAGAGTCTGAGTATCCAAGCATGGTTTCAAATCTTCCGCCCCACTGTCTAATGGCGAGGTCTTGATTTTTTCTTTCTTTAAGCCAATTGCGTAATATTTTCTTAGCGTTAACTAAGGCATTGTTTGTTTCAAACAATGGGATAACGGGTAGAGTTTTTCTCTTGGTTACTTGGTATACGAGATTGCAAGCATTCTCGATGTCTTCTGCAGATTCACAATGTGAAATGACTAAGCCGCGAGCATAAGATGTAATATCTAGAGCCCCAGCTGCCTTACTCAACTCACTTAACATTCCTCGGATAGCGGATGAGTTATCTTTTAGCCCATCTTTAATCAATCCCGCATCTTCCCGAAGCTCTATTGGAAACACAAAAGCGGGAAACATTATTAGTAATCGATTTATTAATAAAATCTGTGAGTGTCTTTTAACTAATTTTCCAGCGCCTTTTAAAGTAGAATGATATTTCATGGTCCATGTTTTAAGTTTTGTACCATCACCTGTAGTGATAGTTTGTAACTTTTTAAGACCGATAATTAAGGACTTGAGTCCATCAACTTCACTTTTTTTAATTTTACCAGAATCTTTTAGCTTATTTAAATCAGATAAAACTAGTTCGATTTTTTCTTGTACTATTTCTAGTATGTAAGTTCTAGATCGGTTTAAACATTCTTTCATTACGTCTTTATTTACATACGGGTGACCATCTTTGTCTCCGCCCACCCATGTTCGCAGCTTTAGATCATAGCTGGGCTTATCGCTTAATATAAAATCAAACAAATCTGGTGAAAAGATTAGAGAGTACATATACTCAGCTTCATCCAATACTGTTGGAGTATTTATCTTCGAAAGCGGATGCAGCCAAATCATTCGCATTTTACTAGATAGCTCATCATCATTAAATAAAAAATTACCATGAATAGCATCTATGAATAATTTTTCTAATTTATTTAAGATTTCTACATTTAATTTTGATCTTGCCTCAGTAGGATGGGCGGTTAGTACGTAGGTTAGGCTTAATTTCGATTTAACACCTTGAGTGATGGGCTTTTGTCGAAGTCTCCAGGTTCTGTATGCTGCTTCACAAATATTAACTAATTCTAATTGTAAAGAAAATGCGTGAGCTAGCTTTTGTCTATCAGCCTTACTTTCTTTTTTTAGCTCAGCTAGCAGTTGTATTAAGCGCTCTTTACTTTTTGTCTTTCTGGTTTTTTTAAGTTGCTCTCGGTAATATTCAACCCGCCTAAAAAACTTATCTCCTTCGGATTCTCTTATGATTTGCCCTAAGGTAAGAGTGGCTTTTCTGACAAGTCGTCTAAGCTCTCGTGGTAAAAACTCTAATACAAGTTTTTCGTCTTCTAAAAAGTTTTTGATTCGGTGTTGTTGCTTGTCGATATCCTTTTGAGAGGCAGTGTTTGGATTAAGCCATTCGATGACGGCTGCATAACCTAGGCTCTCAGGATCATTAAATAAATAGTTAGGAGCAACGTCGATAACCTCAAACCCTTGATTGAGTTGAAAGCTAAGTGTTGGATCATATATCTTTTTTTCAACCACTTGCTTAACATATGCGTCTGGTTCTAACTTGTCTTGAAACTTCCCATAACCTCTTAATCTAGCACCAGCGCGGATTCTTTTGAGTCCATATTTCTCAACGATTTGTTTTCGCCCCTGATAAAGCATTTTTCCAATACCTTGACCGCGCAACTCAGGATCGACCATTACCTCTGCTCCGTATAGAGTCTTACCTTTGTTGGGATTGTGATTATGAAAAAAACCACCAGAGGTAAAATCTTTCCAGTTATCTTGAGATGAATAATCGTTCCACATAACAATTAAACTAAACGCAAGACCCACTACCTTTTCAGTTTCTTCTTCGACGACAATCAATTGTCCGTCAGGAAAACAAGCGCGGTGTGACTCGAGCTGCTCTAGAGACCAAGGTTTTGAAAATGGATAAACCCGCTTACAAAGCTCTTGAATTTGTTCGAAGTGCTTTGGTCGAGGGTTAATTAATACATAGGTGCGACTAATTGGAGAGTCTGACATGATCTACCACTTTCAGTAGTTCTTCTGTAGTTTGACTATCTCGAAGAGGTAACACAGTACCATTTTTTCTGGCTTCATCAATAAGACCTAAATTGATCTCACCAATGATCATACTCTCTTGGTTCACTGCGCCCTCGGCTAATAAGCCGTCTCTTGAAAATGCATAATCACTTGGAGTGTAGATAGCCGCTTGCCCATAATTTAAAGATACAGCCGGTACGGTTGGTAAAGATCCTACAGTAGGCGAGTGTATTACATACATTTGATTTTCTATAGCTCTAGCTTGTGCGCAATATCTTACTCGTAAGTAACCTTGACGGTCATCTGTACAGCTAGGGACTACTAAAAACTGCGCACCAAGACGGGCTGCGGTTCTGGCAATTTCAGGAAATTCTACATCGTAGCAAATGGTTACTGCAAATTTACCAAAGTCTGTTTCAAAAATTCGTAGGCGTGAGCCCGAACTAACTAGCCACTCTTCTTTTTCAAATCTAGTCATATGAAGTTTGGCCTGTAAGTTTTGACTGCCATCTGGTGAAAACACATAACACTTATTTAAAACTTTAGTTTTGTCTTCATTAAATCCAGGAAGTGTTCCGCCAACAATAATCAACTTATGTTTTTTTGAAAGACCAGCAATAAAATCTACGGTTTTGTCTTCTTGCCCAGCAAGGTCCCTAATTTGCTCTGCAATCGGGCGCTTGATATTGCCAAGAGTCAGCAATTGCGTAGTAAAGTATTCAGGAAATACTAAAAGTTTTACTTTGTAATCCTTTGCTGTTTCTACCAATGCTTCGACCTGTAGGGCAAAGTCATCAAAAGAGCGAACGGGGCGGATAAAGTACTGTAGTGAGGCAACTCGTATGGTATTTGTCATCCAAGTATTTTACGCTGATAAGTGAGTGATGCAATACTTTATCTCTTTTGTGCATTACGTATATTTAATGATTAAAAAGAGAGCAAACGTGGCGGTCAATTTGTTGAAATATGATATGAATCATAGTCAATATGCTATTTTATAGCTAATTATACTTACTTCAGGTGGTCGCAATGGAACAAGCACAAGAAGCGCTTTCATCTTATCTATTTCACATAGATGGAATTCGTTGTCATTCTTGTATTGGAAAATTAGAGAAATTAAAAGATATGCACCCTAATATACATTATGCTCACCTTTATTTTGGTCAGTCATTATTAGAGGCCAGGGTTGACTCAAAGGTAAGTGTCGATGAAGTAACAGCCTTGATTTCAAAAATCGGATTTACAGCCAAATTTTTGAAAAATGAGTCGGAGGGCTTTCTTTTAGAAAAAAATGAAAATAAAAGGTTATTAAACAAACTCGCTGTCGCTGGGTTTTTAACAGCGAACATCATGCTGTTCACAATTCCGCTATATACAGGAGTTGAAGAGGGCGCCTATAAAACGTCCTTCGTTTTTCTGAGTCTATTTTTATTTTTACCAGTTTTAGGATATTGTTCTTTAGATTTTTATAAAAACGCATTCAGCGCACTAAAAACAAAAACATTAAGCATTGATTTGCCAATTGCGGTTGCATTAACTACGGGCTTTGTATTGTCATGCTACAATATTTTTATAAAAAAATATGATTTTTTATATTTTGATTCTACCGCTAGCTTTGTTTTTTTAATACTGACATCTAGGTATCTCTTAAGACGGGTACAACAGCACTATGTTTATGTTGATAATTTATACGATCAAGTAAATAGCGCGAAATATATCAGAGTCGAGACAGGCGTATCCTTTAAGGCGGAAGATATACAAAAAGGGGATCAGTTTTATTTAAGGCAAGGCATGGTGCTACCCGTGGATGCTACGTTAGTGAATCCATATGCTGAATTTGATACATCATTTGTTAGCGGTGAATCCCTACCAAGAGTATTCAATAGTGATATGGAGTTAGGAAGCGGGAGTATAGCGTTATCAGAGGGCGTTGTAGTAAAAGCAATTAACTCATTTAGAACTAGTCAGTTATACCAATTGATTCAAAAAGTTGAAGAGGTAAAGAAGACCAAGGGTACGTTCTCTCAAGCATCAGATAAGGCTTCGCACTATTTGATTTTCACTATTTTCACTGTTGCGATTTTATTTTTTATATATTACTTACCAATAAATCCTCTAGAGGGGTTTCAAAGATCTCTTGCCCTGTTGATTGTTGCGTGCCCATGCGCGTTGGCCTTGGGGACACCTCTTGCCTATGCTATGGCAGTACATAGAGCCAGAGGAGCAGACATTCTTGTTAAAAAGCAAAATATTTTTGATAAACTTAATAAAGTGAAAAATATTTTTTTTGATAAGACGGGCACGTTGACCTACGGTCAACTAGAACTAATCACTGATTCGGGCGCGGAACACGCTAATATTATTTTAAATCTAGAAAAGACATCTTCTCATCCTGTAGCCTTTGCTTTCAGAAAATCATGGGGGAGAGAGTTTAAGGATTTACCGGTAAGTGGCTTTAAAGAAAATATAGGCATTGGCGTTGAAGGTGCAATTGATGGAGTATTTTATCAATTAAAAAAAAGTGGCAATAATTCTAATAAAATTATTGTTGATCTGTACGCTGACAATCTAAAGATTGTATCTTATGCATTTGAAGATCAAATAAGAGAAATGACTTATGGCTCTATTGAAAAGCTGCAAGATAAAAGACTATATCTATTGACTGGCGACACTCAGATGAATGCGTTGGAAGTTGGAAGTAAGTTAAATATTCCAAAGGATAGGATTTTTTCAGACAAGACCCCTAGTGAAAAACTAAAAATCATAAAGAATCATAAAAACTCAATTATGATAGGTGATGGTATTAATGATGTATTGGCCCTACAAGGCGCCGATGTAGGAATATCAACTAGGGGTAACGTTAGTTTAAGTTTAGAGCAGGCAGATGTGTATTTTTTAAATGGCGGGATTTCGTCTTTACCTCACTTGATTACAATTGCCAAACGACTACGCAAATGCTTGATTTCAAATATGACAATATCTTTTGTGTATAACTCTTTGGCGGGTATTTTGGCCTTGCTCGGGTTTATCAATCCATTGGCGGCGGCTATACTAATGCCCATTAGCTCGCTAGTATTAATATGCAATACTCTTTGGATAATGAAATGAATATAATTGTGATTTTAATTCCACTAGCGTTTGGTTTGGCCGTATTTTTTTTATGGTGCTTTATTAAGGCGAATCAATCAGGTCAGTTTGATGATCTTGACACGCCACCGTTACTACTTTTAGAAGATAATGATTTTAAGCAAGGAGAAGTCAGTGATAAGCGAAAAAGTTGAAAGTTTTTTTTACGATGATAAGATCGTAAGAAATTTTGTTATAGCAACGATAATCTGGGCATGTGCCGCAATGTTGTTTGGACTTTTAGCGGCTTTGCAGTTGGCTTATTGGCCACTCAATTTTAATTCTGAATTCATTACTTTTGGTAGATTGCGACCATTACATACAAATGCCGCAATTTTTGCTTTTGCTGGTAACGCTATCTTTGCGGGTATCTACCACTCAACACAGAGACTTTTAAAGGCAAGGATGTTTTCAGATGCCTTAAGTAAAATTCATTTTTGGGGCTGGCAATTAATTATTGTGGCAGCAGCCATCACTTTACCATTGGGCTACACCCAATCAAAAGAATACGCAGAGTTAGAATGGCCTATTGATATTGCCATTACTTTGATTTGGGTGGTCTTTGCTGTTAACTTTTTTGGTACGATAAAAAAGCGACGTGAAAAGCATATGTATGTCGCGATTTGGTTTTATATTGCAACGATTATTACTGTCGCTGTACTACATATAGTTAACTCAATAGAGTTACCAGTCAGTTGGTTTCAAAGTTATCCGGTGTATGCGGGTATTCAAGATGCCTTGGTTCAGTGGTGGTATGGACATAACGCCGTAGCATTCTTTTTAACAACGCCCTTTTTAGGTTTAATGTATTACTACATGCCAAAAATTGCTAACCGCCCTATATATTCTTATAGGCTTTCTATTATACATTTTTGGTCATTAGTATTTATTTACATTTGGGCTGGTCCCCATCACTTACTATATACTGCTTTGCCTGACTGGGCTCAAACATTAGGAATGATATTTTCATTAATGCTGTGGGCGCCAAGTTGGGGTGGAATGATCAATGGTCTTTTAACTTTGCGTGGGGCATGGCATCTATTAAGAGATGATCCTCTAGTTAAATTCATGGTTGCTGCCATTACATTTTATGGAATGGTAACATTTGAAGGACCGCTTCTTTCTATTAAAAGTGTGTCAGCTGTGGGTCACTATACAGATTGGATTGTTGGTCACGTACATGCAGGTGCTTTGGGTTGGAATGGCTTTTTAACATTTGCTATGATCTACTATTTGGTCCCAAGGTTGTGGAGAACGCAGTTATATAGCTTAAAGCTAGCGACCACTCATTTTTGGATCGGGTTATTTGGTGTTTTATTATATTATATTTCGATGGTAACTGCGGGGGTTACACAGGGACTAATGTGGCTTGCGGTGGATTCAACAGGAAGACTGGTTTATCCTGATTTTATCGAGACAGTGACAAAGATTGTACCACTATATTGGGTGCGAGCTGGCGGGGGTTTATTATTCTTCATAGGCTTTTTAGTAATGGTCTACAATATTTATAAAACAATTAAATTAGCACCAAACAAAGTAGAAGACACCGAGGTTACTACTTCCATGTCGATAGATAGTGATGTTGGTGAAGAGACGGGGCATAAAAAGCTGGAAGGCATGGGATTTACCTTCACAGTATTGTCATTTATTGCAATTGCTGTTGGGTCGATTATCGAAATTGTTCCAACGTTATCTCTACATAAATATGTAGAGCCTAGTAAGATTACAGATCCTTTTACTCCTCTTCAACTGGCTGGAAGAGATATCTATGTAAAAGAAGGTTGCTATACCTGTCACTCACAAATGATTCGTAAGTTGCCTGCAGAAGTTTTGCGGTATGGAGCTGCATCGACGATTGAAGAGTCTATGTGGGATCGTCCTTTTCAATGGGGCTCTAAGCGTACGGGCCCTGACTTATCAAGATTAGGTTTAAAATATCCGAATATGTGGCATTTTCAACATATGTTAGATCCTAGATCCACATCACAAGGATCAATTATGCCAAATTACCCTTGGCTGTTCACCAGTCGCACTGATTTTTTAATATTGCGTAAGAAACTTTCGGTAATGCAAAAACTCGGCGTTCCCTATACAGATGAAGAGCTGAGTCGCGCAGATCTAATTGCGATTGAAGAAGCTAAGGTTATTGCTGCAGACTTAAGACTGCAGGGAATAGAAACAGATAAGCTAGAAGAAAAACAAATTGTGGCACTGATTGCTTATCTGCAGGCTTTAGGGCAAAAGGGGAAAAAATGAAGCAAGAAGGACTTTTATTTTTTACAGACACTTGGCTTACTTTAATAGGGCTTGTTATTTTTTTCAGTTTCTTTGTTTACATGATCATTTGTGTATATAAATCTGATCCAAATTATATCAAAAGAATGTCAAACATTCCCTTAAACAAGGAGGGCAGTAATGACTGAAGATAACGATAACTCAAACAAACATTATGATGGGATCATTGAGCATGATCACCCTTTACCTAGATGGTGGATTGCAATTTTCTTGGGTTCAATTATTTACTCGATGATTTATTATCTACACTACACATCGCATAGCGGCCCAACAACCGATGAAGAACTAGCTGTCGGTATTGCACAATTAACCGAGATGAGACAGTCAGAAAGTTCCGAGGCAATAGATTTGGCATCTGCAGTTGGAAATGAAGAGTTCATACAAGTTGGTTCAAAAATATATTTTGAAAAATGTTATATGTGTCATGGAGACAAGGGGCAGGGTCTTATAGGACCCAATTTTACAGATAATTTTTGGATACATGGCACTGGAAAGCCTGAAGATGTACTTCATTCTGTACAAAAAGGAGTGCCAGAAAAGGGAATGCCTGGGTGGGAGTCTATACTAAATCCTTCTGAGCAAGCCTCTGTGGTTGCATTTGTATTGAGCCTTAAGGGGAGTACTCCTGCTGGAGCCAAGGGACCAGAAGGAGTAGAGGTGAAAGACTAATGTCTTTGGGTGATGAGCGTCTTGGTACTACTGATGAGTCTGGGGGAAGATTGTTTCTTCACCCAGCAGAGGTAAAGGGAATTTTTAGACGCTATCGCACTGTGGTTCATATATTATTGCTATGTGTATTTTTGGCAGTACCTTGGGTTCATTGGAATGGCCTGCAATTAATTTTACTGGATATACCAAACAGAACATTTATATTTTTTGGAATTTTATTAAAGTCACACGATGCCCCAATGTTATTTTTATTACTGGCTATTGGTGGGATAGGGCTAGCTGCAGTGACCGCAGTATTTGGCCGCATCTGGTGCGGTTGGGCTTGCCCGCAAACGGTATTTATAGATGCAATATATAGACAGATCGAAGTTATGATCCAGGGTAAATATTTTAAGCGAAGAAAGCTGCAGGCTAAATCTTTGGGTTTAGAAAAATTTATTAAGCTAGGTCTAACATGGATTTGTTTTATTATTGTGTCTACTGTGATTGCACATTCTTTTGTAGCTTATTTTGTTGGAAGTGAACGCTTGCTAGAGATGATGCAAGGAAGTCCTGAGGAAAATAAAACTGCATTTCTAATTGTTCTGAGCATGACGTTATTGTTGCTTTTTGATTTTGGTTGG
The DNA here is from genome assembly GCA_037969075.1 of Bdellovibrionales bacterium. Lineage (GTDB taxonomy): Bacteria > Bdellovibrionota > Bdellovibrionia > Bdellovibrionales > UBA840 > JAGRAL01. The sequence continues at coordinate 5,546 of JBBKWS010000095.1, read as the reverse complement.
TTTCGAGAGCAATTTTGTATTATCGCCTGTCCCTACGGTAGGTTTCAATCAGTACTTATGGATTCTAGTACTACAACAGTTTTGTATGATTATAACCGTGGGGAGCCACGCAAAGGTTTGGCTCCGATGGGAAGTCGTGGGGATTGTGTAAACTGTAGAAGGTGTGTAGAGGTCTGCCCAACAGGAATTGATATCAGACGTGGTATACAAATGGAGTGCATAGGTTGTACCGCCTGCATAGATGCTTGCGATGATATTATGACAAAAGTTAAAAAACCAGTAGGTTTGATTCGGTATGCATCAGAAGAAGAGTTGATAAGTAAAACCGACATAAGTCTTAAGAAAAAACTAATAACCCCTAGGGTTATTATATATGTAATGTTAATCATTTTACTATCGGGTGCTCTTATTTTTTCATTAAGGCAGCATCAAGTCGCCGCGATCACTCTGTTAAGAAAATCATCAGCACCCTACGTAGAGCAAACACTAAGTGACGGGTCTAAGCAAATTATCAATCACATCTCTCTGCATTTACATAATCAAGGGACTGAAGAGTTAAATTATACGATGAGTGCAAGTGTGTTACCGCCATCAGTTGAGGTGATCATTCCAGTAAACAGTGTAAAGATTCAAAAAAATTCCAGCACAAATTTCTCATTTATTATTAAATTTAAAAAAGAACTACTTGGCTCCCAAAAGAAAATTATAATTCCAATAAGCTTTGACGTATCAGGTGAGCACACCAATGTTCAGCTTAGCCAGGAGATTAATCTTGTTGGACCTAATTAACTCTATTGGTGCACCGTCAGCGGCCCTTCCTTTTTTAGTTTTACTTCTAAGTCTGGTTGGGAGTCCGCACTGTGCAGTCATGTGTTTGCCACTTACTTATAATATTTCCATAAAAAATATGAAGTATTATCACACCGGAAGACTACTCGCCTACTTCTGCTTGGCGATACTCACCCATGCTCTAATACTTTTAACTGATACTGTTCTTTTTTTGCGCATAGGTATTGGTCTATTTTTTCTAGCATACATTACATATTCAGTAATTAAGGAGTTAAATGGCGGCTGTTGTAAAGTGCCATCTACTCCTAAGTTTATCAGAGGAGTATTTTTGAGAGGATTTTTTACGGGGTTATTGCCATGTGCTTGGCTAAGCCTTTTTTTGTACTCTCTTAGTAGAGAGATTAAGATAGCTCCACTTCTGATTCTTGTATTTATTTTTTGGGTGGGCACAGTTCCGATTTTCTTTATAAAGCAAATTAGATTTAGAATATCTAGTTTGAGCCATGTTATTAATAACAGATACATAAAAATAGTAGTCGTTTTTTTACTATTTAATATGAGTGTTATTATGCATTTCTATAAACCCGAAGTATCAGGTGCAAAAAATAAAAGTTCAGCAAGCCTTTTGTTTTGTAGCCCTCCGTAATTATACGTCAGGATTCACTTGTGCTAATAAATCTTTATGACTGAGTATATTGATTTCTCTGCCGGTCTGATTAATCCAGTGCTTCTTTTCAAAGTTAGCTAGCGTTCTGATAACAGTTTCTGTGGTTGTTCCAGCCCACTCAGCGATATCTTGTCTTGTCCATTTTGTACTATCTAGACAGTCTTTTAAAATAAGTAGAGCTTCAGCGACTCTTGCCGCAGCTGGTTTTGAGATAAGACCCAGCATTCTCGCCTCTGCAATATGAAGTTCTTTTGAAATTTGTGACAGGAATTTTAAGGCTAAAACTGGTTCTGCAATTAGAAGTGAAAAGATAGCTTCTTTTGGTATAATACATAGCTGAGTGTCTTCTTGTGCTACGGCTGTGCCATGGTAAGGCTCACTAGCTAAAAGTGAGCGGTATCCCAGAACTCCTCCAGGTTTTACAAGACGTAAAAGAATGTTTTGTCCGTTTTCGTTTTGGCTGACTACTTTTACGACTCCAGCACTAATGCAGTATAGGCCTACAGGGGTGTTTCCTTCGTTAAATAAGACTTGTCCTTTTTTATACTTTGAATGGATTTTGTATTTATCTAAAACTGCAACAGCCGACTGGCTCAAGTCGCAAAAATTTGTTTTGGTGAAGGCACCGCAATTTCCACAAGATTTAGTCTGATTTAACTCACCCATATGCTAGATACGTAACATTTATGTGTTATTTAGGCAATCATTTGGAATTTTTAACCTTAACTGCGGCCAGTTTGACATATAAGCCATGCAGGCTTAGTCTCGGCATGCCATAGGGGGCTAAATGAAACACTTCGTCTTGTTGACTTTAATTCTTACGGGTCCATTTGCTAATGCAAATTATGAGGGCTCAATCGCCAGCGAGGTGTGGGATGTAGTTACTGACAGTGCTTACACAACACTACCGCAAGAGAAAGTAAATATGGCAAGGCTCACTCGCTGGGGGGTCAATGCGCTTAGTGAATCGGCAAACCGAACCATCGATGATAAGTCAGATATCCTACCGTATTTTGAAAAGTTAGTTCATCCTAATGGAATATGCTTATTAGGTACTTGGAAAATTTCTGAAGAAAACCCATATTCTGGATTATACCGCAAAGGAACTAAGGCAGTGATTATATCTCGTGCCTCAGTAGCATTGTCTGATACAGAGCGAGGAGAGTATAGGGGCTTTGGTTTAACGGGTAAGATCTACCCAACCTCTAATTTTATGCACACTAAGAAACTAAAGACAGCAAACTTTTTTACGATAGATGATTTAGGTGGTACAAAAGAACCAAAATTTATGGGGGCAAAATTAACCAACGAACCTAAGGTCAGTGTGCGATTGGGATCAGTTTTTATTGCTGATGTGGCAGCGTTTGTAGCGGGAGTGTTTGTAGTAACAGATAAAAATCCAGGTATCAGACAGTTGTATCAAATCTCAGAAATGAATGAAGAAGTTGAAGATGTTCACACACCTAAATGGATGAGATTAAGTGGTGCCGAGGGTTTTGATTTTAGTGAAGCCGTTGATTTTAGAGATGAAATTATCGAAAACATTAATGAAAAAGGAAAGATAGTTTTTAATATTGAAGTTGCTGGAGAGGCAAAGAATACTTCGTTTTTTCAAAAGCAAAAGTTCTTTCCGGTAGGAACAATCACCTACACACAAGCATTTGCCGGTGAAAATTGTGACCACAGATTGCACTTTAATCATCCAAAGTTTAAGTCTGACATAAAGTAGCTAGCATTTAATAAGATTCAGCCTTAATCTTATTTTATAATTTTAATAGCAGGAGAAGTCGTGACACTTTTATTTTTACTATTTTCTTATATGCATTTTAGTTATGGCAATGTTATGCGTACAAATGCCGTCATTATCGAAGGTGCACCAGATTGGCTAAAGAGCCCACGTGTCGAAAGAGTGACCGGCCGTATTCAACATAAGTTAGAGTGGTCTACAAGAAGAGTAAAAGTACAATGGTTTACTACAAAATCTAGTTTTGAAAATGCTCACAACCTAGGGCCAAGTGCTGCCGCAGTAACAAAATATACAAATGGTGAGGCCACAATTTTAATTGGTCCAAGTGTTACAACAGACAACTTTGATAAGTTATTTGGTCACGAGCTAGTACATGTAATTGTTTATCAAAAATATAAGAGTGCTATTCCTAAATGGTTCGAAGAGGGGCTAGCAAATCATCTTTCAAAGACCGAGCCCGTCAATTATAAGTGGTTAGCAGCACAACCCGCAATTAAAGATTTTCATGAGTTAGCACATCCGCAAAGTGGGAGTGTTAGTGGTATAGTGTATCGATATAAAGCCTCACAGGCATTCGCAGAGATGCTAGATAAAAAGTGCAAACTAGATAACTTAATAAGGCTTAGTGTAGAGAGAAAGATGGAAGATTATATTAAGACATATTGTAAGATAGATGATTTAAATAAAGCCTTCAAAGACTGGATTACAAGTAAATTATAAGGGGCGATTAACACCCCTAAAATAATTATCTTACTTTAAATCTGATTGGCAATCGTATATAGAGTAATAACGACCACCAATAATTTCACCTGTATTTACATTAGCAATTGTTACCGCACCGCCATAGGGAGCGCAAACTTCACCATTAACTACAACACGAGAGGCTTGGATGCAATCTTCAGTATTGGTCCAATAGCCGGTAGAAATTTGAACGGCATTTATTAAATTCATCATTATACTGCCGCCAAATTGTGGAGCACAGATAATACGATTTTGCGCTTGATCTATCGTTCGTTGGCATGCATTGAGCTGTTGCCAAATGCCCTGACCAAGTTGACCAAATCTTCTAGAGTAAGTAATCAAGCCACCGTTTTGTGGGGCGCAAATTGCTTGATGTCTGGTTCTACTAACTGCGCTTAAGCAATCATAGAAGTTTACAAAATATCCGTTTCCAATTTGTCTGCCATTACCAACATCAGCAATGATGCCTCCGCCCGATTGGGCCGCACAAACATATCCACCGCGAGAATTTGTGATGGCTGTATTGCAATCGTTTCTAGAATAAAAAAATCCATTTCCTAAAAAGCTGCGGCTTAGGTGACTGTAAGCTTGCCATCCATTACTATAAGGTTGGCAAGATAGATTGTTATCTACTTTTGACTCGGCTTGAGCTATACCCGAAAACACTAAACACAATAGAACTATTAACTTCATAATACTTCCCCCCTGATGTCTTATTGGTAACACGTGCTTATTATCTCTACAAAAGAATAATTTTTAGGCGTATCTCTATCGATCTAACGGTTCAATGAAAGCTTATTTTTTGATCATTTTTGGCATGAATATTTTCTAGAATTGCTCAGAAAACTTACTTTTTAAGTGATCTCAGCTTTTCATTTTCAAAGTTCCGACTTAAGCTTGGTCTATGAAATTAAAAAGAATACACTGGAGTTTACTCTCCTTCGTAGCCCTTACTGTCGCTGGCCTTAGTATCTGGATTACTACCTATCAAAATGGTATCGACGAGGATCATCCTACCTTGGCAGACACCGAACAACTGCCCATCGTACCACTTGAAGAAGCATTTCCCTACGTCATTGAGCCCAACACAAGTTTGTTTGAAGCATTAAGAAGGTTAGATGTTTCGCCGCAAATCATTCAAGAGGTTGTTACCGCATCAAAGCCTATTCAAAATTTAGCAAGACTGCAGCCGGGTATTAGGTTTCAAGTTTACTATGGAGCCGAACCCGAGCCAGAGTTAAACGGAATTCACTTTCGTTTTTCTGCTGTAGAATCCATGGAAGTGATAAAGGTTGATGATGTTTGGACTGCCAAAAAGATTACGGAGCAGGTAGATATAAAAGTAGTATCGTTTTCAGGAAAAGTGACCTCTAGTTTATGGGAGTCAGCCATTAAAGCTAAGATGGATCCCAATTTAATTTCAGAGCTTGCTGATATTTTGGGTTGGGAAATAGATTTTTCAAGAGAAGTTCGGCTCAACGATCGTTGGAGACTAACAGTAGAAGAAAAATTAGTTAAAGGGGAGCCAATTGGATGGGGAGCGATCCTTGCAGCAGAATATGAAAATGCTGGAACTCCATATCAAGCAGCACTTTTTAGACG
>JBBKWS010000094.1:0-11317 GCA_037969075.1 Bdellovibrionales bacterium | reverse complement strand
CACGGCTAGTATCGATAAATCTGCCTTCAAGGTCTTCGCGATTTGCAAAGGCAATGGAGTGAATTAAGATGTCAACTTTTCCAAATTGTGATTTTACTTTTTCAAAAAAACTAGTAATCGAGGCTTCATCGTTAACATCTAGGTGTTCAACTAGCTTTGCTCCAAGTTCTTCGCCGATCGGACGAACTCTACTTTCTAGTTTTTCATTTAAGTAATTTAAAGCTAGATTTGCTCCGCCTTCAGATAATGATTTTGCGATAGAGTAAGCTAAGCTTCTTTCATTTGCGATACCGATAACAACAGCATTTAAACCTTTTACATTCATAGAAAGTGAGACTAGCAGGGGGCAAGTTGGGAGTCAAAACACAGCTGACTTCAGTAAAACGGTGTCATAACGCACCACTTAAGGTGTCTACTCGACCAAGGGCCGCTCTTTCCACTACTTCCCTTGGCACTTTTATTGTATAAATTATATGTGGGCTTCATCTTAGGGGGATAACATGAGTGAGATTTTATTAAATATCGAAGATTTACGAGTGGAATTTAATACTGATAATGGCAAAGTCGCTGCTCTAAATAATATCTCTTTTCAGATCCCTAAAGGTAAAACTGTTGGTTTAGTGGGTGAGTCAGGATCAGGGAAATCAGTAACCTCACTTGCGATCATGCAGTTAATCCAGAGTCCTCCCGGAAAAATTACCAGCGGAAAAATCGAACTAGCTGGCCAAGATTTATTAAAACTATCTGAACCCAAAATGCGAAAAATCAGAGGCAATAAAATCTCTATGATTTTTCAAGAACCAATGACTAGCTTAAACCCTGTATTCACAGTGGGTAATCAAATTGCAGAAACTTTAATGCTTCACCAACAAATGTCTAAGGATAAAGCCTACAAGCGCACATTAGAACTTTTGGATCAAGTGGGAATTCCTGATCCTGCAGGGAGAATTGGTTCTTACCCACATGAAATGAGCGGCGGGCAAAGACAAAGAGTCATGATTGCTATGGCAATCGCGTGTGAGCCAGATTTATTAATTGCAGACGAACCAACAACAGCCCTTGATGTAACCATTCAAAAGCAAATATTAGAACTATTAGCTGATTTGCAAAAAAAATATGGCATGAGTATATTGTTTATTACTCATGATTTAGGAGTAATTGCAGATATCGCGGATGAAGTTGTTGTGATGTATAGAGGTGACATAGTCGAAAAAGGAACTTGCGAGCAAATCTTTACAGAGGCAAAGCACCCTTATACCAAGGGCCTCTTAAACTGTCGTCCATCTTTAGATAAAAACCCACAGCGACTACCAACAGTTAGTGATTTTATGACTCCTGAGGGTGAAGAAAAATATTTTGATTTAGAGTCTACTAGAAAAGAGAAGCCTGAAAGACCAATCACCAATGCAAACCCAGTATTGTTAGAGCTAAAGAATGTACATAAGTACTTTCCTCTTGAGAAAACTTTTTTAGGCAAACCTATCAGCTTCGTAAAAGCAGTAGATGATGTAAGTATCAAGGTTAGAAAAGGTAGAACCCTTGGTCTGGTTGGAGAATCGGGCTGCGGGAAGACAACTTTAGGTCGAACTATTTTACGCTTAATTGAGCCAACTTCAGGAGAGATGATTTATAATGGAGTTGATTTAGCAAAGCTTAAGCCTAATGAGCTTCGTGAGATGCGTAAAAAAATGCAAATCATCTTTCAAGATCCATATGCTTCTTTAAACCCTAGAATGACGATTGCCTCTACAATCATGGAGCCAATGAAAATTCATGGAATCGGAAAATCTAGACAAGATCGTTTAAATTTAGCTGCAGAGCTAATTGAAAAAGTAGGCTTAAAAGCCGATATGCTAAGTCGTTACCCTCACGAATTCTCTGGAGGACAAAGACAACGTATTTGTATCGGTCGTGCACTAGCTGTTAAACCAGATTTTATTGTTTGTGATGAATCTGTGTCGGCTTTAGACGTGTCAGTACAAGCGCAAATTTTAAATTTATTAATGGATTTACAAGAAGAGCTTGGTTTAACGTATATCTTTATCTCGCATGATCTTGCTGTGGTAAAATACATTGCCGATGAAGTAGCGGTGATGAACAAAGGGAAAATTGTGGAGATTTCGGATGCCAAAGGAATTTACGAAAGACCACAAGATGAATATACTAAAAAATTACTATCAGCGATTCCAAGAGGTATTCCTAAATCGTTAGATGTAGGTCCAAACTTAATTGTTTAAATTTTTAGTAAATATGACTCTAGTTGATTGTAACTTGAGAATGTCGAGATAGCTCCTAATTTTAGGAGTTCTTCTTTTGGATGATAACCAAAGTCTACTCCTAAAAAATCAATCCCCGCATTCTTTGCAGCCATTGCATCAGGTACACCATCACCAATCATTAAGGCTTTAGACGGACTCACTCCAGAAACTTCTAAGATATGACTAATGCCCTCAGGATCAGGCTTTGGTGCTTCAAATGTGTCGCCATATACATAAGACTCCCAGGGCAGTGAGTAAATCTCAAAATGTTTTAAAGTTTGTTGTGCGTACTTTTGTGGTTGGTTGGTGCACAAGGCAATACGCTTAGAGGTTGTTGCTAAAAAATCTCTAGCTCCGTCAAAAAGTTTTGTGGTTTTTAAGAATTGTCTATCAAACTCGGTTAAAAACTCTTGGTATACAGTCTGTTTTATTTCTTGCGTAGGATTAGGGTATAAACTTTCAATGAAGTTTTTAAAACCATTTCCCAAGTAACTTTGTGTCTTTTCAAGTGGCATTCCTGGCAAATTGCGGCGCTCTAGCAGCAGCGAGAGGCTAGAGTGAAAATCTTCTGCTGAATCAATAATCGTTCCATCTAAATCAAAAATAAGTAAGTCATACATATAAGGTATATATTCTTGCAATTATGCCTATAAAGGCAAATACTTGCTGCATGCGACAGGGAAATAACGAGTCTTATAAGTATATCGAAAAAATCTTTCATCCTGATTCTGACAAATGGCTTGCTATTAGAGCTGCCATGTTAGAGACAAGGCAAGAGGGAATGTCTTTATCTCCCGTTGAGGCTGGTTTCTTGCAGTTTTTGATTCGTACACAAGATATTAATAATATCATAGAAATTGGCTGCTTTTTGGGTTATTCGGCATTAAAGATGGCAGAAGCTCTACCAGTTGATGGTAAGTTAACTACTATTGAATTTGATCCAAAATACTTTGAAATTGCAAAAAGCCATATTGATAATTTTAACATGCAAAATAAAGCCACCATCCTACACGGAGACGCCAGTAAAATCCTACCTACTTTATCTGGACCATTTGATTTATGTTTTATCGACGCTGACAAAGGCGGGTACTTAGATTACCTAGATTGGGCCGAGAAGAATGTACGCAAGGGTGGATGGATCATTGGCGATAATACATTTTTATTTGGAGCAGTGTTTAGTGATGAAAAACCAAAGGGCGAGTCGATTAAGCGTTGGCAAACCATGCGCACCTTTAATGAAAGACTGTCTGACCCTAAAAAATATCAATCTACCTGCATTCCTTTTAATGAAGGAATGACGGTTGCCAAAAAACTGTTTTAAATTCTCGGACATAAAATCGGATTCGGACAGTCCATCTCTTAACAGCTGGATTTTTAGCATGGCACTATCATTGCTATTACTGACTTCATGACTGAAAAAATATTTGATAGCTTAGAATTTAAAAAATCCCTAGAAAGTGTTGGAGTTCCCACAAAACAAGCCGAAAAGCATATTGAGATTATGGGAAAAATTATTAATAAGCACCTAGCTACAAAGGACGAAATCACTATCGAGATACTCGGTGTGCGCCATGATATGAAGCATGAGTTCGCCATATTTAGATATACAGTGGTAAATGAGTTCACTGTTTTTAGAGTCAAAGTGGCCACAGAATTCACAGCCGTTCGATCAGAGATGAAAGAAGAGTTCGCAGCCGTTAGATCAGAGATGAAAGAAGAATTCACAGCAGTTCGATCAGAGATGAAAAAAGAGTTCGCAGCAGTTAGAAGCGAGATGGCCTCAGGTTTTCATAGTGTAAGATTAGAGATAGCTAGTTTAGAGTTAAGATTTAATAAAGCAATAGACAGAAAATTTGGGATACTAATTGCGGTGATGACAATACTTCTTGCGATTTTTAAGTATACCTAAAAACACCAGATTGTAGCAATATGATACAGACAGATAAATAAATCTTATTTTGTGTCTCAGATACGAACCAAAATCAAATATTTTGTAGAACCTAACGACACTTGTTTGTTACTATATACTAATGTATTCGAGGGACGTTTAATGTTATACGAATTTCATTTTGTCGGCTTTATGCCAAGAGATCCATTTAGGCAAAAAGCCAATGAGGTTATTAATACATTAGCTGAAATGATGCCATCAGATGCTACTTGTACGGCAAGAGTTGTGATGATTGATGGAAAGTTTTTCTTTCAGGTTATATTTGTTAGTAAGTGTGAGTGCTTTATAGCTAAAGATGTTTTAGACCCAACTAAAGAGGATACTTCATCTAGGCTTTGGCAAACGATCGCACTGGATAGAATTGCCTCTAACTTAATAAACCAAGTTGAGTCTTGGCGTGAGAAAATTGCTGCTTAAGATAGTTTTACGCTAACGTGGAGTGACTTTCTAAAAAACCCTTAACAACGGGTTTATATTTATCACCAAAATCCTTTAATCCATTTAAATGTCCCGCTTCAGGTAGTACAAGACTTTGTAGGTCAATTTGGTGATGTGGTTTAAACACATCCTCGATAGATTTAACGGGAACTAAGTCATCTTTCCAGCCCCTAATAGATAAAATAGGATAATTTTTCGGGAAAGCATCTAAGTCAGAATGTAAATATTTTGCATGAAATGGAGAGAGTATTGTTGTCATGGCAATAGAGGCAGGAATGTTTAATAGGGGATTTTTAATTTTATAATAATGTTTTCCTAGGTTATAGCTACATTTTAGCATATCGACAAATGGACCACTATCACAAATAATCGTTACGACATCTCTATTGTTGTTTTTAAATCTCTTGGCCATAGCTTCAATAGCTGCAGAGGCAGGGTTTGAAAAGGCAAAAATAATTTTTTTACCAGAGATTTGATCTAACGCCGCAGTAACATCTTTTGTCCACAGACTTTTCAACCCTAGTCGCATATTTGATTTAAATAAATCCAAAGGGTTACGTTTAGCTAAATGAAAACCAACTTGGTAAGCATAAGCATCATATCCAAGGCCATTTACATAATCTATGTGGCGTTTGATTAAAAGAGGGCTGCCATCAAAAAAATGTACAAATAAAATAGCCTCTGAAAATTTTTTCTCAGAGGCAGGATATTTTTTTAGTGGAGTCGCAGCCATTAATTTTTTACTTGGTCTGGCCATAGTTCTCGCCAATGGCTAACTGTAGAGGTGGATTGATTGGCGTTATCTAATACTGAACGGTGCACCTGGATTTCTTCCATGGCTGTTTCTGATAAGACCTTACCAACAGCCTCAACAACAGAGGCGTGATCGATACCATGAAATTTGTAAACTTCAGGTGGGCGTCCACACTTTGAATGTTTTCTGACGGCTAAGCACTCATGCCTGACACCTAAAATAGAGCCGATGTTATCCATCAAGCCCGGCTCTCCGTCATGTACACTGACAGCTGGAATTCTTCTACCAGCGACCGTAACGAACTCGGTCTCTTGCTGTGTTTCGCCTGGGTGAATGTGTAGCTTGGTATCAATTTCTAAACCATTTCTTAAGTAGTCGTAGTTGTTCTCGTGGGCTAAGTTTCCAATTAATAAATCAGTGCTAGTAACAACGATTACGTTAGCGTAAATACCTTTTGCCAACAGATCATCAGATGCTTTGATAGCTTCTGTAGTTAATGCTCCCATTGAAAAAATATTTACTACATTATCTCCTGCTTCATAGCCTGCGTAACCGCGGTAATCTATTAAGTAATAAGCACCTTTTAGTACTGACGATTTGAAACCACTCATGATCTCAGTCGTATCTATCGCTTCCACTTCAGCTTCATTAGTAGCCCCTTCAACTGGAAAATCTGGATGGTAAAGTGGTGGCGCCTCAGTTTTATGCTTAGCATGTCGCTGTAAACGTTTTATCAAATCTTTTTGTTCAACTCCGCGGGTTACAGCTCTAATGTTAACGCCATTTCGTCCTTCGTTATCAAATGCCATATGTCTCTTGATAGCATCGGCAATAATATAATCTAATTCTTGGCAATAAAATGGCTCCCAAGTAATTTGGTTAGGAATTTGGAAGTCAGACTTCCAACCGTGCTGTGCTCCTTCAGGAGATAGAGTTACTCCGCTAGGTGTGCCAACTAAGATAAATGAAGACTTCCAATATAAATTATAAAAATGTTGATCCAGAGCTCTTTTTACAAAAAAATCATACACTGTCATTAAGGGGATCAATGGAATTCCTAAGGTGTCACGAATTTTGCCGTATGATCCTACGCAAGACATAGCGTTTGATTCTTCAATTTCAAAACGAATAAATTTATGCGCTTTATCTTCACTTGGCACTAAATCCGGTAAACTTTTGTCTTTTACATTTAGTCTTGTCTCGATGTCATCTGCCATTTCTGGATCATAGATCTGTCCATCCATTGAGGGATTTAAATTTGTACTGGTTCCCACATCTGGGGCCATAGCAACTAGCATTTCAGCTGGAAGCTTCCATGCCTTTTCAATGTCAGTTAATGGCTTTTGTTTTTCCTTTAACTCAGATGAATCTAGCGGTGTATTAGATATACGATTTAATTTAGCTGTTAGTTGTCCTAACATCCACTGGGTATGGGGGTAACTTACTAACTTTAAATTAATTCCAATCTCATCAGGTGTATCACCTAATTCTTCAGTAACTTTTTTAAAGTAAGCTTTGTTTTTCTCCCGTAATTTGTTTTGAGTAACCAAATCATTGTATAACTCATCGCCACGAGACTTCAGAAACTTTGCTTCTTCAGTTGTTGCGGCAAACTCTTGAAACAAGTCATTGTCAGGAATTTTATGTGCTTTTTGTAAATCCTGCATTTCCTCAATAGAGGGAAGCGAAGAATGGTTGCCAGAGGCCCCCGCCTGCGGAAGTCCCCAACCCTTAAGGGTGTGCGCAACAATTAATGTCGGACGACGCGTATCTTTTTTACTGCGCTCTAGGGCATCAATTAGAGCTTCAAAATCATGGCCACCAAAATCTCTAAAGCCTTCAAACAGTTCTTCATCGCTTACTGCGTCTAAGAAAGGTTTTAATTTTTTATTGTCATCTAAAAGTTGTTTTCGAACTACTGCGATATCCTTAACGACCAATAAGCTCTGTAAAGAAAAGTCGTCGATTTGATTTTCAAGATAGTCTTTAAAAATATCGCCACCGGCTTTTGCAAATAAGACTTGGCGTTTTTTACCGTGACGAACTTGGATCACTTCCCAGCCACTAGCTAGGGCTGTTCTTTCGATTCTTTTGTCATCGGTTCCGTTCATGATTTCTTTATTCGTGATTCGGTTACCATCTAAACTTTGTCTGTTGTAATCGACGATCCATGTAAGGTTCCCCAACTCTCTTTCGGCAAAATCAGGAAGTGCTTCTTGTAGTGATCCCTCACGGTATTCAGAATCACCCATTACGGCCCAAAAGTGTGCGTCCTTAGTTACTTCAAAGTCATGATCTTCAGCCATTCGGTAAGCGTGCGCAAGATACCCTAGTTGCACAGGTGGAATACCTACGGTACCGCTTGGTAAAAAGTTGTGATTATCAGGATCATAGGCAGAGTGATACGATTGAAATACAGGTTCTCCATTTTGAGAAAACTTTCTTAATCCAAGCATTGCTTTTTTTGCTTTTTCTTTTGAAAATTTTGAGAAGTCTTTTTCAGTAAATAGATCCATCATAAAATGCATGGTGTGATCCATTGGAGCAGCATGTGGTTTGATTGCCATAAAATCATGGCCACGTTTAACAACGAGATGAAGAGAACTTGCGATGTGCAAGTAACTAGCGCAGGCAGCTGGGTGTCCACCAATTTTAGGATCTCCCTTTTCTTTATCTTTTCTGTGATTAGCCTGCATGATCATTTGTGTAGAATAATAAAGCGCACGCTTGGCGATTCTTTGTAGTAAATCAATATTGATAGCCTTAGTTTTAGCCACAGTGACCTTCCTTGTTGAGAGACAAGAGATGTATCATTTACTCACAATGCCCTCAATGGATTGTGAGTTTTTTTATGCATTGCTTAATATATCGGGATCTATTCGATAATAGGTAAGTTTTTACGGTTTTCTTGAGGCAGATTTAGGCAAGAGTCGGGGTCGAGGTTTACCCATCTAAAGTGACTTTCTCTTACGCTGTGACCTGCTGTAATGGACCACAAGCGGTTATACCCTAATTTAGTGATATAAATGGCTCCGTCAATGCGGTCTATGTCTATAAGTTGGTAAAAATCGGTTTTAGCTGGTGTTTCATACACAGCATCTTGAAATCTAAATATTCTAGCTAGTGGAATATTTAAATCTTTAATGATTAATGCATTTGGCTCAATTTCAAAGCGTAAATCCACAAGTCGTTGAAAGAGTTCATTCTCTAGAGAAAAGAGATACTCGAACTCTTCTAGACCGGCAGAGACCCTTAATACCTCATCTCCATCGGGGCCTAGTAAGAACTTAACTTTCCCCTTCATAACTCTCCAGGCTGTAATGGCAGCTTTCATTGCCTCGGGCGTGGTCTGTGCATCTACAAACAAGTATATCATTTCTTTAGGCTAATAGAGCTCTTATCCACTCTGCAATGGTTCACGAAAAACTAGGCCTTTGGCTTGTGAACAAAAAGACCAAAAAGACCAATAAGTATATATGAGACTTCTTTTGCTTCTGGCATTTCTTATATTAACTTCCTGTGCAACAAATGCAGATAGATTTCCCTCATCTGAAAAAAAGACAATCGATAATAATTTTGTATTGGCTAATTATTTTTGGGATAATGACCATTATTTTATCGTTAATGATACAAGTGAATACTACCACTACACTTATAAAAAATCTCCATTTACTTTGGGTAGTGCGTTTGGAAAAACTTGGAGAATTAAAAAAGATAGATTACAAAAAATTTATCAGCTCCCGCAGCTAAGTGATTTTGGTACTTTTAGCGCCTTTTACAATGAAAAGTTTTTGTATTTAATTCGGACCAATCAATATTATTTAGGAAGCCTAGACGGTAAACAAAAGTTTGGCGTCAGATTTTTACCCTATGATGATGAAAAAGATTCCTATGAAGATCTTGATGAGTACGTAAGAGCTAGGCAAGGCCTGGGTCCAGACGATGTGTTTGTAGCTCCGACATATTATTTTCACCCAGAATACAATCGAGGTGACGTGCTTCAACTAGATAAATCCTCAAGGTTTGATGATGGATTTACACACATGGGTGCATACATAGGGAAAGGGCAAACAAGAAATTCTCCCTATGATTATCACGATATGAAGTTAAAAACCAAAGGCTATCCTGCCAACTTAACTCGAGTGGTTTATAAAGGGGCAAAGAGTCAAAAAGAGTTCCAAAAGAATTTTTACATAGCATTGAAGCTTCTCAATGAACTAAATGGCGGTGTTAAATTTGCAAGATTAGATTATCAACAAGATTACTATGATGCGAATAATTTAAAATCAATTTTTGATTTTTATAGAGCGTGGTTAGATCCAAAATGGGTTCGTAATATCGAGGACGGAAAACCATTTTATGAAATAATTTTAGAAGATGTTAAGTATGATGTTTATTGTT
This sequence comes from Bdellovibrionales bacterium, assembly GCA_037969075.1. Lineage (GTDB taxonomy): Bacteria > Bdellovibrionota > Bdellovibrionia > Bdellovibrionales > UBA840 > JAGRAL01. The sequence goes on along the minus strand of JBBKWS010000094.1, from coordinate 1,518 downwards.
CAGAACATATAGCGATGGTACTTAATGTAGCCATTAATCTTGTGCAAACTGAAGCTGGTTATGTTCGTGTGTTCGGTAAGAACAGTGAGCAGCTAAGACGTGGATCGGCGCCACAAGAAAGTGACTTACTAAAAGGTGGGGAGTACTTTTGGGCTTTGGCGCAAAAAAGATGGAGCGATGAAATTAAAGAAGAGCTCCCAGAAGTGGATGATAAAAGTATAACTGAACTCTGGAAGCTATATAACAAAACAAGTTCGCCAATTGTTACGAAAATTACTGAGGTCGGGCTTTATTTAGCGTGGCCGCCGCAGACCTTAACCGATCTAATTGCAAACGTAATGACTTTGTATGCAAGGTTTGACTTAGTTGGTAAGGATGTGGCTTTGAAGACCCTGAACGCGATGAAAGCACTGATCTTATCAAGAGTTACATTTGCAGATAAAACAAAAGTTTTTATAAAAAACTCAGTCATAGATTTCCCCACTGATAAATTAGATGCCTTAATGAAACCATTTGAAGACCTGGTGAATAGATACTGGATTGTAGCAAAGTATAAAGGTCCTAAGAGAGCTTATGAAGAGCTTCAATTGGCGGCACATGCATTGGTGATGAAGTATAGAGATCCTAAATTTTTAAAAATTAAGCCTGATTCATTCTTTTATTATGCTACGCCGCATGTAATACACCGAGTGGTCCAGGGTCTACATCCATATAGTAAATACTTAGAGTTTGAAATTTTGGGTACGGTTTTACCCCTAAGTGATCTAGAATTGACCAATAACTAGACTGGTTCTTTATAATAATCGTATAAATTTTGTCACTAATCCTTGGCGTTACACGTAAGCTGTGACAGAATATTTTTGTTTATTATAATTTTTAAGGAGGCCTCTTGAAATTTCTTAGTCTAATCACAGTTTTAGTTTTGTCTTTGGCGGCATGTACACCAAGCAAGAATGGTTTGAAGCAATTATTACTTGAAAACCCAGATATCATTTTTGAGGTTATCGAAAAACATCCAGATACATTCTTGGATACAGTAAATAAGGCAGCTCGTGAAGCTCAAGTAAAACAAAAGGAAAACGCTGCAAAACAAGAAGAGCAACAGCTTGAGGATGAGTTTAGCAATCCTAAAAAACCAGAAATAACTGATGCAATGGCTTTTGAAGGCCCTAAAGATGCTGCGATTACAATAGTAGAATACTCTGACTTCGAGTGCCCATATTGCTCTCGTGGATACAGAACAGTTCAAGAAGTTAAGCAAAAGTATAAGGGGAAAGTTAAATTTATTTTTAAACATTTACCATTAGATTTTCATCCAATGGCAATGCCAGCAGCTAGATACTTTGAGGCAATTGCTTTGCAAAGCCCAGAAAAAGCTTATAAATACCATGATTACATTTTTGAAAATCAAGAAAAGTTAAAGTCTGGTAAAGAAAAGTTTTTAGATGAAGCAGCAAAACATGCTGGAGCAGATCTTAGCAAAGTTAAAAAAGATCTTAATAGTGCATCTGTAACAAA
>JBBKWS010000093.1:0-5013 GCA_037969075.1 Bdellovibrionales bacterium | reverse complement strand
ATGCCAGCCAATTTGTCTTACCCTGGGTTTTGGCAAATTTTAAAAATTGCCACAATACTACGATAGAAAATGGTACGACCAGAATTACATAGGTATAGCGAACAGGTACAAACAGCGGGGCCGCTAGAGCTAGAGCTACATACAAAAACAGATATAATCCCATATGAAAAATAGTGGTATAATTACCCAGTACAGATGGTAGAACAGGTATACTTCCTTTTTTGTAATCTTCTTGATAGCGAATCGCTAAAGACCAAAAGTGTGGCATTTGCCACAAAAACATAATCAAAAATAAATAAAGGCTTTCTTTATGAAAAATATCAGTGCTGTTTGCTGCATATCCAATTACTACAGGCATTGCTCCTGGTATTGCTCCTGGAACTGCGCCAAATACCCACTTAGGCTTCCATAGCATTGTGTACAGGCCATTATAAAGCAATACGGTCAGCCAGCATAGCAGCGCTGACAAAGGTGATGCCCACCATAATAATGGCGTCCCAACTAATAGTAACAAGGCCGCGATAATGAAGGCGTTACTTCTACTAATTAAACCTGCAGGAATAGGTCGCCCTTGTGTTCTTTGCATTTTACTATCAATGAGCACTTCTTGCCACTGGTTAAGCGCAAAGCTCCCCATTGTGATCAAAGCAATACCCGTGACCGCAGCAAACAGATGTAGCCAAGAGAAGTTGCTCTCTACCTCTAATGATAAAAAGTAACCGCAGGCCGAAGTGATCAGAACAAAATAAACAAGACCCATTTTACAGAGGTCTTTAAAAGCTTTTAACATAATGATGTATAGGTAGCAGAGAGATTGATGAAATAGTACAAAAAAGGCCGCGATCTTGCGGCCTTTTTTAACTTAAGCTCTAGGATCGATCCTTGTATAAATATCCAAGATACAAATAACCGCAAATAGTAATAAAAAGAAAAAGCCTGTGGCAAATATAATTCGGTTCATTACCCCGTCATACTTTAAATGCATAAACCAGCCCATCACTAATACTGCCTTTACAGTTGCAATAAAAATAGCAATCACTGTGTTAAATGCACCAAAGTCAAATTGTGCAGCAGCTACAGTTATAACTGTTAACACAATTAATGATGCAAACACTTTTATATGTGTCTGAAGCGACATTAGGTGGTGATGATGGTGTTCATTATGTTGTGTTTCAGCCATAAATATCTCCTTAGCCTACCAAATATAAAAGTGGGAACAAGTAAATCCAAACCAAATCGACTAAATGCCAAAAAATCCCGACGCCCTCAACTCCTGTCCAGTAAGAGGAAGAGTAGGTTCCTCTTGCCACTCGAATCATAATCCAAGCGATTAAGCCCATACCAATTACCACATGTAGACCATGAAGCCCCGTAAGTAGATAGTAAAATGAAAAGTATAGAGGAGCGCCATCCATGAAGCCTTCAGCGCTAAAGTATTTACCTGGAAATATACCTAAGTGAAATTTATGATTGTATTCGACAAATTTAATTCCTAAAAAAATAAAACCACATAAAAGCGTAACCCCTAAATTTAAAAGGGCTTTTTTGCGGTCATCAATACGAATATAATAAATTGATAAGGCCATAGTAAGTGAGCTAAAAATTAAAACTACAGTGTTTGTTGCGCCTAGTTTCCAGTTTAGAGTTTCTCCACCCTGCTTAAATATGTCTGGATATAATCCATGAAAAATCAAATAACCTACAAGTAAAGCTCCAAACATTAAAACTTCGGTAACCATAAATAACCAAACACCTTGCTTGGTGGATTCATATTCGTGGTCAGCATTATCAAAGTGATGTGCGAAGTGGTGAGTTTCCCCTTCCTTAGCGGTACTCATACGGGCCTCCAGTTACTGTTGGTGTAGAATCAAAGTTATGAAATACAGGAGGAGATTTAGTCTTCCACTCAAGCGTTGTAGATCCCCATGGATCATCTGGCGCTTGTTTTCCTTTTAATAATCCATGTATAATTGCAATCAACCCAATGACAAACCCCGTAGCTATAAGCCACGAGCCCATCGTTGAAATTCTGTTTAATGGCTCATACTCAGGCAAATAATCAAAGTAGCGACGTGGCATACCAAGAGAGCCTAAAATAAATTGCGGAAAAAATGTTACATTGAATCCGATAAATACAAAAATAAAAGACATCCTGGCCATTGCTTCACTGTGCATTTTACCAAACATCTTAGGAAACCAATGAAAGATCGCAGCCATTAAAGCAAATAAAGTTCCGCCCACCATTACATAGTGAAAGTGCGCAACCACAAAGTAGGTATCATGAAAATGCACATCTACACCGACGGTAGCAAGCATGATCCCCGTCACTCCACCAATCGTAAATACAAACATAAAGCCAATAGCATAAAGCATAGGTGCTTTTAACTGGATCGATCCTTTATACATCGTAGCTACCCAGTTAAAAACCTTAATTGCCGTAGGCACGCCAACTAGCATTGTAATAAACGAAAACACAATACCAGCCACTTCTGACTGACCGCTCACAAACAGATGATGTCCCCAAACAAAGAAGCTTACCGCAGCAATAGCAATTGATGAATAAGCAATCGCCTTATATCCAAAAATAGTTTTTCTTGAATACGTTGTTATCATTTCACTGATAACTCCAAGAGCTGGAAGAATCATAATATAAACTGCTGGATGAGAATAAAACCAGAAAAAATGTTGATATAATACTGGGTCCCCACCAAGAGCTGGATCAAAAATACCGACGCCCAAGACTCTTTCGGCCACCAACAATAGTAAAGTAATTGCCAAAACAGGAGTTGCTAGTATCTGAATGATAGCAGTTGAATACAGTGCCCATATAAACAATGGAATACGATTCATTGTCATTCCAGGGCATCTAAGTTTATGCACAGTCACAATAAAATTTAAACCAGTTAAGATCGATGACATACCCATAACAAAGGCGCCGAGGGTCATATTAATTACCCCGATACTTCCTTTGATTGAATACGGAGTATAAAATGTCCAACCAGAATCAACGCCACCAAAGAAAATCGAACTAATCGAAATAGCAGCACCTAACATTAATAAATACCAGCTAAGTAAGTTTAAACGCGGAAATGCAACGTCCTTAGCACCGATCATTATTGGTAAGAAAAAGTTTCCAAATACTGCCGGAAGCCCCGGAATAATAACCATGAAGACCATGATCGTTCCATGGAAGGTCATAAATTGATTGTATGTTTGCGCATCTATTATTGTGCTACCGACTGAAAACAATTCTAATCTGAGGGCTAAAGCAAACAATCCGCCAATTAAAAAGAAAGTTAATACAGAAATCATATACATGATTCCAATACGTTTATGATCTAGCGTAGTTAACCAAGACCAGAGGCCTTTTTCATGATTTATATAGTTTTCGCCTGCATTTGATGTTGCCATGACTATCTCCTAATTTTTCAAAGACTTAATAAACGCGATCAATGCGTCTACTTCTTTGTCTTCCAATACGCCTTCGTATGAAGGCATTACTTTTGTGTAACCTTTAACAATGTGTTTTTGTGAATTCAATATCGATTCGCGTAAATAATTTTCATCCACTGTAGCGGATCCACCGTCTTCAAACTGTCTTGCGGCGCCAAAACTATCTTTAAATGTAGGGCCAATCACTACTGATCCGTCGATAGAATGACAAGAGTTACAGTTACGAGCTGTGTAAGTTTTTTGACCCTGCTCTGCTGGAGTTAAATCACTGACTGCTTTGCCACTAACCCACATATCAAAATCTTTTTGCGGAACAGCGATTACCTTTGCAAGCATTGATGAATGCTGTAGGCCACAATATTCTGTACAAAAAACTTGGTATTCACCAGGCTCTTTTACTTCAAACCAGATGCTTGAGTACCTTCCCGGCACCACATCTTGTTTTACTCTGAAGCTTGGAATAAAAAAACTGTGAATTACATCAGTAGAAGTCATTAATAATTTTACTGGGCGACCCACCGGCACATACAGTTCTGCGGGCGACTTATGGCCATTTTGGTATTCAAATTCCCAAGCCCACTTTTGTCCGCGAACAAATATTTCATAGGAATTTTCTGGAGCGAATCTAAGGTCGTGATAAACTTTCCAACCCCATACGAAAGCTACAATAAAAAGAACTAGTGGGATGAATGACCATAAAAATTCAGCCAAGTGGTTATGGGTAATATAAGCAGATTTTTCGGTGTCAGATTTTCGTCTATACTTAAAGACAAAGTATAACATACCTGCAATTACTAGAATTGAGGCAATCACACTTATAATAAGTAAGAAGGCGTATAAATTATCGACCGCTGGCGCCATGGTTGAGGCCTGCGGTGGCATAAATGTGCTTGCATGAACTAAAGAAGTCAATAACAGGGCTAGCATCTCTTAACTTTCCTTTCTTCTATTATTACGTAACCAAAAAAAACCTAAAAAAGACATCAGAATAATTGCCGATACTCCAGCCCCTGCCCGCATCACATTGTAGGCATAAAAGGCGTAGTTTTTTTTATTTGGATCATATTGAAAACAATAAAGAATAAATTTATCTACTATAGTACCGATCGAACCATTTGAAGCTTCAATCATAGATAATCGCAAAACCTTAGGTGAGAACCCTATACCATATAAGTATCTAGAAATTTTACCATCTGGTGTAATTACGTAGGCCGCTGCGGTATGGGCGAACTCTCCAGACTCTTCGACAAATTTATATTTAAACCCAACTTGTTCTGCAATTTTAGTAATATTAGCCTGTTCACCAGTTAAAAAGTGCCAACCCTTTTCAGCTTCTTGCTTTCCATAGGCCTTTATATAAGAAGCCTTTTTACCTTTAGCAACACTAGGACCTTCTTTGGGATCTATACTAACAGATACCACATCATATTGATCACCAATCGTCCAATCTGGAATTTGTTTAAATACTTCATTAAGACCGTTTAGGTGGAAATTACAAAGTGACGGGCAGTTATAATACACCAGTGTCAAAAGTACTGGCTTACCTTTTTTAAAATAGGT
>JBBKWS010000092.1:0-6402 GCA_037969075.1 Bdellovibrionales bacterium | reverse complement strand
TTCGTTATCGGCATCAATTGTGCCTCGAAGATTTTTTCCGCCAGGGCCTACGCCACGATATTCAAATAGAGGCATAATTAATCATCCGTTTGCGTTGAGTGTAATACTTCCTCGATAGTAGTAATGCCCTGTAAAACTTTTTTAACACCATCTAATCTTACAGTACGCATGCCTGCCTTGATAGCTGCTTTTTTAATAGAGCCACCATCTTTTCGAAGAAGAATTAATTGCCTGATTTCATCGTTTATTACCATTAACTCAGATATTACAGTTCGACCAGAGTAGCCTTTTTGATTGCATTGGTTACAACCAATGGCTTTAAAAAATTTAGCACCAACTGTCATATCAGCTGTAATTTCTAATCCCATGAGGTCTGCTTCGCTTGGGTCGTGTGGTGCTTTACAATGTGGACATAATACTCTTACAAGCCGTTGTGCTATGACGCCAACCACAGAGGAAGAAATCAAAAATGGTTCGCAGCCCATATCTAATAGACGGGGAATAGCGCCAGCAGAGTCATTTGTATGAAGGGTAGATAAAACCAAGTGACCTGTGAGGGATGCATTGATAGAAATCTCTGCGGTTTCATAATCTCTAATCTCACCCACCATAATTACATCAGGATCTTGTCTTAAAATAGATCTAAGACCGTTAGCGAAAGTTAAACCAATCTTTGAGTTTACTTGAATTTGTCCTATACCTTGAATTCGTTGCTCGACAGGGTCTTCGACGGTAATGATATTTCTGTCGGGAGACACTATTTTATTGATACAAGAATATAGTGTGGTCGACTTACCTGAACCAGTTGGGCCGGTAACCAGAATGATTCCATAACTTTTTTCTAAAAGAGCGCCGATTTTATCTAGGGCATCCATTGGAAAACCCAATTGGTTTAGATCCAAGATAATAGATGATCTGTCTTGTAAACGCATAACGAGGCGTTCACCAAACGCAGTAGGGACAGTGCTAAGTCTGATATCAATGTCTTTCCCGGCTAATTTTAGTGGTATTCTTCCATCTTGCGGTAAACGTTTTTCGGCAATGTTTAAATTGGCCATTACTTTAATACGGGAAGTAATAGAATTTTGTAATTTTTTAGGTGGTTTAAATACATCATATAGCTGACCATCGATTCTAAACCTAACGGCTAATTCTCTTTCGTAAGGCTCAATGTGGATATCGGATGCTTTTTCTTTTACAGCTCTAAATAGCAATGTATTTACAAGCCTAATTACCGGTGCATCATCATCATCGGATTCTAGTAAATCGATAATGGGTTCATCCAAATCGTAATCATCGCCCTCAATTTCATCTAGTCCATCAAGCGCTGCTGTAGATTTTTCGTATACTCTGTTGATGGCATCTTGCAGTTTTGAACTGGTGGTAATAATCGCCCTAGTATTTTTATTAAAAAAAGCTCTTAAATCGGTAAGGGCCTCCATGTTGATCGGATTTGATAAAAATACACTAACAACATTCCCCTCATCTTTATAGGGCAGGACTTCGTGGTTTTTAGAGTAGTTGATCGGGATGTTGCGCACTAAATCCACAGTAATTTCATTGATAGGGATGTCTCGCATAAACTCAAGGTCTAGCTCTTCGCAGATAATTTTAAGGGCTTCATCGGCGTTTTGTGGCTGCATGCGCTCTAAATAATCGCCCACATTGCCACCGCCCACTCGAGGGTATTTTAGAATAGCGTCTAATTGCGCCTTCTCAATGCTGGTATTCTTTAGAAGTAAATTTGCAGTTGTTGACATAAATTACCTTAAAGCTCTATGGCCCTAAGGTAATTTAACTATAGATCTTATGGATTATCAAGTTCCGTATTGGGTTCGGTAGGGTCCAATTCTTCAATTAAATCATCTGTTGTGCCTGTTGGTAGCTCAGAGGTCGCATTTGATGTTGCTATAGAGTTAGCTTTTTTACCAAATGGATCCCTTCCACCCATATTACGCTTGATAAAATCGATGCGTTCATTGAGTTTTTGTTCACGTAAATCTTTAACATCCTCAATGGTACGAATGATTTTTGGAGTAATAAACATGGTAAGGTTTCTTTTTACTGTTGCTCTTGATTTACTCTTAAACAACCAACCAATCACTGGTATATCGCCTAATAATGGCACCTTACGTTCAGTGACTTGCTCTTCATCTCGCATCAAGCCACCGATAATTGCGGTATCCTTGTTGTTTACAACAATTTCAGTCTTAATGTTTCTCTCTGATGTAACAACGGCAATGTCTGCAAGGGCTTTTGCCTTTACTTCTCTATTTGAGAGTTCCTTAATTGTCTGTTGAATACTAAGCCTTACAGCATTTGATCCTGGACTAATACGAGGTTTGATTTTTAATTTTAATGTAGCAGGCTCTCTTGTCGGAGTAGAGGTGTTACCCACATTTGTTTGCGTTTGGGCCGAACTCACAGGAATAGTTTCACCCACTTCAATTTCAGCTTCAGCGTTATCTAAAACTGTAATATTAGGAGTGGACATAATATTAACATCTGATACCTGCTGAATTAAATTAATAAAAGAAATCAAGCTTGGGATTTCAAACTCAGCCCCACCTAGATTTACTTTTACTTTACTGCCTGTACCAAAACCTAACACAAAACCATCGGCCGCATAATTTTTACTAAGCATCTGATCGATCACGCCACCGTTGAAACCAGTTCTGATAATACCGTTGGCATTAACGTCGCCTGTGTCTTTGATTTTATAAGTAGATGCGCCCCAGCTCTTTGAATTCGAGTTAGAGATCTCCATTACAATCACTTCTACGTTGACTTGATTTCTTGCGATATCAATTTTTTCTAACAGTGATTTTACAGCGTCGTAATCCTGTTTGCTGGCAGTGATGATTAAACTGTTAATGGTTTCATCAGCACTTATTTTTACATCTCCGCCAAAAAATTCCCCGGCACCAGATGAAGTATCAGCGACTTGTTGTCTAGGTATTGGTATCGGGATATTGTCACTGCCGCCAGATTGTTTTGTAGCATCTTTTTGCTCTTTAGCAATGCCGTTTAAAATTTCTGCAACGGCTTTTGCTTCAGCGTGTTTCATGTAATAAACATACACTCCACCAGCATCTTCAGGGTTTAGTGGATAATCTAGTTGCTTAACTAAAGTTCTAATTTTATCTATGCCTGCGGTGTTACCTACAACAATAATCGCATTTGTTCTATCATCTGGGATTACCATAGAAAATGCTGAGCCTGTTTGGTTCGAACTGCTGCTGCCGCCAAATCTAGGAATACCTGATGAGAATGTGCCGCCTGTTCTAGTTCTGCCCCTTGTGCTGCCGCCACTTGAATCTTTATTGATGATTTGCTCGATCAATGCGGCGATATCTTTTGCTTTCGCAGACTTTATTGGAATTACAGCCAGTTTTTCTTCGAAGCCTTTTACATCTAATTGGTTGATGATGCTCATGATTCGGCTAATGTTTGAGCCAAAATCGGTAAGTATCATAGAGTTGGTGGCCGCATAGGGTGCCATTTCACCTTTTGTAGAAACCAATATTCGTAAGCTTCTATTTACTTCTTCTGCCGAAATGTGCTTTAAGTGAATGATTCTTGTGATCATTTGATCTGTATCAGGAGAATAAGAACCAGAGTAGGTATTTATGTTATCTCTTTTAGCATCGTTTACGTTTTTAATTTTTAAAAACTTACCGTAAGGTACGACAGTGTAGCCGTTCATCGCCAAGGCTGACAAAAAGGCTTTATAAGCCTCGGCCTTAGTGATTTGAGTTGGCGCAAGGATAGTGATCTTTCCACGGATATTTGGATCAATGATAAAATTTCTACCAGTCAATTCACTAATAGCTTTTACTACATCAGCGATATCAGCATTTGGATAATCAAAGCTCTCGATTAAGTCTGGATAATTTTCATTTGTTATGTCTTCAGGCTGAGCTTCATTGAACGGAATGCTAGCTCTTCTTTTTTTAATAGAACCTAATGAAGGGTTCGGTGAACCGCTACCACTCCCGCCGCCAAAACGAGATGGACTCGATGGTGCTTCATCTGCAATTGGCTCTGGAGCTGGTTCGTCTTCGTAGGCGCCTGGAGGTGGGGGAGGAGGAGGAGCAAATTCTTCTTCATCTGCAAACTCTTCGTCTTGTGCAAACCCTGATTGCAAGCCCACACTCATAGCAAGAGCCGTCAAAAGTATTATTAGGAACCATTTCATTTTAACCTTCCTTGGTTAATTTACTGTATAATTAAATTCTTCTGTCTTGCCTTCGCGTTCAAATTGAACGCCAATATTATTAGCGCCTTTTAAGCCTTGGTACATCTCCATGGCTTTTTGAATACTAGTGACCGGACTTCCATTTACTGATTTTAATAGATCGCCCTGCTTTAACCCAAGCTGGGAAAAAATGCTGTCGGGTTTAATGAATAGTAATCTGAACCCATTAATTTCTCCCGTATTAGGGTCACGGTTTGGCACCGCTCTGGCTTGCTGTAAAACATCACCGATATTGTTGATATACTTGTTTAATGTATCCCTGGCGATGCTAAAATTATTACCTTCTTGTTTCACTTCTCCGCCGCCACTTGCTGGCGTGATAGCCTTGGTTAAATCGAATTTAAATTTAAGATCATCTTTTAGCTCAATGTATTCTAGTCTACGGGTTCTTACGTTACGAATAAAAACCTTTTTTCTTTCTACTTTCAATAAAATAGCAATTCCTTCAATTTCATCATTAGGAATATAAGGGATGATTTTTTGCCCACCAGATTTAACATCAATGGTAGCAACAGATTTAGCAGGATTTACATGTACAATGGTTCCAACCAAAGTTAGAGGAAGGGTGGTGGGTACTGCTGGACCGTCAATATCATTTTGTTCTCCGCCACCAGAAATTGGTTTAGGTATAACCCCGTCAGAGTTGAAAATATTTCTTTTGGCAATTGGGTCGTAATCACCGCGAATTGCTTGTGTGGCAAAACTTGCATCAGTTTTCTTAGAAACTGCGACTGAAGATTTTTCTGGAATGGTGTATGTACGTATATACGTAGTAGCCAGGTCGGCAGCAAAGTAAGAAACCACTACGCCTATAATTGCAGGATAGTATTTTTCAAATTTTGGTTTATCCATGCTAATTAATTTTTGAAATAAACTGCCACCAGATGAGCCAGATCTTTTTAAAAATGTTTTTTGCGTTTTTTCTAAAGCATCTTGTAAAGTGGATGAGCCACTAAACCTAAGTTTCTTTGCTATTTTTGAAAAAATATCCTTCAAAGTTGTATCCCCATAAGATGTCGTAAAATCTATAAAAAGTGTAGCAAAGTCTATGACTTAGGGGCATTACAAAAAGGACTTTCAGGACTAAGGTGTTAAGGGGAGAGCATGAGATAGGACTACAAAGCTATACCGAAGATATAGCCTTCTTTACATTTAATTATTAGGGAACCAAATTACGGTACAGGTCCCCCTGTGCAATTCTCTCCGGACCAAACAACAGTGCCACTGTTACAAGTTATTGTGAACCCTCCATGACATATATCATAGCCGTTTGCTGCGGTTCCACCAAAACAGTAGGTAATGCTAAAATTTATGGACTGGCCGTTTAATATGGTTGTCGGCGGTAATGGTGGGTTGGTTGCTGGCCAAAAGAATTCTGTACAACCTATACGTGTTGTACCGGCATAAACATCAAAGCTTGCTGGATGAAAGAAAATACAACTTCCCGCAGGCGTTGGCACTGGTGTAGGCGTAGGCGTAGGTGTCGCGGGTGTACAACTTGCGATATAAGGTACATCTCTATTTACTGCTGTACCATCAGCATCGGCAGCACAACAGCCTGGTTCATTACCGGAAGCTCCTTGGCAGGCTCTAGTCTGAGGGTGATTTGCAGACACAGGAGTTTCTCCTGCTAAGCAAGTCGCATCGGCCGGAGGGGTTGTCGCCCACGGTGTCCAATTGTACGGCGTGTTTGAACAAGTCACGGGTGCGCAACAAACTTGATTTGTAGGGTCAGGATCTATATCAACTCCGCATGTTCCACCAGAGCCACAAACGCAAGAAGCTTGCCCTGCAGGACAAGTTGGGGCAGGAGCACTTGGATCCCCGCACCAAACACCAGGACTTTCTTGTATACAATTAATTGCTCCCGCTGCACAAAGTGCGGCGTTGGTAAATGGGCCTATAGGATGAGCTGCAGAACATGTTACTACAATTGGTTCACAGCAAGTTTGCCCCGGCCCTGGATCTACATCAGTGCAGCTGCCAACACCACAACTTGGACAATTTGCTTGCGGAGGACTTTGGGTCGCGCACGTAGGGCAAGAAGAAGTATTACAAGCTCCTGGATTTCCACCACTTCCATCTAAATATGAATCTGTTCCATCCCATCTACAAGTTAAAGAACTATTACCACAAGGCTGACC
>JBBKWS010000091.1:0-5148 GCA_037969075.1 Bdellovibrionales bacterium | reverse complement strand
ATTGCCGAAAGATTGGGTTCTTTTGATGTAAGCCCCTCTGTAAGCACACAAACTAAAAAGATTTCTCAGGTATCGCCTTTGAGCTACCAAGTTGAGGCAGAAGAGCCGCGTCAACAAGCCCATGATGTGGTTCAAAAAGAAAATATTAAAATTTCCATTCAAAGACAGCTGCAACAAACCACCAAGGATGAGAGCTTTAATATTCAAGCCCTTGATACTTTAACTCAGTCTAGAGTAAAAGAAATTCGCACTAGATTTAATCTTTCCCGCGATGAAGAAGCTATCCGAATGCTAGTCACAGTGGGCTATGAAAAATTACAAAATATTTAAAAAAGATCATGCTAACAGGCTCAACTTCTATCAGCCTTGACCCTCTATAAAAAGGCAGTTAATTTAAGCGATACGTTCGTAAATATGCCGTCTTAGGAGTCAGTGTGTCGAGCCAAGTTCCAAACTACAAAGAAACCCTGCTTTTACCTCAAACCACCTTTTCGATGAAAGGTGATCTTCCTATCAATGAGCCCATTACAATCAAAAAATGGACTGATAAAAAAATCTATGAAAAAATGTTGTCCGGTAAATCTAAAACTTTTTGTTTTCAAGATGGCCCGCCTTATGCCAACGGAAATATCCATGTAGGGCATGCTCTAAATAAAATTTTAAAAGATATCGTTGTTAAATTTAAAAATATGAATGACGAGTCTACCGTATTTATTCCGGGTTGGGACTGTCACGGTCTTCCCATCGAGTTAGGCGTTTCAAAAGATCTAGGAGAAAAAAGAAAACAAATTACTGACAAAGACTTTAGAAATCTTTGTCGTGAATACGCTATGAAATGGATCCACAAGCAAAGGGAGCAGTTTATTCGTCTAGGAATTCTTGCTGACTGGGAAAACCCATACATGACCCTGCAAGCCAGTTATGAAGCTGAAGAAGTAAGACAGTTGGCCATTCTTGCCGACAGCGGAAACTTTTACCGCGGGGACAAACCGGTTTACTGGTGCTGGCCCCTACAGACTGCTCTTGCAGACACAGAAGTAGAATACCACGAACATAATTCCCCAGCCGTTTATGTAAAATTTAAAATGGATCCTGCCTTTTACAAAAACGGATCCGTGTCTGCCGTTATCTGGACAACAACGCCATGGACTTTACCGGCAAATTTAGCCATTGCTGTACATCCTGATTTTGAATATTCAATTTTCAAGTGTAACGGAGAACTACTTTTACTTGCCGACGGTCTGATCGAACAAATGACTACCGCTACACAATTACATTTTGAAAAAGTTGCTGGCACCACTGTCAAAGGATCTACCTTAGAGGGCGTATCCACTACCCATCCATTTATCGACAGAGAATCTAAGTTTGTATTAGGTGATCATGTTACTTTAGAAGGTGGAACAGGCCTAGTGCATACAGCGCCAGGTCACGGACCAGATGATTATATCATTGGTTTAAAATACGGCTTAGCAACTTACAGCCCAGTCGATGAAATGGGTAAATTTACTGCTGAGGTACCTGAGTATAAAGGCATTAACGTGTTTGAAGCTAACCCACTTATTGTTGAGCGCTTAAAAAACGATGGCAGTTTACTATTTCATTACACTCTTACACACTCTTATCCACATTGTTGGCGCACCAAAAAGCCTCTTATCTACCGTGCTACTAGCCAGTGGTTCTTACGCATGGATAACCCAGAGAAATCAATTCGCGAAAAAACTCTTACTGCCATTAAAGATGTAAAATGGATTCCAAATTGGGGTGAAAATCGTATCAATGCAATGATTGAAAATAGACCCGACTGGTGTCTATCAAGACAACGTCTATGGGGTGTACCTATCCCAGTGTTTGCTTGTAAGTCTTGCGGCGAGCACCTTGTATCATCCAGCGCAATGAACCGCGTCGCTGATGCGATGGAAGAGGGCGACGGAATCAATGAATACTTTGAAAGCCCAGCTGATAGATTTACTGAAGGTGAAGCTTGCTCACAATGCAAAGGAACTGCGTTCGAAAAATCAAAAGACATTTTAGATGTATGGTTTGATAGCGGGACCTCACATTCAGCAGTACAAAGAAAACGTGCAGGTATGAAAGCCACTGCAGATCTATACCTAGAGGGCAGCGACCAACATAGAGGGTGGTTTCAAACTAGTTTACTTACTTCCATTGCAGCCCATGGTGTAGCACCTTATAAAACCGTACTTACTCACGGCTTTGTAAATGACCTACAAGGCAGAAAAATGAGTAAGAGTTTAGGCAATGTAGTAGACCCATTAGATATTATTAAGCGCTACGGAGCTGAGATTTTACGCCTATGGGTATCGTCTGGTGATTACAGCCAAGACTTAGCGTGCGGCGAAGAACAATTTAAAAGAATGTCTGAAGCTTATAGACGTATCAGAAATACGATGCGGTTTTTATTAGGAAACTTATTTGATTATGATCATAAAAAAGATGCCGTTGCTTTTAACGACATGCTTGAACTAGATCAATGGGCCCTTTTACGCTTAAACCAATTGATCACTGACGTAAATTCGCATTATGAAGCTTATGAATTTTATAAAATCTATCACGCGATCAACAATTTTATTACGGTTGATTTATCCGCACTGTATTTAGATGTAATTAAGGACCGTTTGTATGTTGATAAAAAAGATGGACGCTCACGCCGAAGCGCACAGACGGCTGTATATCAACTTACCGATCATCTTTGTACAATGCTCGCACCGATTTTATCATTTTTGAGTGATGAAGTTTACACTCACTTGAAACCAGACGTGGAGTCAATTTTTTCATTATCATTTCCGAAGCCAAATAAGGATTGGAAAAAAGATGGTGTGTTAGAAAAGTTTGAATTGCTAAATGAGCTACGTTCAAAAGTATCAAAAGATCTCGAGGATTTACGTAGAAATAAAACTATTGGATCAAGCTTAGAAGCAAAAATTAATATCAAAACAAAGGGAAAGACATTAGAATATCTAAAGGCTTATAAGGCAGAGCTTCCTACTTACTTTATTGTTTCACAGGTTCAATTTAGTGAAGGTGAAGAGAAGATTTTAGCTGAAAAAGCTGATGGTGAAAAGTGTGTTCGCTGCTGGCGCTATGACACAGTCATTGGCTCTAATACAAAATTACCAGGACTTTGTCCGCGCTGTACGGAGGCATTAACATGAAAAAATATTTAATATTCACAGCTTTAGCCGGTGCTATTATCGCTCTTGATCAATGGTCCAAACTACTAATCTACACAGCTTTCACCTTAGGTGAAAGTCTAACTGTTTTAGAAAATTATTTTAATATCACATTTGTTAGAAATTTTGGTGCAGCTTTTGGATTTTTAGCTGATTCACATCCAGAGTTTAGAACTTATTTCTTTCTTTTAATCCCACCCCTTGCCATGGTTTTAGTGGTTGGTATCTTGCGAGGCGTAGCTCTCACTGATAGGCTGCAGACAATTGCACTATCATTAATCTTCGGTGGCGCTATAGGAAATTATATCGACCGCTTGCGCTTTGGGTATGTTGTAGATTTTTTAGACTTTCATTTCAAAGGCAAGTACTCTTGGCCCGCGTTTAATGTAGCTGATATGGCGATTGTCATTGGCATCGGAATTTTAGCCTTACTTATCAAAAATGAACCTAAAAAGAATAATACTGCGGTAGCGTCATGAGTTACTATGTTCATAATATCGACCCCGCCTTAATCCATATTGGGGATATACAAATTCGTTATTACGGTCTTATGTATTTAACGGGATTTATAACAGCATATTACCTTTTTAAAAGTCGCTTTAAGCGCGGCTGGTTTAAATTAGAGCCTATTCAAGTACAAGATTTATATACATATATAATGGTCGCCATGATGCTAGGGGCGAGAGTATTTTATGTTTTTATTTACAACTGGGACTCATACAAGCATGACCCCATACAGGCGCTCTATATATGGCAAGGCGGGCTTTCATTTCATGGAGCCGCTGTAGGATTTATTATCGCCATGATTATATTTAGTCGTAAAAACAATGTTGGTTTTTGGCACCTAGCTGACCACGTAGCCACTGGATCTGCTTTTGCTATTTTTTTTGGTAGACTTGGTAATTTTGCCAACGGCGAACTTTGGGGCCGCCCTACTGACGTTCCCTGGGCGGTCATATTTCCGCAGGCAGATATGCAGCCAAGGCACCCCTCACAGTTATATCAATCTCTTACTGAGGGCTTACTCGTGTTTCTGTTGCTTTTGTGGATTGACTCTAGAGAGAGAAAAAAATATTTAGTTATGGATGTTAAAAAGAATAAAACCGATGTCACATGGAAGCGCACAGGAATTTTAGCCCCGTGCTTTTTAATATTTTATGGAATAGGTAGATTTATAGTTGAGTTCTTCAGAGAACCCGATCCTCAATTGGGATTTTACTTTAAATACTTTTCGATGGGTCAGATTCTTTGCTTTATAATGATTATACCAGGGATCTACTTACTATTAAT
Organism: Bdellovibrionales bacterium; assembly: GCA_037969075.1. GTDB lineage: Bacteria > Bdellovibrionota > Bdellovibrionia > Bdellovibrionales > UBA840 > JAGRAL01. Next base: position 667 of record JBBKWS010000091.1, on the reverse strand, counting down.
GAACATCCGCACACGAAAAGAAGAACATTATGTCATACAAAATTAGTCTAAGTAAGGAGCGCTTTAAATTTAGCGCCTCTCATTTTACTATTTTTTCTGCTGACAAAGCCGAGAGTCTACATGGGCATAATTATTTTGTTCGCTGCGAAGTGATCACTAATGATGTAGATAAAGACTTATCTATGGCGTTTGTATTTTCAGAACTAAAAGATAAAATTGATTTTTTGTGTAAAGGGCTTGATGAAAAGGTTCTTTTGCCTGAATCTAGCCCATTTGTGAAAATCCAAAAAAACAAAGCCAATATTGAAGTGAGTTTTCAGACTAAATTCTATTCTTTTCCTGAAGAAGACTGTCAATTACTGCCAATTAGTAATATTACAGCCGAGGCTTTAGCAAAATATCTATGTGAAAAACTAATCTCTTTTATTTCCTTTTCTTATCAAAGCATTGAAGTTGCTGTTCAAGAAAGCACTGGTCAGACTGTATCGTTTATTAGATCAAAATAATGAATCTTGCTCTTCGCACTGTCTAAAAAAGTAAAAAAACTGGTCTTTTTTGAAAATGATTTGTTGGTTATTTTATTACCGATTATACTATGGTTAGGTTCCTCCTAGCTTAATGCTAGCGACTCGAACCAGGTCTTCTTAGGCCAGAGAGGAGGTGATGC
>JBBKWS010000090.1:0-35391 GCA_037969075.1 Bdellovibrionales bacterium | reverse complement strand
AAAAATTGGTGAGCCGAGATGGACTCGAACCATCGACCCTATCCTTAAAAGGGATATGCTCTACCGACTGAGCTATCGGCCCACAACTTACTAGAGAAAGAACTTTTTAATCAGACTTTCGTTTTGAGTCAATCTTTCTAAAAATAAAAACCTAAAATGCCTAAAGTAGCAAAATTTCTGAGCATTTATCCATCTAACTAAAGATCCCTCGGCGCCAAATGCTCTGTTCTCGCCCAGGTCCTACAGAGGCAAAATCCACCGGAGTTTTGGCGTATTCTTCAATAAAATCAATATAGCTACGTAATTCCTTAGGTAAATCATCAAATTTGTTCACTGCCGTGATGTCTTTCTTCCAACCAGGTAAGAACTCAGTAACTGGCTTCATTCCCTCAAGAACTGCAAGATCAGAAGGAAATTCTTTCAATCGATCACCCTTATACTCATAGGCAGTACAAACACCGATCTTATCGAGCTTTGATAAACAGTCTAACTTCATTAGTGCGATCTCGTTAGTTCCGTTTAAGCGAATCGAGTAATTAAGAGCCACTAGGTCCAACCAGCCGCAGCGTCTCGCGCGTCCAGTGGTTGAGCCGAACTCGTTACCCTCTTTTTGTAAAAATGCGCCTGTATCGTCTAATAGCTCTGTAGGAAAGGGTCCGCTGCCCACACGAGTCGTGTAAGCTTTAGTAATCCCAACCACTTTATCAATCATATTGGGGCCAATACCAGTTCCAATCAAACAAGAGCCTGCAATAGTAGAAGAACTTGTCACAAACGGGTAGGTGCCGTGATAAATATCAAGCATTGTGCCTTGGGCGCCTTCAAACAAAATGTCGTCGCCGTTTTTGTGAGCTTGGCTCACAACATAAGAGGTATCCGCGCAGCGGTACGGCTCTAATAGTTTTGTCACTTTCATGAGGTCTTCGTAAATTGCGTCAGGTGATTGCGTTTCTTTTTTGTAGTAAGTAAGAAGGGCATTTTTTTCTTCAAGTGCTGAAACTAATTTTTGTTTTAAATCAGAGCTAAATAAATCTTTAAACACCAAAGCTTTTCTAGAAGCACGGTCTTCGTAAGCAGGTCCTACGCCTTTACCGGTTGTTCCAATTTTGTTGACCCCTTTTGCTTCCTCGCGAGCTACATCAAGTGCTCTGTGGTAAGATAAAATCAAGGTAGAATTATCAGAAATTAAAAGCTGAGAATCTTCTTTTAAAAAACCATTGGTTTTTAAGTTTGTAATTTCAGTAGCAATGGTAATTGGATCAACCACCACGCCGTTAGCAATTACACATTTTGCGTGAGGGTGTAAAATGCCAGAAGGAATTAAATGTAGGACTGTTTTTTTTCCGTTTACAACAAGGGTGTGACCAGCGTTTGGACCACCTTGGTATCTGACAACCATTTTTGAAGTTTTAGAGAAGGCATCAATAACCTTGCCCTTACCTTCATCGCCCCATTGTGAACCTACAACTAATGTGCCTGCCATATAAACTCCCTGTAAGAATAATCCCCAAAGCCAAATATGGGGTGCTTAGAGTAAAATTTCAAGTCACGACTTAGGGCAATGTATCTAAATCATTTACCCAAGCTGTCTGCGGGGGTAGAGGGTGAGAGGCCGGCTCACCTTTTAAAAAAGCGAGCACTTTTTCTGCGCACTGTATGGCTCCTAGCTTGTAAGCATCTTCGGTGAAAGCGCCAGCGTGTGGGCTTAGGACGACATTTTTTAACTCAAAATACATTGAGTTCTCTGCAAGTGGTTCTTTAGCAAACACATCTAAGCCAGCTGCACGAATAGATTTTGAAGCTAGAGCATGTAAAAGAGCCTTTTCTTCAACCACATCTCCACGTGAAGTATTTATTAGAATTGCGTGAGGAGAAAGTAATGATAAATTATCTGCATGTAAAAGGTGAAATGTTTTATTTGTTTTTGGTACGTGTAAACTGACAATATCACAGTTCTTTAAGCCTTCTTCTAAAGTTACGGCATCTGCCCACGACGGTAAATTTTCAACATAAGGATCGCAAACAATAATTTTTAGGCCAAAAGCATGAGCAAAATTCGCGACCCTTTTGCCAATTCTACCAAAGCCTATGATCAATAGCGTACTATCTTTTAAAGTTCTCCCAATAAGGTGCTCATTTCTCCATAGTCCTTTTGTTACTTGAGTATGAGCTTGGGGAATGTTTCTCGTGGTAGACAATAAAAGTCCCCATGCAAGCTCTGCAGCAGAATCAGCGTTAGCCTCAGGGCAATATTCAACCTGCAACTTATGAGCTTTGATAGCATTTAAATCAATATGATCAAAACCACTTGTAACACTAATCACTAGCTTTAAATTTGGTAAAAGTTCGAGTAGACGACTATTAATTTTAGTTCGTGATCTAGTGATTAGGATATCGTGTTCATAATTTTGATTTGTATTTAGCTCGGGACTTACTTGATGTGTAATATCCAAGTTTGGCTGATTTCTTAAAATTTTAAGGCCAGTCTCATGAAAACGGTCTAAAATAAGTATTTTATGCTTCATATTCTTTTAATACCTGTGTAACAGCTGCTTGCCAATCACTCTTATACCCAAGGTCATTCAAGGCTTTTCCTAAAAACTCAATACTAGCGACTACATCTTCTTGGCTAATAGCACCAAGGTGGCCAATTCTAATAATTTTACCTTCAAGCTGGTCTTGCCCGCCCATAAAAGTAATATTGTATTTCTCTTCAATGTGGCGGCGTAATTTTTTACCGTCTACTCCGTCAGGAATATTAACCACAGTTAGCGATGGGGATGGTATTGTGGGATAAGTGGTAAGACCCAGTGCTTCAACACCAAGTCTTGTGATACGTGCACGAGCTTGGATATCTTTTGTTAAACTACTGACACCATCTTTTAAAATATGAGTTAGTATTGCATGCAGCGCTCTTATTTCGGCCACAGAGGAAGAAAACTTTGTTTGCCCTGATTCATAAGCTTTTTGCTCTGTTTTTAAATCAAAATAAAAGTTAGTACACTTTATGTTTGCCATTACCATCTGCGCTTTTTTTGAAAGGGATATAAATGACAAGCCAGTTGGGAGCATAAATGCTTTTTGTGATCCTGCAACCACTACATCAATATTCCACTCGTCCATTTTTAAATCAGTAGATAAAATAGATGTGATGGCATCTACTAATAAAAGGCAATTTGGATATTTTTTTATGATAGATGCAATTTCTTTGATAGGTTGTAATACGCCGGTGGATGTTTCAGTTGCTTGCACAAGTACAGCCTTAGCATCTGGAAATTGCTCTAAAGCCTCAGTCACTTGCTGTTCAGTCACAGATTCGCCCCATGTGACATGAATCGTTTCTACTTTTAACTGGTAGGCCTTTGCCATTTTTGCCCAGCGTTCGCCAAATTTTCCGGCATCGACTGCGATGACTCTGTCACCTGGCGATAAGGTGTTAGCAATAGCAGCTTCCATCGCACCTGAACCAGTGGATGATAAAATATAAACGGGTTCATCTGTAAAAAAAACTTTTTTAAGATTTACAAAAACTTGTTCGAGCTCTTTTATAAACAAAGGAGCACGATGATGTATCATAGGTGAGGCTAGTATTTTTCTAGCATATTCAGGGATCTGAACCGGTCCCGGTGCTAGTAGGCGGTAAGGGTAATTCATGCTCTCTTTATAGGATAAAATCAATGCGATGTATGCAAAAATCTTTAAACTTGATGGTAAAAGGTGCGAATTCTGTGATTGAAATATTTTATGAGAGCGTATAGGCTGATCTTCATAATGAGTCTTAAAATTTGGATATCTATACTAATAATTAGTTTATTGTCTGGCTGTGGTTACCAGTGGGGTAATCGCAATGAGGCGCTGCCTGGAAAGTATAGAGAGATCGCAGTTCCCATTTTTAGAAATAAAACACAAGAAGTTGGCAGTGAGGTCTATTTTACGAACGCAATGACTGAAGAAATCATTAGATCCAAGAACTCAATCACCTCACAAGATAAGGCGCTAATTGTGCTGGAAGGTGAAGTGAGTCGTATTGAAGTTAGGGGTGAGGGTTTAGCCAACGTGCCATCATTAAGTAGGCCAAAACTGAGTGTAGATATCGAATTAGTGAGTAGTTATAAAGTATTGGTTGAAGTGAATATTCGAGTGCGCAGAAAATCCGATCAAATGGTGTTGTTTAGCCAGCGCTTCACGGGCGAGAGAACCTTTGCATCAGCGCAGATAGGGGAAGCTCTTTACAATTCTGCCAACCCTAATTATAATCAAAGTGCTCTACATGAGAATCTTAAAATTATATCTCAAGATTTGATGACGAAGGCGTATAATTTAATGACGGAGTCTTATTAATGCCGCAGTTAACACCGAACCAAATATTAAATCATGTTTCGCAAGGACGAATTTCACCGGTTTATTATTTTTATGGCGATGAAATGTATTTGGTGCAATCTGTTTTAGCGCAGTTACAAAAACAGTGTCTTGGCGAAGGGCCTAGTGATTTTAATTTAGATGTATTTTATTATACAGACACAAGTGCTCAGCACATTTTAGACACAGCAGAGACTCTTCCTATGTTCTCACCAAAGCGCTTAGTTGTAGTTAGACAAATTTCAGAACTGAAAACTAAGGATCAAGACGTACTTATGCAGCTAATTGAAAAGCCAATCGATACTACTTGTGTAGTATTGATTGGTAAAAAAATGGATGCTCGTAAAAAGTTTTTTAAGTCATTGGTTGCACAAAGTGCAGTGGTAAAATTTGATCCTCCCTCTATGTCAGATGTTCCTGGTTGGGTGCAAAAAATTGCAAAAGATAAAGGTTTAACCATAGACCGCGAAGCACAAAATGCGTTGATTCAGATGGTGGGTAATAGTTTAACGGATATCGAAAATGAAATGCAAAAATTGAGTCAATTTGTTGGGGATAAGGCCGAGGTAAAAATTGATGATGTAAAAGCAGTAGTTTCGAAGCACAGAATGGAGAGTGTATTTGATCTTACTAAATCGATTGCAGAACAAGACTTAGCTAGGTCACTCTATTTTTTGGCGAATTTGTTAGACCAAGGTGAGAATGAATTAGGGATTATGGCCTTAATTGCGCGACACGTTCGAATTTTAAATTTAGTAAAAGAGGGAATCAAAGAGGGGGTCACTGCTAGTCAGTTGGCCGTTCGTGCGGGTGTACCTCCGTACTTTATCAATCAATACATTGGACAGGCCAGGTATTGGTCAGAAGAGCGCTTAGAGCATCTACACAGGGCTTTATTACTCACTGACCGAGCGTTAAAATCCTCTCCGGTTTCTACAAGTATTTGGCTTGAGAATTTTGTACTTAAGTCTTGTCAGCCAGAGCTCTAGTTATCTGTATAAAATTCCGATAATGATACATGAAAGAAGAAGTAGCTCCGGGCTTAGCACGTAGACGATTTCCAAGGCGTATTTTTAAGCGTAGTGTAAGTCTATTGTGTGAAGGGATATACCACATTGGGCTTGGTAACGAGATCGGTGAAGGTGGAATGTTGATTGAGTGCACAGAGCCTATTGTAGTTAGTGAGGACACCACCTGGCTAATTAACTTTCTTTTACCTTCAACGGGGATCTGTATTGTAAAAGCTGAGGTTAGATCTTACCGTGAAAACGATGGTAAGCACTACTACGGAATGCTTTTTACAAACTTAGATTATGACGGAAAAAAGGGTATAAGAGAATACATCGCTGCTAAATCAGAGCAAGAGTCCGAGGAGGAGCGCAAACTCCTCACAATCAATAAATAATTGAATTACTTAGTAAGAGCTGAAACCTGAGTGGCTAATCTTGCAACTTTGCGAGAAGCAGTCTTTGCAGGAATAGCACCTTTTTTAGCGGCTTTTGATACTTTGCTAGCAAATTCGCGTAATAACTCAGTTGCTTTAGCATCTTTTGCAGTAATAGCTGTTCGAACTTTCTTTTCAAGGCTACGAACGCCATTTTTAGTAGCTAAATTTCTAACTTTCTTTGCATCTGACTGACGAGCGCGCTTTGCTGCCGACTTATGATTTGCCAAACTAAACCTCCACAAATATTCTATATTAAAGAAGTAAGTAGATAGCACAGAATCTTAGGGCAATGCAAGTAGCAAAAGTTTACATTGTCACCAAAAAGGAAAATATGAGTGGGATTGATACGCAGCCTAAGCCTCAGAAATCATTGGTAAAATCAGCATTAGCTATGGCTCTGGGGACTTTTTCCTCAAGGATTGCTGGGTTGGTGAGAGATGTTGTCGTCTCTTCTCAGTTTTTAGTGACAGTCACGGATTCTTGGTTTGTTGCCTTCAGAATTCCTAATTTACTACGTAGAATCTTTGGGGAAGGAGCTTTTTCAGCCAGTTTTATACCAGAATTTGTAGATAAAATTGAAAAAGATGGAAAGGAAGCCGCAAAGCAGTTTAGTTGGAGCATATTTACCATTTTGTTTCTTACTTTATTCACCTTGTCGATATTAGGTATTTTGTTTTCAGAACAGATTATTCATCCCCTTGTGGATGGCAAGGGATTTACTGATATTCCTGGTAAAGTTGCGGCTACTGTAAGGTATTCGAAGATTATGTTCTTCTTTTTGTTTTTTATATGCATCTATGCTTTTTTTATGGCGCAATTAAATACGTTTAAAAAGTTTTTTTGGCCAGCATTTACCCCTATATTTTTAAATTTAAGTTTAATCTCATTTGCGCTAATGCCAAAAGCATGGGTGGCATATCCAGGGGATTTATTGTCATATGCAGTCTTAGTTGGTGGTTTTTTACAAATGGCGTTCTTATTGCCGCCGCTTTATAAATTAGGTTACTTTCCTAAATTCTCTTTTAAGTTTAATGACCCTGCGATTGGCAAAGTTTTTAAAAATATGATCCCAGGAATTGTGACTATTGGTGTTTTACAATTTACTACATTGATCAATGTTAAATTTGCCTCAGGACTCGAGAGCGGCAGTAATTCTTGGATTTACTACGCAGATAGACTTTTAGAGCTTCCATTATCTTTAATCAGTGTGAGTTTGGGCACAGCGCTTCTTCCTTCACTGGCTGAAGCTGTTAGTAAAATGCACTGGGTGCAATTTCGACATCAATTTGTTCAAAGTGTAAAATTCTCTTTATATTTATCTATCCCTTCTGCGGCCACTCTGTATTTTCTTTCACAAGAAATTGTTAGCACTCTCTTTTTACGAGGTAAATTTGGGGGTAACGACATGATACAAACTGCTGACGTATTAGAGGTATATGCCCTAGCTCTCGTCGCATACACGTTGTTAAAAATAGTAAATGCAGCGTTCTACTCTCTAAGGTATTATTGGCTTCCAACCGCTATTAGTTTTTTAATCCTCTGTTTTCATGTGGCACTTGTATCGATTACTATTAATGAATTTGGATTAAAAGGGATCGCTGCGTCTACCGCCATAAGTTCTGCCGTGGGAATGCTCGTCTTATTTGCCGTATTTTATATAAAATTCCCTGCAACACCGATTAAAGGCATTCTAGGTAGTTTTTTGAAGGTATCTGTAAGTTCTTTTATGATGGTATTAAGCTTTTCTATTTACCCAGTAATTGGAAACGTGCTTCTTGGCACTGAAATGGGTAGGGTACTATGTCTTAGTATTACCCTAGCTATAGCTGCAGTTACTTATTTTGTAAGTTCAAAACTTTTAGGTTTAGAAGAGGCCAATGAGCTATTGCGAGTTTTAAAAAGACGTGTGAAAAAAGTTAATAAATAGTTTATCTCTTGTTAAGAATTACTTTTACTTCTTGCCACAAGGCTTCTTTTTGCTCTAGCGACAGAGATGAGAAGTCGGTTTCTCGATCTTCAGTAAGCTCCATCATTTTAGTAAATCTAGACATAAATTTATTATTGCTACGTCTTAGTGCTTGCTCTGGATCGAGTTTGTGATGTCTTGCCAGTTGTGCAACAACAAATAATAAGTCGCCAATTTCGTCTTCAATTTTATCTATATCATCAAGTGCAATCGCCTCTGTTACCTCGGCCAACTCTTCAGTGACTTTCTCAAAGACTTGCTCTTTGGTTTCCCAATCAAAATCGTATTTTTGGCTCTTACTACCAATTTTATCAGATACACTTAGTGAAGGTAAGTGTTTAGGAAAGTTAAACCAAGATTTTTTGCCCGACTTTTCTCTCACTTTGATTTGTTCCCAGTTCTTTAGAACCTCATCGGCATCAGTTACTTTTGTATCGCCAAATACGTGTGGGTGTCTACGAACCATCTTCGTTCCAATAGATTCGATGACATCATCAATAGTAAACGAACTAGATTTTTTTGCTATTTCGGCATGTATCATTACTTGTAACAGAACATCGCCAAGTTCTTCTTTCATGCCCGCAAGATCGTCAGCCTCAATGGCATCCACTAATTCATAGGTTTCTTCTACGGCAAATTTACAAAGTGATTTGTGTGTTTGCTCTAAATCCCAAGGACATCCGCCGTCGGGGTCTTGTAAATCTGCTATTATTTTTTGTAACGATTGGAAGCTACGATATTCTTTAGGGGGAGTTTTCATTTTTGGGACTATAAAGAATGTATTTACTATGGTCCATACTATTTTTGATACTGTGGTGAAATTAGTTTTTATTATGCCTTTTGGCTTAGGACTAGACTAAGATGAATGCAAATATTAGTAGATAGGCAGTTCTGCTTAAAAAACGTATAAAATCACTAGGTTTTCCGTTAAAATAGACTTGTAAGGCAGAGTGTTAAGGCCGATAAAGAAGAGTGTATGGCAAACGAAGAAGATAAGTTAAAACGACTACAGGCCAATGCGAAAAAGGCCCAAAAAAATAACTTACGAACTAAATATAGCTCGTCTTCGACCAATTTTGTGGAATGGGTTAATACACTAGGTATAGAAAAAACGTTTTTTGGTCGTTGGATACATTACTTAGATGAGTCTTTTGGGGTTCGCCGGATTGTTTATATTTTCTTATTCTGCTTTGTCTTATCGATTTTTATAAACTTTGAATTTAGTTTAACTGGTATCGAATACCAAGAAGGCGATATCTCTATTGCCGATATCAAATCTCCATTTAATTTTGAATTTAGTGATTATATTGAAACGGCAGAGCAAAAGCAAAAAGCTGAAGCGAGTATACCTCCTATTTTTGATTATGATGTTGAGGAATATGACCAGCTCTATCAAAAATTAGATCGCGGCTTTAGAACGATGCGAGTCTTACTTGCTGGAAGTAACGTTCCTAGGAGCGAAGTGGCTCATGATCGTTTTGCGACTACATTTTTAAAAAATAAAAATAAATTTGAAGAGATTCTTGAAATAAGAAACTTAACCGAAGACATTTTTATTTGGCTAACGAAAAAACGGTTTAGTTCGCTGTACCTCAGTTATACGTACCGATTGTTAGATCCTATTAGCCAAAAGAAAATTTCAACAGATATTACGCCTCTAAGAAGAACATCAAACAACCTAGTCATAGTAAGGACCTTAGAAACTGGAGCAGAGCAAAAGCCAGTTTCGATAGAAGAAACGTCAAGTGAAGTAAAGACACTTACAGATGTACTGCTTGTTAAAAAGATGATCCTTAATTCTGATGCAAGTTTCTTAAAAAGTATTGATATTTCAGATCGAAAAATACTTTTGCGTTTTGTGGCAAGTTTGATTGTTCCTAATTTAAGTCAGAATATACAAGAAACAGCGATTCGTAGACAGGCGGCTAGAGAGTCCGTTCCAAGCGTATTGGTATCCGTTAAGAAGGGGCAGATCATTGTTCCTGAGGGCGCACCTGTTCATAAGAAACAAATTATGGTGTTGAATGAAGTTAGAAAGATCAGTCTACAAAGAGATCAAGACTTCTTCTCTTTGGTAACGGCATTGTTGTTAACAACATTAATTTTAGTACTTTTTTCTTTTGTAAGAAGACTCTCGGGGGTAGCCTCAGCTGTAGTTAGTAAAGATTTATGGGCAATGGGCAGTATTACATTAGTTGTGGTGCTTTTAACAAAAGTATTATTATTGGTTACTGATGTGACTGTATTTAGAGAGCTAGGGTTTAGTGTGCCCGACAAGTTCTTTTTATATTTAGCACCTATTGCCGCGGCACCAATGATAGTTGGTCTGTTAATTACCAGAGGCGAGATTGTTTGGTTGTTTTGTATTTTCTTAGCTGCTGTTTTAGGCGTGATGGTTAAGTTTGATTTCAATTACTTTTTATATACTGTGATTGGTGGTGTTGCAGGCGCAAGGGGAGTGTTCAATACAAAAAAAAGAAATCACGTATATCTTGCCGGCGTTAGAGTGGGTATCGTAAACGTATTAGTGATTTGTTTTTTAACATGGCTTACAGCAAAAGACACTGCCGTATCATCTATGGTTTGGTATGCGCCCTCAGCATTTTTCTCAGGTATATTTTCTGCTTTGGTTACTATGATGCTAACACCACTATTTGAAACGGTTTTTAACTATACAACAGATGTAAGGTTGTTAGAATTAAGCAACTTGAATCACCCTCTTTTAAAAGAAATGCTTTTGAAAGCCCCAGGTACATATCACCATTCTGTAATAGTAGGAACAATGGCAGAAAGTGCGGCTGAAGAAATAGGGGCTAATCCGTTACTTTCAAAGGTGGGAGCTTTTTATCATGATATTGGTAAAATGCATCACTCGGAATATTTTGTTGAAAATCAGAGGGCGGGCTATAATCCGCACGATGCAATTTCTCCACATATGAGTAAAACAATATTGATTGCTCACGTAAAAGATGGAGCTGAATTAGCTATAAGTTATAAGTTAGGTAAGCCTATGCTAGATATTATTTTACAGCATCATGGCACTACGTTGATTTCTTATTTTTATAATAAAGCCAAAGAACTCGAAGATGATATCCATAAGGTGTCAGAAGCAGAATTTAGATACCCTGGCCCTAAACCGCAGTTTAAAGAGGCTGGATTAGTGATGCTTGCTGACTCTATTGAGGCAGCAGCAAGATCTTTAGATGAACCAACACCTGCGAGATTGCAAAATATTGTGAAAAATATTATTCAAAATAAATTTTTAGATGGACAGTTAGATGAGTGTAATCTTACGCTTCGCGACTTATCAACGATTGAACATGTTTATGAGAGAATCCTATTAACAATTTATCACCAAAGAATGGACTACCCAACCAAAATGGGTGGCGTTGATTCTGAGAAGTCTACCAATTTAATTAGTGTTAAAGGCCGTTAAGTGGAGTTTTTGATCCAAAATCTTACCGCTGAGGTGGTTCAGATTGAAAATCTACATATTGTAGTAAATAAAGTTACGAAGCATTTATCAGCCTATATTGACCCAAGTAAAACCTCGTTAACGCTTGTATTTGTAAATACAGAAAAAATGCAGGACCTAAATCGCACGTACCGAAAAAAAGACTCTGTCACTGATGTTTTAAGTTTTACCTCAACGCCTGAAGAATTGGGAGAACTCGTGTTTTGCTTGAATAAGCTGCGAGAGCAGGCACAAGACAACAAGCATTCGCTTGAATCAGAATTTATATATCTATTGATACACGGGGTTTTACATCTTTGCGGGTATGAGCATGAAGATGATCCGATCTCAGCCAAGCGTATGTTTAAAATACAGGATGATGCATTCGCCGTGTTAAATACCACCACTGTTTCTCTTTTTTGATTTGCAAGCAATTTTTGCAGGTGTTAGCTTTATTTCATGTCTATATCTATATATTTGTTGGAAGTAAAAGCACGGCTACAAGAGCTCTCTAAGAAGACACAGGATCTTCGGGGGTATCTTTGACGTCGATACTAAACAAAAACGAATTGCAGAATTAAATCTTCAATCTGAAAATCCTGATGTATGGAATAAACCAGCTTTATTAAATAAGTACAACCAAGAGAGATCGTTTCTAGATAAATCTTTAGGGGACTATAATGATTTACGTACAAGACTTGAAGATGCGCTTGTGCTGTTAGATATGTCAGAAGAAGCGCAAGATGAGGATAGTTTTTTAGAAGTACAAAATGAACTAAAATCATTATTAAAACTACATGATGAAATCGAACTAAAGACATTGTTGAATGGCGAAAGCGATATTAATAATGCCTATGTGTCTATTAACTCTGGCGCTGGGGGCACAGAGTCTTGCGATTGGGCTAATATGTTGTATCGCATGTACTCTCGGTATGCCGACAAGCAAGGGTATTCAATAGAACTTCTTGAAATGACCGAGGGAGAAACGGTTGGTATTAAATCGGTTTCTCTACTTCTAAGTGGGCCGTTTGCATATGGTAATCTAAAAGCAGAGTCGGGTGTACATAGACTCGTGAGAATTAGTCCATTTGATTCAAATGCAAGAAGGCATACTAGTTTTGCTTCTGTATTTGTTTATCCAGAGGTTGACGATAATATTACGATAGTTGTTAAAGATGAAGATCTACGAATAGATACTTACCGTGCTAGCGGCGCCGGTGGACAACATATAAATAAAACAGATTCGGCCGTAAGGATGACTCATTTGCCTACAGGGATTGTTGTTCAATGTCAGAGCGAGCGTTCACAGCATACCAATCGTGATAAAGCCATGAAGATGATGAAGGCTGCACTATACGAGAGAGAGCTTGCCGAAAGACAAAAAGAAAAAGACAAAGTAAATGCAACAAAAAAAGCTGTCGAGTGGGGAAGTCAAATTAGATCCTATGTCATGCATCCTTATCAGATGGTAAAAGATCACAGGACGTTATACGAAACTAGTCAGGTGCAAGATGTTCTTGATGGCTACTTGCAGGATTTCGTTTATGCTTTTTTAAAAGAGCAGGTAGCAGGGGATAAGGCATGATGAAGGCTTGGATGGTTTGGCGCTACTTACAGAGTGGCAATAAGTTCGTAACAATTAGCTCGTTATTTGCCATGTTTGGAATGATGATAGGTGTAGCTGCTCTTGTTGTTTCCATGTCGGTGGTGAACGGTTTTGAAAAAGCCATTCATGAATCAGTAATAGATTTTACGGGTCATGTTTTAGTGTTAAAGCGCGGGCATTTGAATCTTAATAAAGAAGTAGTGAACGAAATCACCGAGATTGTGCCTGAGATCACACAGATCAGCCCATTTGTACATTTAGAGGCACTGTTTGCTTACAAAGGTAAAGTGCACGGGGTAGTATTGCGTGGCCAAGGTAAAGATAGTTATGCGACCAAGCGAGTTGAACACCGACTAACAGAGGGAGTCTGGGATTTTGGTACTAGTGAAAACCCCAAAGTAGTTTTAGGGCAAGAGTTCAAGTCTACACAAAAAGTAAATGTTGGAGATCGGATTCGAATTGTTGTCCCTAAGGCTGTTACAGCGTCTTCTTATCAATTTAAACCCATCGTAAAGACCTTCACGGTCAGTGGTTTTTTAGATTTAGGAAAGTTTGATTATAACGAAAGAATTATTTTTACGGATTCTAAGTGGGTTCAAGAATTATCTGACTTAGGAAAAAACCAATATAGTGGGCTTCTCTTACAGTTAACTGATAAAGAAATAGCTATACCTAAAGCTGTGCTTTTGAACGCAAAATTAGGTAGCCAGTTTTATGCGAAAGATTGGTTTCAGCATAATAGAAACTTTTTGAGCGCTGTAGCGTATGAAAAGTATATTTTATTTTTAGTGTTATCAGTCATGATTGTAGCGGCTTGTTTTAATGTATCTTCATCTTTATTTATCGCTGTACTAAAAAGGTATAATGAGATTGCCATTCTTAAAAGCTTTGGGGCTTCGAAAAAATTTCTTTTACAGCTGTTTAGTATTCAAGGAATCATGATAGGATTTTTTGGTACTATTTTAGGTTTATTATTGGGTTATGGTGTTTGTCACTTAGTGGTTCGTAGCGCATTTTTTCAAATTCCTGCTGAGATTTATAAGATTAGCCGCTTGCCCGTTGATATTAGATTTAGCGACATGGTTATTATATTTACGGTTTCATTTTTACTTTCGTTTTTATCTACCTTGCTTCCTGCGATGCGGGGAGCGCGCTTAAATAGCATTGAAGGATTACGTTATGAATAATGTTTTATTAAAGGGACAGAATCTTGAGAAAACATACAAACAGGGACATGAGACCTTAGAAATATTAAAAGCAGTATCCATCGAGATTAGAGCGGGTGAAGCTATCGCAATCACTGGTAAAAGTGGCGCGGGAAAAAGCACGCTTCTGCATATTTTAGGCACTTTGGATCGTCCGACTAAAGGGGAGTTGTTTTTTCAAGATAAGGCTATTCACTTAATGTCAGATGAAGAGTTGTCCAGGTTTCGCAATCAAACTATGGGCTTTGTTTTTCAGTTCCACCACTTGTTGCCTGAGTTTAATGCTCTTGAGAATGTAATGCTTCCGGCGATGATTGGCGGGTTGCCTAAGAAGACGGCTAGATTAATGGCCACACAGGTTTTAAAAGACGTTGGCTTAGAGCATAGACTGCAGCATTTTCCTTCAGAGTTAAGCGGAGGCGAGAGGCAAAGAGTAGCTATTGCTAGAGCTTTGATCAGAAAGCCTAAGATAATCTTCGCGGATGAGCCAACGGGCAATCTGGACACTGAAAATGGACTAAAAGTACAGAGCTTACTATTTGAGCTACACAACAAATACAATGTCGCTCTAGTTGTGGTTACGCATGACGAAACCTTTGCTACAAGATTTATGAGACACTACAAAATGATAGATGGTAAGTGGCAATAATTACGCGCCGCGAGCATTAGCTCATTTTGACAAGGATTTTGTTTCCATATAGCCTCACTATCTACAGGATAAACCTAAGTAAATACTGGGGATTTAGTGCTTACATCGAATTATCGCCTTATGTTTATATTGCTATTTATTTGCGGTCCTTTTTCTATGGCTTTTGCTGCAAAGAAATCGGTAGTAGCAGGTAAAACCGTTACCGAAATACAAGTCTCTGGAAATAAAAATATCGAAACTGAAACCATTAAAGGAAACATCGCAACCCAGGTTGGTGACGCGTACTCTGATGAATCGGTAAGAGCTGATATCATAAAGTTATTTCAGACTGGGTATTTTTATAATATCGAAGTGGATAAAAAAAATAAGGGTTCTGGTTTTTTATTAACATACAAAGTAGCTGAAAAGCCGCCTATCACTGAAATATTTTTCGATGGTAATAGTGATGTTAGTGAAGACGATCTTAGAGAAGCGATTGGTTTAAAAACCTATACTATTTTGTCACAAGGGAAGATTCAATCTGCTATTGATAAGATGTTAAAAGTCTACGAAGAAAAAGGATTTTTCTTAGCTAAAATCAAGCATGAGTTAAGATACACAGATAATAAGCAAGAGTCCTATGCTCTACATTTTCTAATTGAAGAGAATGATAAGGTTATGGTCAAAAAGATTCGCGTGATCGGTAGCAAAAATATTGGTGAGGCAACTTTAAGAAGTAGACTGCAAACTCAAGAAGGTGGCTTTTTTAGTTTTCTAGGTAGTTCTGGTAGCTTTAAGCAAGAAAACTTAGAGAGAGATGCGCAAATTATACTACACTCATATTACAGCGAGGGATATGTAAATGCAAAAGTTGATCCCGCGCTGATATTCGTAACTCCTGATAAAAAAAGTATATATATCACGTTTCACGTAGAAGAGGGCCTGCAGTATGATGTGGGGCAAATTGATTTTTCAGGAGATATTTTATTTCCAGAGGTAGAGCTAAGAGAAGCGATACAAAGTGATGACAGAAAAGTGTTCTCGGTTCTGGTTATGCAAAGTGACATCAGCAATCTCCAAGCAAAATACGGAGACTTAGGGTATGCGTTTGCAAACATTATTCCCCGCACACAAATCATAGAAGAAGAAAGAAAAGTAAACATCACTTTCGATTTTGATAAGGGTGAGAAAGTTTACTTCGGAAAGTTCTCAGTGGTAGGTAATGATAAGACGCGCGATAAGGTCGTAAGAAGAGAATTGAAGATCACAGAAGGTGAGCTTTATAATGAGACCAGAAAACGAGAGTCTCTAGCTAATATTAAAAGACTCGGGTATTTTGACGAGGTTAACTTTAAAACTTCAACACCTGTTAATCAGCCCACAATTCTAGATATAGAAGTGCAGGTAAAAGAGAAGAATACAGGCTCTATTCAAGTTGGGGCAGGTTACTCTTCTTACCAAGGCTTTGTTTTAAACGGACAAATTAATCAGGCGAATCTTTTTGGCTATGGGCAAAAATTGGGTTTAAATATTAATTATTCGGATAAAGAAAAGACAGTTTCTTTAAATTTCACTGAGCCATATTTGAATGACTCAAAGTGGAGCTTGGGCTTTGAGCTTTACTCACAAGATGAAGAGAGAAACGATTTTGAGCAAGAAAAACTTGGGGCGGCAATACGTGTGGGTCATCCTATAACTGACTATCTATCTGGTTTTTTGCGCTATAGATTAGATGATACCAGCTTGAAGCTAGATGATGAAGATGGGGACGCGGATCTTTTTCCTGTTGATACTGTGAACGGCATTACTAGCTCAATAACGGCAACGTTAGAGTATGACAGAAGAGATGATAGGTTAACCCCAACTGATGGTGCTTACGCTTCGGCGTCTTACGAATACGCTGGCCTTGGCGGGGATAAGTATTTTTCTAAAACAAGTCTAAACTTTAGATACTACCACAAAGTGTTCTGGGAATTGGTATGGAGAAATAATATTGCATATAGATTCTTAGACTCTGTTAACGATAAAGATTTACCTTTTAATGAATTATATTTATTAGGAGGAGCATATAACATGAGAGGCTTTAGAAACTTTTCGGTGGGTAGAAAGAAGTACTCAAAAGCAAAAGGTGAGGATCGCCCATTTGGCGGAGAAAAAGCTTTTTACTATAACTTAGAGTTCGAGTTTCCGCTAATTCCCGAGGCTAGTATTAGAGGGGTAGTATTTTATGATATCGGTAATGCGCAAGATGAGATCGAGTTAAGTGAACTAAGGTCAAATTATGGTTTTGGATTTAGATGGTTGACCCCGTTTGGCCCTCTGCGTTTTGAGTGGGGCTTTCCAATTGATCGTAATGAGGACTTAGGTGAGGCGCCTTATAATTTTGAATTTTCTATTGGCTCACCGTTTTAATAATACTATTTTATAATCATATTAAAGGAGATTTATATGAAAAAGTTAGTTGTTGGTTTAGCAGTTTCGTTGATGACAGTAAGTTCTTTCGCCGCTGATTTAAAGATTGGTTATGTTGATTTGCAAAAAGCAGTGCAGAACACTAAGGCTGGTAAAGAAGCAAGATCAAGCCTTGAAAAAGAATTTAAATCAAAAGAAGCTGATTTGAAAAAGAAAGAAGCGCAACTTAAAAAGATGACAGAAGACTTTGAGAAAAAAGCAGCACTTTTATCTGAGGATGCTAAGCGTAAGCAAGAAACTGAGATCCAAAAAGAAATGTTGAAATTTAGACAAACAGTTTCTCAATCACAACAAGATATTAGTGTAAAAGAACGTAAGATGACTCAGCCAATCCTTGAGCAGATGGCTAAGACAATCGAAACTGTAGCTAAAAAAGAAGGTTACACTATGATTCTTGAGAAGCGCGAGCAAAATATTTTGTGGGCCGATAGTTCGATTGATGTGACGGATTCTATTGTTAAAGAATTTGAAAAAACCTATAAAAAGTAATAGAGATGACTGAAATACAATTTCCTAAAAGCCTTCCTGTGTTTGGTAGCGAGATAGAGACGATTCTTCCTCATCGCTATCCTTTTTTGTTGATTGACCGAATCTATGAACTGTCAGGTGGCTTTTGTGAAAACCGAACGGGTCGTAAAATTAAAGCTCGTAAGAATATTACTTTTAATGAGCCGCAATTTACCGGCCACTTTCCGGGGAATCCAGTTTACCCTGGTGTTATGATGATAGAAACAATGGCGCAGGCCTCAGCGCTTGCTGCTTACGATCCGATGAAAAAAACTGAGAAAATCTACATTGCCAGTATTCAGAAAGCAAAATTCAGAGCGCCAGTAATTCCAGGGGACGTCGTTGAAATTCACTCTGAATGCATCAAGGATCGAGGTAGTATAATTATTTTTAACTGCCACGCCTATGTTGAAGATAAACTGGTAGCTGAAGCTGAGATTTGGGCGAAGATTTTTTAGAGGGTTTTATGCAAATACATCCAAGTAGCGTGATATCAAAAGATGCAGAAATTGAAGATGGTGCTATTATCGGGCCATTTTGCGTGGTTGAAGGTAAAACTAAAATTGGATCAGGCACGGTGCTAGATTCAAACGTTAAAGTTGGCAACCCCTATGGCACTGTGGTTTTGGGTAAAAATAATCATTTGTTTCCTGGTGCAAATATCGGTGGTATCCCGCAGGATTTAAAATATAAAAAAGAGAATACAGAGCTGAGAGTTGGTGACAACAATCAGTTTAGAGAATCTGTCACAGTAAATACAGGAACAGTTACTGGTATTAATTATACAGCTATCGGTGATGGCAATTTGTTAATGGCTTATGCTCATGTTGGACATGATTGTGTGATTGGTAATAACAATGTAATTGCAAACTCAGTCGGAATCGCAGGTCATGTAACCATTCATGATAAGGCAACTATTGGTGGTATGGTAGGCCTAAGTCAGTTTATCACTATTGGTTCTTATGCTTTTGTTGCAGGTTATAGCGCAGTTAATAAGGACGTATTACCATTTTCTATGGCTTCAGGAATTTGGGCAACCATGCGCGCGACTAACAAAGTGGGTATGGAAAGAGCTGGTTATACAGAAGATGACATCTCGACAGCAAATAAAGTAATACGAATGTTCTCAAAGTCAGGATTACGACGTGAAGAAGTAATTGCTAAGGTGGTTGAAGAGCTTGGTGGCGATCATAAAATTACTAAAATGATGCTTGATTTCGCCACAAAATCTAAAGGCTTGGCGATATGATTTTGCCCAAGTTGGCAATAAAAGGAAGCACCACTGAAACACAAATTCTATTTTCTTTAACTCAAGAAGATAAAATGCCATATTTTTGCCAAGTATCAGTGGATAGTATCGATACCACGACAACATATTATAACAATACAGCCGTAACGGTGCATGCGACAAAAGATATAAAGCGCCTTTTGGGCACAGATAATATTCTTACCGAAGAAAGTCTAAGTGAGTATTATAAGTCAGCTTTGCCTAGAGCAGCATTTACATTTTTAACCTACAAAGATATTTTTAAAAAAGATTGGACCTCGCTGTCAGTATATAAGAGCTTGCCTTTAATCAATGTGCGTACACATAAATACGAGCTATTAAAAGTGCTACAATCATTTAGGACTTTGTATTCAGAAGCTATCGAAGAAGTTTCTATTGTTGCTGCTAATTGCCTACACTCATCTTCGTATATAATTACAGGTAAAATTGGAGAGCTTAATCTTAGTATACATTTAAGCCCTGATGCTAGAAGTGATGAAGTCTGGAAGTTTAGCTCAGATGACCACGCTATTGAGGTTCACCCTGAAATTTATGAATATACTGAAATAAAAATATTTTCAGATATTGCAAATCCATATTATTCTTTTCATAAAGCAACACACGGACTATCGGCAAGTTTGGTTTGGTCTGAGATTCAAACAGCAAATAATTCTCTAGAAAATTTACGAGAAGAAGATTGGGAGATTCTTAATCATGTCTGATTCAGTACTTATAGTCGCAGCAGAAGAATCTAGCGCCGTCTATGCAGGCAGGATATTAGAGATATGGTCTAAAGATAAGCCAAATTTAAAAACTTTTGGAGTCGGTAATCAGGCGATGGAGAATGCTGGCTTTGAGCGTTTAGGTAAGTCTGAAGATATGGCTGTAATTGGGATTGTTGAAGTTATTAAGCATTACGGGCTAATTCGTAAAGTATTTTATTCTTTAATCGAAGAAGCAGTGGCTAGAAAAATTAAAGTTGCAGTGCTAATAGATTATCCTGATTTTAATCTTCGCCTTGCAAAAGAGCTAAAGAAAAAAAACATTAAGGTAGTGTACTATATTTCTCCAACAGTTTGGGCTTGGAGACAAAAAAGAATTTTTAAAATAAAAGAATGTGTAGATAAAATGCTTCTTATCTATCCTTTCGAAGCGGATATATATAAAAAATATCATATGAATCATGAATTTGTTGGGCACCCTCTTTTAGATGAAATAAATCCAGATCTATTTGGGGTTGGTAAAATTGAATTGCAGAAAAAGAGGATGGGTCTTGATGCAAAAGATATTTTAGTTGGCCTTATGCCTGGCAGTAGGCGATCTGAAATTAAATTTCACTTAGCCGAGCAATTGGGTGCACTTAAGTTGATGCAAAAGCAGGTACCTAATTTGTATGGAGCTCTACTTTTAGCTCCAAGCTTACATAAAAGTGAGATCTTGCCCTATCTAAGCGACAGTCCTGAAAATTTAATTGTTTTACAAGATGAGCCATTTAAAATGCTACAGGGGGTGGATGCTGTTTTAGTAGCATCGGGTACGGCAACACTGGTTGTAGCTTTAATGCAAAAGCCAATGGTGATTATGTATAAACTCAACCCTATAACGGCATGGCTGGCAAAGAAGATAGTAAAAGGGGTTAAATTTTTTGGAATAGTGAATCTGATTTTTAATCAAGAGGTTGCGCCAGAGATGTTTCAAAAACAAGTAAATGCAAAGGATTTGGCAGACAAAATGCTTAAGACAATGGAGCCTAATAACAGCAATGAGCAAATAAAAAAATGGCAAGATCTGCCAGCCCTGTTAGGAGACGCCGGAGTCAGTAGTAGAGTAGTAAAGGCGATCGATGAGTATCTTTAGAGTATTGCTTTTACCTTTTAGTCTATTGTTTGGTGCGGTGGTTTGCATTCGTAATACTCTATATGACTATAAGCTATTAAAGATTCATAAGGTAGATCTCCCAGTGCTTAGTGTGGGTAATATATCAGTAGGTGGAAGCGGAAAAACACCATATATACTTAAGCTGATAGAATTATTAAAAAGTCATGGTAAAAATCCTGCTGTTATTTATAGAGGTTATAAACGAACAAGTACTGCGAGTGTGGCAAAGGTAGACCTAGAGACTGACAGCTCAAGTTTTTTCGGTGATGAGGCAAGCTTGGTCGCCTTTAAAACTAAAGTCCCAGTTTATATTGGTTCTGATAGAGTTATTGTTGCAAACAAAATTGTTAGAGATGAGCAGGTGGACGTTATTTTGTTGGATGATGGCTATCAACATAGAAGATTGCATAGAGATTTAGACATAGCTGTGTTGGATGCGACTGACAAGAAGAGTGCTTACCAGCTTATGCCAGTAGGCAGAGCAAGGGAGCCATTGTCTAGTTTACAGAGAGCAGGGATTGTGGCCCTACATAAAATAAATCTGCCACACGAATCTATCTCACTACGATCAGACATTCAGTCGTCAATATTATTTCGTGGCGTGGTTAAAATGAGTGACTGGGTTCAGTTAAATTACAATTTTGTTGATTTGCCTTTAGAGACGACAACTTTAGTTTGTGGTGTTGCAAAACCAGAGCAGGTAGAGCAAACATTAAAAAGTAAATATTCTAAGCTTAATTTTACAACTAAGGCATTCGCAGATCATCACCATTTTAGCTCTAATGATATCCCTAATGGTATTGTCGTAGTAACCGAGAAGGATGCTATTAAAATTAAGGACCTAAGGGTCGATCTTACAAAAATATTTGTTATGGTAAATGATTTAGATTGGAACTTAAAATATGAAGAACTGGCTAGTAAACTTTTTACTCATAATTAGCAAATTTTTTAGTTGGCTAATTCATATAAGCCCCACATTCTTAAAGAATATGGTGGGGGATAGCATTGGACTTCTTTGGTTTGATGTTTTTAGAATTCGTAGAAAGCTGGTAATTCAAAATTTAACCATAGCATTTCCTAATTTAACTTACGCTGAAAAGGTAAAAATTGGTAGAAGCTCGCTACGAAACATGGGACGCGCTTTTATGGATTACTTCAGCGTGCCATTTATAACAGAAAAAAACTATTTTGATCATTTTGAAGTTCATGGGGAAGAACATCTGACAGCTGCTCTTTCGCAAAAAAAAGGTGTCTTGCTTACCTCCTTACATCTTGGCTCGTATGACTTTGCTGCTTGCTCACTTGCTTGCAGATTCAGGCCCTTTTATGTGATTTCCAAACACTTCAATGTAGAAGTTTTGAATAAGCTTTGGTTTGGATTAAGAGAGTCTAAAGGAATTCAATTTATCGGCGAGAGACGCAGTTCTTTTGATATACTAAAAGCGTTAAAGAAAAATGGAATTGTTTGTTTTATTGTAGATCAGTTTATGGGGCCGCCTATAGGAGTAAAAACAAACTTTTTTGGGCGTGAAACGGGGAGTCCCATGGGTCTAGCTGTATTTTCAATGAAGACCAATGCTCCGGTAATTCCGGTCTATACTTATAAACGAGGCAGTAAAAATATTTTAGTTTATGATCCAGAGATAAAGTCGGTTTCTCTAGGTGATAAAGATGAAAATGTTTTACAGATGACCCAAGCATATAACTATTGGCTTGAAAGTGTTATCAAGAAACATCCAGAACAATGGTTATGGGTCCATAATCGCTGGAAGAAGTTCAAATATTAGCTGTATTGAATTGATTTTCTGTTATTATTTTCACATATGGTTACGAGATATTTCCTGCTAGGTCTAGTATTGATCTCTTGCTCCTCTCAACTTTTGAAGTTTGAGGATAAAGATTTTGAGAAGCATGGTGAATACCAAAACGAGGTTAAGGTTGTTGAGTTAGTCCCAGAGGCGACGCCAGCCCCGATAGATATAAAAGACAAAAAAAAATCCACAATTAAACAAACTAAAAAAATAAAGGCAGTAAAAAAAGCGCCTGCTGAGAAGATACAGAATATTGAATTAAAAGCGATGCCTTCATTGAAGTCCGGACAACGCTTTAGTATTTTGATGACGTACCTTGGTATGACTGCGGGGGAACTTACTTTTGCTGTAAAAAACCCAGTAGTTCTTAATGGAAGAAAGGCTTATCATTTTCAAATTGAAGCTAGAACTTTAAAGATATTTGAAATGATTTATAAAGTTAATAACACTGTAAATACCTACGCAGACTATGAAACCTTGGTTCCATATTCCTATGAGCTAGATGTTCAGGAAACAAAAAAAGTAAGACAAGCAAGAGCTATTTTTGACAATAAAGCTAAAGAAGTTAGATATTGGGAAAAACAATATAGTAAGGATGACGGACTTAAAAAAATAGAAGAGGTTTGGCCGTTGCAAAAGAATGCGCAAAATGCATTTTCAGCACAGTTTTATATGCGTACTTTAGATTTTTCGGATAAGAAATCTAAAGAGCTATGGATCACGCACAATAAAGAGAATTTACGGGTAGTTATGAATTATATGGGTGAGGAACTTGTTAAGAATAAAGTGG
Organism: Bdellovibrionales bacterium; assembly: GCA_037969075.1. GTDB lineage: Bacteria > Bdellovibrionota > Bdellovibrionia > Bdellovibrionales > UBA840 > JAGRAL01. The sequence continues at coordinate 12,001 of JBBKWS010000090.1, read as the reverse complement.
GAGAATTTGATTGTGTGATCGTCAAGCCCACACTTTTTTTAAACGACAAAGAGAAGCCTATGGGTGATGTGCTTTATTGGATTACTAAAGATGAAAGAAAAATCATTGTTAAGTTAGAGGCTAAAATTAAAATAGGATCTTTAAAAGGCGAAATCACTTCTCTTAACTTCTAAGCAGTTCTTGCGTGGCGTATTTTCAGACTCACTTTCGGCTAGTTTTGGTATGTAATAGGTAGGTTCCTTTTCTTTTTTCTAGTCTAGATTTAGACTAGAACTATGAGTGAAAAAAGATATCAAACTAAGTGCAGACATTTCTCTGGTTACAAGCCTTGTGTCAAAAGTAATGCCTGTGATGAGCTTTGTACATTTAAAGATATACCTCAGTTACGTGTGCTTATCGTGCATTTAGGGGCCATAGGGGCTGTTGTTAGGGCTACGGCGCTTATTGAAGCCATAAAGGTTAAATATAAATCACCTCACATTACTTGGATTACTACTAAGCCTTGTGATCAGCTTTTACGAGGGCATCTAGATTTAGATATGGTTCTCACGTCTTCGTCTGAAGATCTTCTGATAGCTTCAAATTTTCAGTATGACGTCGCAATTTGCATTGATAAGTCCTTGATTGCCACGGGTATCGTGAAATCTTTAGACTGCGATAAAGTGGTAGGATTTGCATCTGATACTAAAGGCGGAATTGTGCCGGCAAACTTTAAGGCTAAAGAACTCTGGGAGCTAGGTCTTGATAATCATAAAAAGTTTTTCGTTAATACAAAGGCTGAAACGCAGTTGATGCATGAGGCATTTGAATTACCATACGACAGAGCTGAATACAATTTGCCTCTTACGGTTAAAGAAAAAGAGATGTCTCGTATTAAAAGTCAAAGTTGGCGCTTAAATGCTGATGATGTCTTAGTAGGAATCAATACAGGTTGTAGTGATGTAATACCGTATAAAAAATTGCCTTTTGAAGCGCATGTATTACTAATAAAAAAACTGCAGGGGACTAAAAATTTGGTTCCAATTTTACTTGGTGGTCCTGAGGATAAGGTTCGAAATGAAAGATTACATCTAGAAACAGGGGCAATTTACTCCTCTTGTGACAAGGGGTTACGAGACGGTCTGAGTTCTGTTGCGGCCTGCGATATTGTTGTCACTGGCGATAGCCTTGGTATGCATATGGCAATTTCACAAAAAAAATGGGTTGTAGCCTGGTTTGGGCCCACATGTGCACACGAAATCGACTTGTTTGATAGGGGACGAAAGATTATTACGAGTGCTAGTTGCAGTCCTTGCTGGAAAAGACAATGTGATATGCCTACCATGTGTTACGATTTAGTTTCGCTGGATGAAATCTATGCCGCCATTCTTGAGGGTGTTGGCTTTGAGTTGAAAACCGAGTTTAAGGCTGATATATCTAAATAATGCAAAATATACTATATGTGCAGACAGCTTTCTTGGGGGATTTACTACTAAGTGTACCCACTTTAAAAAAGCTTAGGGCGTTGTATCCTAACGCCAAGATACATCTGGTTTGCAGAAATGGACTGGGAGCTTTCTTCGTAGAGAAGAAGCTTATAGACTATGTTTATGAAGTAAAAAAAGGAAATAGTAAGACGTACCAAGAGATCAAGAAAAGTCTTTTAGATATTAATTTTGACCTATTAGTTAGTCCACATGAATCCATACGTACGATGTTATTCTCTAGATCGATTAAAGCTAAGAATAAAATCTCATATAGTCGGTGGTACCAGCGTTTGGCATTTAATAAAATGGTTGAACGTCCAATGCATTTACCTGAGGCTTTAAGGCAATTATATCTACTGACATTAATTAGTGAAGAAGTGCGTAATGAATTTAAATCACTTGATGCATCTATAGATTGGCGAAACATTTCAGCATCAAAAATCCCAGTTTGGGCATCAGCCTCTATTGATAAAGTAAAAAAGGATATATCAAAAAATGTGTGTTTAGCGCCTGGAAGTGTTTGGGCCACTAAAATGTGGCCCAAAGAGTACTACGCTCATTTGGCCACAAGTCTTATAAAGAAAGGTTTTACTATTACACTCATCGGTGCAGAAAATGAAAGAGCGGTGTGTGATTGGATTGAAAGCAAAGAGCCAAAAGTTAATAATAAAGTGGGCGCAACAAGTCTTACTGATTTGATCGCGATATATGAAGAATCAGTACTTTTAGTATCTAATGATAGTGGTCCTATGCATATGGCGGCTCTTGTCGATCTACCAACCGTTTGTATATTTGGTCCAACAGTTTTGTCTTTTGGATATCGTCCTTGGCAGAATAATGTTAAGCTTAGTCAAATCGATTTAGCCTGTCGTCCTTGTGGAAAGCATGGGCATGATGTATGTCCCATTGGGACTCATGATTGCATGAAGATGATTGAGGTAAGAATGGTTGAAGAGCAAGTGATGGAGCTACTACTATGATTATACATAATGGAGTAAAAAATTTTTCGTCATCCCTACGTTCTTCAGTAGTGACTATAGGTAATTTTGATGGGTTGCACTTAGGTCACCAAGAGTTAATACAAAAAGTCATTAAGCTAGCTAAGCAAAAAAAGACAGAGTCTGTAGTAATGACGTTCGAACCGCACCCGGCTAAAATTTTATTTCCAGAAAAAAAATTGCATCGAATATTTCCTCTTAAGGACCAAGAAAATTTGCTGGCTAAATGGGGAGTGGATCATTATATTGTTGAGCCATTCTCAAGGTCATTGTCAGAGCTACATAGAGATGAATTTTTATTTGATTGGGTGTTGAAGCCTCTTAACCCGACTTCTCTTGTTGTCGGATATGACTTTAACTTTGGGTCAAATCGTGAGGGAAATACATCATATTTACAGTCTAAAGCAAAAGAATTAAATTTAGATCTGCATGTGATACCTCCTTATAAAATTGATAATGAAATTGTATCAAGCAGTATAATTCGAAAGTTAATCGCTGATGCACAAATAAAAAAAGCCAATGATTTTTTAGGCAGAGCTTTTTATCTACAGGGTGTCGTCGAAAAAGGGGCTGAGAGAGGTCGTCAGATAGGATTTCCTACGGCTAATATTTATTCCCCTGCCGAAACGTATCCTGCAAAAGGTGTATATGTTTGTAATGTCTATCATGATGGGGCCAAATATATAGGTGTTACTAACGTAGGGAATAACCCGACATTTCAAGAGGTGACTAAGAGACCTATACAAGTCGAGGCTCATATACTAGATTTTGATAAATTTATTTACGGTGAAGATCTTAGGGTTGAATTTGTTGAGTATATAAGGGGAGAAAAGCGCTTCTCTGGCGTTGCTGAATTGGTAGATCAAATAAAGAAAGATATTGCTTATGTGAGAAGTACTTATGTTTAAGTGGATAGAGATTGCAGAAGTGTCACAGAAGGGAAGGTATGATTTTTTATCCTCCTACTTAAGTTCACAAGGTATAGAGAACTCATGGTCACATATGGTGGCAACAAATGAGACCGTTCTTGAAGTAATTAAGATAGCAAAGGCCTCTTGTGATCAAATTATTATTGATGAGAAGTTTGGAAATTTAATGAGGGATAATTTAGTTGAACTAAGTACCAAGCACTACTTCTCACCAACTTCGGACAGTATATTTAAACAAGATGGAAAGTGGTTTCCTAGATCATTTTTAGAAGATTCTTTTATAGAGACGTTAAATAAAAATGTGGATAATTTTGATATACAGGCGGGTGCGCTGATTATTGGCTCCGGAACTTTAGCCAGAATTGCAATAAATGGCTTGCTAAAAGTTGGGTATAAAAAAATCTCAGTTTGTGATAAAAATAAAGAGGACGTCGACTCATTTTTCGCAGATTTCTCTAAGAGAAATTTTAATTTGAATTTAAAATTTGTTTCGCAAGATGAGCTTGCCTATTTACCGGGGACGCACTCGATCTTAGTTAATACGTTACCTACCGATAGCGAAAATGATTTGATGAATGATTTGTTTTATTTTAATTATTTAAATAAAGATGCTGTGGTTATTGATTTAAATTTGTATCCAGTGGAATCTCCATTACTGTTACAAGCTAAAGACCTAGATATTCATTTGGTTGATGGCTATAAATTTTATGCCCTTCAGGATTTCTATTGGATGCAGGCTGTATCTAATAAAAAATTTAGCTGGGACGGGTACCTAGACTCGTGGCTAAAAGCTATTAAAACTAATCCTGCGTAATCTAGCCGTACAAAAGTCGGGCTTTGATTACACCTACCTAGCTATCTTATCGAAATTATATGATAATTTATAAAAATCCATGGATGGAGAATCAAGGTGTCAGCAAAAAAATTAGGCGAGCTTTTAGTACAAGAAAAAATCATCGATCCTCTGCAATTAGAGCAAGCGATGAAGGAGCAACGTCAAAGTGGCGGCAAGCTTACTAATGCGCTTGTGAAATTAGGCTATGCTGACGAAGGCCAAATTACAGCCATATTAGCAAAGCAGTATAATGTTCCAGCAATTGATTTAAATACATTTACTATTGATCCAGCCGCTATAAAAAAAGTAAATAAATCCATCTGCGAAAAATATTTAGTAATTCCTATATCTGTATCTGGTAATACCCTTGTGGTATCTATGGCAGACCCAAGTAATATTTTTGTTAAAGATGATTTAACCTTTTTAACAAAGTGTAAAATCCAGCCAGTTGTTTCCTCTGAGTCGGCCATTCGTGCGGCAATAGAGCGTAGTTATGATTCGAAAGTCTCTTATGAGTCGATCATGACCGAAATGGAAAAAGATAGCATGACGGATAGTATAGATGATTCTGTACTAGATTTAGAAGATGTTAAAGATGAAGCACCGGTCGTGCAATTTGTAAACATGATGTTGTCTGAGGCGATTAAAATGAAAGCCTCTGATATACATATTGAGCCTTATGAAAAAAACTACCGAATAAGATTTAGAATTGATGGCGCTTTGTACGAAAAAATTCAACCCCCGTCTGCTGTAGCTCCTGCTATATCTAGTAGAATTAAAATTATGTCTAAAATGGATATTTCTGAGAGAAGACGGCCACAAGATGGAAGGTTAAAGATCCGTACAAAATCTAATAAAGAAATGGATTTTAGGGTGAGCGTCTTACCAAGTTTATTTGGCGAGAAGATCGTATTACGATTGCTTGATAAAGGTAACTTGCAGCTAGATATGACAAAGCTTGGTTTTGAAGCGGATGATTTAAAAAAATTTAAAAATGGAATTTATAAGCCACATGGCATGGCATTAGTTACAGGTCCGACTGGATCTGGTAAAACGACAACTATATATTCTGCGTTGTCTGATTTGAATACAGTGGATGTAAATATATCCACTGCAGAGGATCCTGTCGAATTTAACTTAGACGGAATCAACCAAGTTCAAATGAACCGTGATGTCGACTTAGATTTTGCGGCAACACTAAGAAGCTTTCTTAGGCAAGATCCTGATATTATCATGGTGGGTGAAATACGAGATTTAGAGACAGCAGAGGTGGCGTTTAAGGCAGCACTTACTGGCCACTTGGTTGTTAGTACATTGCATACAAATGATGCTACGTCTACTGTGTATAGATTGATAGATATGGGTGTAGAGCCTTTTTTAGTTTCTTCTGCACTAAATGTCGTTGTTGCGCAAAGACTAGTTAGAAAAAATTGTGAGCACTGCAAGGATGTAGTGCAGGTTGATCCTGCTGTTTTAAAAGATATGGGAGCAATTGAAAGTGAGATACCTTCTTATAATGTAATGAAGGGCGAGGGTTGCGCTAGATGTAACGATACGGGTTACAAGGGGCGAATAGCTATTTATGAAGTGCTTGAAATGAACGAATCTATCAAGCAATCTATTTATGAAAATGTTTCTAGTAGTGAATTAAAACAAAAAGCCATTCAATTAGGTATGCGTTCATTAAGAATGAGTGGTTTATTAAAGTTGAAGCAAGGGCTGACAAGTGTGGAAGAGGTTTTGACTACTTCTGCTAAAGATTAACAACGGGATGAATTATGCTTACGCTAAAACATTTATTACGAGCGGCTGTAGATCAGCAGGCTAGTGATCTGCACTTAGTTGCAGGAGCACCCCCTTGTTTACGAGTTGGTGGAAAAGTGCTTAGGCTTAAATCAGAGGTTTTACAGCCCGATGATATTAAGCAGCTAATCTATGCAATTTTAACTGAGACACAAAAAAATATATTTGAAGAGAGCAAAGAATTAGATTTTGGGATCGGCATAAAAGACCTTTCAAGATTTAGGGGTAATATCTGCTATCAACTTGGAAGTATTTCTGCAGTTTTTAGACGTATACCAAATGAAATACCAACGCTTGAAAAATTAAATATGCCAGCAGTTGTTGCAAACTTCACACAGCAAAAATCTGGTTTGGTTTTAGTGACTGGTGCTACAGGCTCAGGAAAGACAACAACAATTGCTGCTATGATTGATAAAATCAACACAGAGGAAAGTGCGACAATAGTTACTCTTGAAGACCCAATAGAATATGTACATTCTCATAAGAAGGCCATAGTAAAACAGCGTGAAATAGGCGCTGATACAGACGGCTTTTTAATTGCTCTAAAGCATCTATTAAGACAGGATCCTGATTATTGCTTGATAGGTGAGATGCGTGATCTAGATACAATAGAATCCGCCCTAACAGTGGCAGAAACGGGGCACTTAGTATTCGCCACGCTTCATACGAATTCAGCTATTGAAACGATTAATCGTATTATACAGGCTTTTCCTAGTGGTCAGCAAGAGAGAGTGCGTGTGCAACTGAGTTTTGTCCTTCAGGGGATTGTATCGCAACAGCTGCTAAGTGCGACAGATGGATCTGTAAGATTAGCTTTAGAGGTTTTGGTACCAACGCCTGGAATTAGAAATCTCATCCGTGAGGATAAATTACACCAAATAAAGTCACTTATGCAAATGGGACAAAATCAAACAGGTATGATTACCATGAATCAATCCTTGATGAGCCTTTTATTAAAGCGCCACATAGATATGAAGACAGCGTTTCAATCAAGTCCCGACCCTGATGAGTTAGACCGTTTGCTTAGAAAGGCTGGGCTATAGTGCCAGTATTTATTTTTCAGGCAAAAATTCCGGGTGGAAAAGTCGTTCGGGGTGAGGTTACAGCTGCGAGTGAAACAGAGGCGAGAGTAAAAATTCGCGCGCAAAATCTAGTGCCTGTTTCGGTTACTGCTAAAGGCGTTAAGAACAAATCAGCAGCGGCAAGGTTTGGATCTACTAAGGTGAGTAGTAAAGAGTTGCAGGTTTTTACCAGACAATTTGCTACTCTTGTAAATTCAGGGATACCCATAGTTCAAGGTTTAGAGATTCTAGAAGACGGCACTAAAAATGTGGGACTAAAAGCTGCGCTTAAAAAAATTAAAGAAGATATCTCTAGTGGTAAAAGATTGGCCGAGTCCATGGCGCTGCATGGTGCTATTTTCAACAAGCTCTACGTAAACTTAGTAAAAGCGGGTGAAGAGGGCGGTATCTTAGATACTATTTTAAATCGTCTTGCTATTTATATTGAGAAGGCAGAGAAAATTAAAAATAAAGTAAAAGGGGCTATGTGGTACCCGATTGGCGTTTTGATAATTTCTGTAGTTGTTATCAGTATCATCATTACTTTCGTAATTCCAAAATTTGAAGAGCTTTTTAAATCAACGGGTAAAGCTCTGCCTGAATTAACGCAAATGGTGATTGATCTCAGTCACTATGTGATTAGCAACTGGTATTTTATTATCGGTGGTGCATTTGCTGTATTTTGGGCCGTAAAATCTTTTTATCAAACCGTAGATGGCAGGCTAACAATGGATGAATTTTTTATTAGAATGCCAATTGTTGGATCGGTAATTCAGAAATCAGAAATTGCTAGATTCAGCCGAACACTATCAACATTGCTTTCAAGTGGTGTGGCGCTGTTAGATGCATTAGACATTGCGGCGGGTTCTGTTGGTAATGCCGTAGTAGAAAAGACAATTCGTGAATCAAAAGCGGTAATTTCTGAAGGAAAGAGTATGACTCTACCATTTTCAAAAAATCCATACATGCCTGATATGGTTGTGCAAATGATAGGTGTCGGAGAGCAAACGGGCGCGCTAGACACGATGTTAGCAAAGGTCGCTGATTTTTATGAAGATGAGGTTGATTACGCGGTCACTGCAGCGACCACGTTAATTGAACCATTAATGATGGTTTTTTTAGGTGGCATCGTAGCGGTGCTTGTAATTGCCATGTACTTACCAATATTTGGCTTAGCTGATAGCGTGTGATATGGAAGAAAAAAGATTTTTAAGAGTAGAGTGGGTAAAAGTAGGGTTTTATAGTCTACTTTTAAGTTTTGTAGCACTTTCAAATATTTTACAAAAAGATTTTATCCAACCCGATTTTAATTTTAGCATACTTTTGCTTGTGGCGATTTCATTAATATTTCATTTTTCGTATATCATTTATATCTCAAAGTTTCTTAAATATCCTTGGGTACACTATTTAGTTTTTATCTTTGATACTATTGCAATTACTATTTTGATGTTCTTTTTCCCTGCGGTGCAGGCGTTGTTTGTCTTTTTATATTTGATTCACATCTTAATGGCAGGCCTTCTTTTCTCTAGAGAGGGCGGCGTTTTTATCGCAGTGGTTAGCTCATTTTGCTTTAGTCTTCTTTTGGCTGTGGGGCCCAAGCTTGAAGGACAGATGTTACTTTTGACAATTGGTCTTAATAATTTAGGGTTTTTTGTAGTAGCGTTTTTAAGTGGCTCTTTAGGGGAGCAATTAAAAAGTCTTAGTACAGAGTTAACTAAGAAAACTAAAGATTTACAAATTTTAAAAGATTTAAACACTTTAATTTTACAAAACATGCAGTCAGGGTTTATTAGTATGGATACTAAAAACTCAATATTGTTGCATAATGATAGTGCCAGCGAAATTTTAGGTAAAACCTTAGTAGAAGGAACACAGCTTGAATTTGTTTTCCCTCAATTGATTGACAGGTTGCATGCAGGGACCGGACGTGGAAGCTTACAATTAAACTATAATTTAAAGTGTAAAGATGGGTTCAAGAACTTGTTAATACTGTATTCTGATATTTTAGATGAGCAGAAAACAAAAATCGGTGGGTTGTTAATTTTTTCTGATCAAACAGATATTAGAAAACTAGAAGACGATAAAAAAAGAAATGAAAAATTAGCTGCCATCGGCAAGCTGGCCGCAGGCATTGCCCATGAAATTCGAAATCCATTGGCTAGCATGTCCGGTAGTATCCAGTTTTTAAAATCGACTTTAACTACAGCAAGTGATGAAGAGAAGAAATTGATGCAAATCGTTCTTAGAGAGATCGATCGGCTAAATGGACTTGTTACAGATTTTTTAGATTTCGCAAGACCCGAGAAAACTCTTACTGAACTTGTGTCTTTAAGTTTGGTGGTAGAAGAAACGCTAGAGCAAATTAAAAAAGATACAAGACTATCACCTGACGTAATGATCGAGACTAGTATTGGTAAAGACATTCAAATAATCGGAGATAAAAATAAGCTCTTACAAGTTGTCCTTAATTTATTAATTAATGCGATCCAAGCCCTTGATGAGAGCTCTATTAAGCGCATACAAATTGATTTACAGCAGACAGAAGACAATGTTGTGCTAAAAATTAAAGATAGCGGCCTGGGTATGTCCGATGAGGTGAAGTCTAGGTTGTTCGAGCCATTTCACACGACAAAGCCCAAAGGAACTGGACTGGGGTTAGCTGTGGTACATAAAATTTTAGAAAATCATCGGGCCAATGTGGATGTATCATCACGGGCTGGTGAAGGCGCTGAGTTTGTATTAAGATTTCCTCTACCATAGCCGAGTTCAAATAGTAATTTTTGTCACGGAGAGCTAGAACCTCTATACTTAAATTACAGCATTTTTGAGTAACAACGGAGACCGAATGAAGCCTAGAATCCTTGTCGTTGATGATGAACAATCCATCCGTGAATTTTTAGATATCATGCTAAGAAAAGAAGGCTATGAAGTTACTCTTGCCGAGGACGGGGCAGTTGCTTCTGAGTTATTAAAGAAAAAAACTTTTGATATGATCGTATCTGATTTACAAATGCCAAAGATGACAGGGCTTGAGCTTTTAAAGTACGCAAAAGATAATTATCCCGAAGTGGTATTTTTAATGATTACGGCATTTGGTACTACCGAAACAGCTGTTGAAGCCATGAAAATGGGCGCCTACGATTATTTAACTAAACCATTTAAAATTGATGAAGTAAGAATCTTAATTTCTAATGCTCTACGCGCACAAAATTTAGAAGTAGAAAATAAAACTCTAAAAAAAGAATTAGTAAGAGAATACAGTTTTACCAACCTGATTGGTAACTCTGAACCAATGCATAGAATTTATGAGATGATAAAGCGAGTTGCCGGTACTCCTACAAACATTTTAATTTTGGGTGAGTCTGGTACTGGTAAAGAGATGATTGCAAAAGCGGTTCATTATAATAGTCCGTATAAAGACAAGCCATTTGTTACAGTTAACTGTGGAGCTATACCAGAATCTTTAATGGAATCAGAGATGTTTGGTCATAAGAAGGGTTCATTTACAGGTGCCATTGCTGACAAACAAGGTTTGTTTGAAGTGGCAAACAATGGAACTTTGTTTTTAGATGAAATCGGTGAATTACCATTAAGTATTCAGGTTAAGTTATTGAGATCGATTCAAGAGCGTGTGATTAGACGCGTAGGTGGAACAGATGACATTAAGATTGAGGTAAGGCTGGTTGCAGCGACCAATCGTGATTTAGAAGACATGGTTAAAAAAGGAACTTTTAGAGAAGATCTTTACTATAGATTAAATGTAATTCAATTAAAGGCCCCGCCTCTTAGAGACCGTAAAGACGATGTTCCAATACTTGCTAGACACTTTTTAAAAAAATACAATGATAGGTTAGGTAAGACAGTTAATGGTATCAGTGAAGAAGCCATGGCTTGTTTAAAAAGTTATTCTTATCCTGGTAACGTCAGAGAGTTAGAGAATATCATTGAACGAACTATTGCTTTAGAGGGCGGAGCTACTATTTTACCAGAAAGCTTACCTCCTTTTGTACAAACGCCCACAGGCAGAAAGTTAGCCTCAGCTTATGAAATTGAGATAACCGATGAAGGTGTGGATCTAGAGAGAATCGTGGAGCAAATCGAAAAGGAACTAATCATTAAAGCCATTCACAAAACGAATGGAGTAAAGAAAAAAGCCGCCAAGCTTCTAGGTATCAGCTTTCGCTCTATGCGCTATAGAGTAGACAAGTATAATCTTGGTTCCGCTGATGACGAAGAGCCTGACGACGATGAATCATAATTAATTAATATCTGTACTATCAATTTCAATTTCTAACTCAGAAGGCAGTACAGGTCCCTGAGTAGGAAAAGCTTCAACAACTTTTTGTAGCGCATGATTTCTTTCCAAAAATTCTTTTAAAGAAATCGCGGTGTTGATTTCAACGACATTAAAAGGTTTTCCAGCAGGATGGTCTTCTTTTCTAAACTTTACTGCCTTTGGTATAAACATGCGTCCTACTAACCATGGACGAATTAAGAATTTGTACATCCCGCCCAGTTGCACTTTCGAAGGTCTATAGCCTAATTCTTTTAGCATTTTGTTGGCATCATGGTAATTGCCACGATCTACTCCGCGGATTGCTAAAGACAATACATATAATGGCCAAGTATTAGAGTTAGCTTCTTCAAGATTATCCAGTGTCGCAACTAAATTATAAGTAGGGGGTTTTAAGCTCCACTCAACATTATCTTGTATCTCACCATTGTTAGGTTGGTACATGGTTGTGTTGTTAATTACTTCAACAATACGTTCTTGAATGATGTCAGTCGGTACCATCATCATGGCGCGGTACTCACTTGGATTATCTAAGAAAAACGTAGCTCCACCCTCTTTATAGATACGGGACATATTTTTGTTACAAGGACTTAACAAATGTACATATCTCCAACC
>JBBKWS010000089.1:0-3859 GCA_037969075.1 Bdellovibrionales bacterium | reverse complement strand
CGATCATTTGGACGAGTCTGATTATTATTGTTTGGTTGATTTGGTCTCACGCGATCATTTGGACGAGTCTGATTATTATTGTTTGTTTGACGATCAACTCGTGGTGCTGGCTGTCTGTTACGCTCCACACGAGGTGACGGCTGACTTGGCTGTGCACGAGGCGATGGTTGTCTGTTACGATCAACTTGAGGAGCACTTCTTGTAGGCTCGCTTCTGCTTGGTGTGTTTCTAGTTGGCTCACGTCTTGTTTGCGGAGAAGATCTTTCTGGACGATCTCTTTCTCCTCTACGGTCTCTTTGCGCATCTGCTTGAAGAGCAACTCCTGATATTAGAAGCGTTATCATACTAGCTTTAGCTAGATTGTAAAATTTCATAATTATCCCCTTTTATTAATCAATAAAACACTAACGTTCGGAGACTAACTATGAATGCCTTTGGGAGCAAGATGTATGTGGTATTGCAAGAAATTCAGTGCAATTTTTGGTAAAAATGGGGCGTTCCCATTTGTGCATTATTTATAATTATCGAATGTGTAGTCTGTATTGGTTACGTGCGGATGTGAGCTGTTTTGATCTAAGGGCCACTGCATAATAGTTCTAATGTTTAACTTTAAATCTACAATAGCTGCGTTTATTTCACCTGCAACCTGTGCATCATTTCTGTAAGTCTCTTGTATAAAGATTGGATAATCTTTAGGCCAACCTTTCAGAGCTAAAACGAGCTTGATATTTTTAAGGTGCGTGTCTCTATCCACATAAATATCAAAACCTAGTATTGGTGGTCTGACACCCGAATCATCAAATATTTTTAATGACTCATAGGTCGCTTCTCGGTGCGCGTGATTAAACGAAAACCCTGTGGTTTTTTTAAGATCAAACTTTTGAATATAATGATTCCAAACTTTGACTAAATACTCTTTCACCCAGGGGCGATCAACCACATAAGGGTGCCCCATTAACTCTAAACCTAAATCATAATATACTTTAATTGAGTGTTGGGATAAACTTTCCTCACTGACAGTTATGACATCATCAATAAAACTCACGTTACTGTTGTATGCCAATTGATTAAAACTGCTCCAGCCAAATATGTCCGCATCACCTTGCCCCGCTAATCTGATTTGTACTTCATCAAATTCACGAGTTGCTATTTCTGTTAATAGATTTTGAATGTTATTTTTAACTGAGGTCGGCAACTTGCCGTTTTGCGGACAAACTGTGTGAGCATATATATCACAATTAAGTCCTGGCCCACCAAACCATACAACGATGGCAATTTTCTTCTGTCCATTTTTTATGATTGTATCTAATTGTGATTTGATTAATTCACTATACTGAGAAAAGTGAGTTACAGGAGTACGAATATCAGTCCGCCAATTCTCTTCTGTTGGATCAGTGGCATATTTGCCTAAATCTACGAATGTATAATTAGAGCCGCCCATTTCGGGAGTAATCGTACTTACTTCTTCTTTTGCCTCTTCATCTTCTACTTTAGAGACTGATGATAGAGTATTGATTTTTGTGCAGGATATAGAAAAAGAGATGCACGTAATAATTTGGAGTAATCGCATCCTTATTGATCGGAATAAACGTAGGCTAGCGTTACTGGACTTAGGTTAGGTTATTTAGTCCTACCTGTTGCCAGTGCTAGGGCTGCTTTTAGGTTTTGCGTCGCTAGAATTTGCTAATCCATTTTGCTTATCATTTAGAGAGTAATAGTTTATTTCAGCAACTCCGGGACAAGCCTTTACAAGCTTACTAACTTCAAGCCAAGAGGCCTCTAAGATACCATTCTTGTCTAGATTTTTACCCATTTCTCTATTAAAAACATCGGTAATAGAAATAGTGTTAGCATATTTATTTAAAGCTGTACGACCTTCTTCTCTACCCAAAATATGCTTCTTTTTAAAAACATCTTTTTCTGTTGCTTTCTTGTATGAATTTTTAAAAGAGTCTATTTGCTTCTCGATATCAATGCATGAATTTACTTTTGCAAATAAGTCTTTGTCGTATTCTTTTAACTTTGAATATGAATCACATATTTCAGTATTGATACTGTTACATACAACATCGTTAATCACTGTGCCTTTTTTACTTCTACAATTAGTTATAAAGAACTCATCTTTATCGCCGTATACAGCGTGTTTTGTTGCATAAATATTTTCTGATTCTTTTACAGTCTCTGTAGTAGATATAACTGTGCCAGCAGATCTTTTAACTACAAGGTCATATAGGCCAGAAATTTTAGAATTTATTACTTGGCTATCATTGGGCCCTTTGCCAAGCTCATAATTATAGTTATTTCCTTGAATAGGAAGAACACCGTTTTTATTTAACTTAATGTCTCTATTTTCTAATACTGAATTTGGATTTACCATACCAGCAAAAGCAGTTAAATTAGTGGTAACAATCAGTGCACCTAAAAACCATTTCATACAGAGTCTCCTACCCAATCAATTCTATACTATTATGAATTGTAGGACAGCTATGATTTAAAAGGCCCTAGACTAAAGATCTACTTTGATTAAGTTTTTTAAGCGCGTGCGCCTGCCTCAAATTGTTATTCCGGTTTACTGCAGTAAAAATAACAACCTCTTTCAAAAAACAGTTTTCAGCGTGCCATTATTATCGCCCGTTTTCATTTGTGATTGAGTCATATTACATATTATCTTCTTAAGAATTGATTCTTCAATAGATTACCATGCTACACACTTTAAAAGACTATTAAGCCTTAGTGCTGACACTTTTTGTGATCAAAGGACCATTATTGTTGTCCTATGAAACTATAAGGAATATAAGAACCTTTAATTTGGCATAAATATTGAAGTTTAAGTCTTATTGAGGAGATTGATTATGAAGATTACAGCTATTTTTACCCTACTTGTTTCAATTACTTTATTCGCAGCATGTAGCAATAAAGATAAAGGGACTGTATCTACTTTTGCGGGAACATGGATCGATGAAGAATATGCTGATTACAGGTCAAATCCTACGGACGCCTTCCTCTGTAGTTTTGTTGAAAATGACTCATACACAAATTTTAAAAATGAATTGATCTTCGATATAATTACTATAGATGCCAGCGGTAATACCAGAGATCTTGATACTTCAGGTCTTACAAGTGAAGTAATCTGGACTGTTAGTAATGATGGATCAGTTAGAAATGATCTTATTGCGCAGTACGATGACAATGTACGAAGCCATCGAATGGAAAAAATAAGCGCTGATAGCATATTTAATATTTATGTAATACAAGGTGCAAACGACACATTTGAAGGTAGAAGCAGGCTCATCAGAATTTCTTCCGAAGAGCTTCGCCGTATTGATACAATTGTAAAAAGTTGTCCTTAAGGAGATAGAGATTTTAAAGGAACTCCGTTTTCTGATAGATACAATTAAGTAGAGAGCCCACTATTCAATAGTCATCAGATCTAATAATTCTTTCTTGATTTGCTTTAGCTTTGCATGGGAATTCCAAATCACAATACTTACAGTACATCTCATGTCAAAGTTTTCGGTGGAAATAAGAGTTCGGTTTCTATTCTCTTCAACTACAACATCCAATACCTCTATACGCTCCCCTGCCTCTACGTTTAAGTTATACGTTTTATTAGAAGCGATGTAACAAACTACACCATTCGGTAGCTTTGATTTTACTAACTTGTCTTTTTTAACCATATATACTGTTTCAGGGGCTAAGCTAAAACCCGATTTAACAACTAAGGTTTTAATTGGACTAGCGTAGGATAAAGCCTGCATTGAAGTTAACGTAAGAATAGTTATCGAAAGGATCTGGCTTAGCTTCTTCATGATATCTCCGAAAGTGTTAAATAGATTTTCATTCATGAATATTTTACTTC
>JBBKWS010000088.1:0-4948 GCA_037969075.1 Bdellovibrionales bacterium | reverse complement strand
GCCGAAAATATTCCTGCGATAAATCCATAGAGATGGGACAGATAACTAACATCTGGACGATAGGTTTGCGGCGCAAATAACATTAATGAAATAAATAAGATATGGGCAAATCGACGCTTAGGTTGGCTACGACGATCCACCAAAAAATATAGCGTAAGCCAAACAGCTCCCATCCAATACACTACTCCTGAAATTCCAATCAATCCCACATCAGGAGGCATAGTTTTTAAAACTAATAAATTAACTACTCCTCCAACAAATAATCCTAAGATGGGAAATAAAAAATAGCCGTAATAGCTCGATAAAAAATATCCTAACGGAATAAACAGCAATGCATTACTAAAGATATGACCAAAATCTCCGTGCGCAAAAAGACTTGTCCATGCACGGTAGTATTCGTGCTTATTGAATACTTGATCATTAGTAGCTGCCATCCACCTAGGAGCGTCATACAAGCCTGCAATAAAAATATAGCTAAGCATTAGTAGCGCTAGTGCCAACAAAAAGCTCGCCCTAGCAGCAGCTGTTCTTGGCTTGTTAGTAAGCCAATTGGATCTAATGACTATTTGGGGTTCCATGTTGTAAGTATGGGTTCAAAACCAGAATAAGCAAGGGGCGCCCTCCTAATTTGAGCTAATAGGATACCAAATCTAAGGTATGGATGCAAAGTATAGTAATCTTGTCGAAGCTAATATCACAAAAAGTAGGCCCATGTTTTTAATTACCAACTATAATCAGCCACGTGCAAATCTACACTGACCGCTTTATCTAGCTTTTGTTTCTTTACAATACCAAAAGGCACTGAGGAACTAAACCAAGTGTACGTAAATCCATACTTAGTAGTTCTTTGAAAATGACAAGTACTAAGATCCCCGTTAGGACCTGAGATTACATCAGGATTGCCAGCCATTTGATAACAAAATCTCTCTACAGAGCCGACATGCCGATAGTAGTCTGTCAAAGCATTGCTTGATTGCTTATAGCTTTCATCTAAAACTCTTCCATCTTCCAAATATGTCTTATGAGAAATATAAAAGTTGTACATTCTTCTATCATAAGAATCGACCTTTATGATCTGCTCTGCCTTTTGTTTTATACCATCCTCAGTGTACCAACCTTTTAGGTGAACCATTTGGCCTACCTCAGGTTTAGGAGATGCATAACTAGTAGAAATGAAAATAAATACTGTGGAAATAATAAATTTAGTCATACACAAAGTCTGAGTTTCTTATTTGATAAAAGCAAGGACGCGTTGCAACGCGAGGCTTCAAGTCAATCTGACTTACGCGATATCTCTTTTTATTTTTGAGTCAGGGTAAAATTTATTTTTAAAATTCTTCACTACCAATAACGATGTAAAAAATAATTTTATTTTGTCTACGGATTTATTATTTAGCACTATTTATTATCGAAATTTTTATGAGTGATCTAAAATAAACCTTACTGTTTACATAAAGTTTCCTTACACTTACGCCTGTTTTAAAGCATAAAGCGTAAGTGTCTCACTATTGTTATATCAAAATCAATACGGCATCTACACCACATACAAATCATGAAAACAGCTAGTTGAATAAGCATATCTACATATGATGAATGCAGTAACGATAGACTTTTTAAAAAGATTCAGGGTAAGATTTTAAAGAGGATCAATTCACATGTCAGATAGCTGCTGCGAGCCAATTAATAAGAAATTAACCCAAACAATTAAAAAGGTTCTTTGGATTTCTTTAATCTTGAATGGATTGATGTTCATTGTTGAATTTAGTGTAAGTTTTTATGCTAACTCTGTGTCTCTAAAGGCGGATTCAATTGATTTCTTAGGAGATACTTTTAATTACGGTATCAGCTTATATGTTCTTAGCTCTTCGCTCAAAACCAGATCGGTTGCCTCTATACTAAAAGCCACAAGCATGGGTTTGTTTGGTGTTTGGGTAATTTATGAAGCAGCGACCAATGCGCTGTACGGTTCATCACCTGATGCATCTGCAATGGGTATCTTAGGATTCACAGCTCTTGTTGTGAATGTCTTCGTTGCTTTACTTCTGTTTAAGTTTCGTGATGGAGATAGTAATATGCAATCCGTCTGGTTATGCTCTAGAAATGATGCCATCGGCAACATTGCCGTTATGATAGCTGCAAGCGGCGTATTTTTAACAAAAAATATGTGGCCTGATTTGATTGTTGCATTTATTATGGGAACCTTAGGATTAACGGCTTGTTATAGAATATTTAAAAAAGCCATTCCTGAGTATAAGGCGAAAATTTAGTATGAATAAAAACATCATTTTCATTAGACTTAGCTTCTTAATTGCATTGATTGCCACCTTGGGAAGTTTGTATTTCTCAGAAGTGCTTGGCTTTCCGCCCTGTGTTCTTTGTTGGTACCAAAGAATTTGTATGTATCCTTTAGTCGGCATTCTTTTTGTAGGCATTTGGACAAATGATACCCACTATTCTAGATATGCATTTCCCCTTATTGCCATCGGTACCATCATAGCCATTTACCACAACCTGCTTTATTACGGTATCATTCCTGATAGCATTACTCCTTGCACACAAGGCATCTCGTGCACTTCAAAGCAAATTGAGTGGTTGGGCTTTATCACCATCCCGCTACTATCATTGACAGGATTCTTATCACTTTTAACTTTAGAAATCATAAAATGTTTTAAATTAGGGAGTAAACATGAATAATAAAAAGTTTTTAATTGTGGCTATTGTTGCTGGAATTTTAGGTTTTGGCGCACTGATAGTTTTTGGCAATAAAAAAGAAGCCGCTAACGCAATCCCAAAAGTTAGTTCCGACATTTTGATTAAGTTTCATAGCCCAACTAAAGGCAATGCAAATGCTCCTGTTACTATTGTTGAATTTTTAGATCCAGAGTGCGAAGCCTGCCGAGCTATGCATCCAATTATTAAAGAACTACTATCTGAATACGGCGAGAAAGTTCGCCTGGTAATCCGTTACTTGCCTCTTCACAAGAACTCATTGCACGCAGCTGCAGCGATAGAAGAAGCCAGAGAACAAGGAAAGTTTGAAGAGGCCCTAGATACTCTATTTCATAATCAACCTATATGGGGCGATCACCACAGTCCGAAGCCAGAGTTAATCGCTGTCTATTTAGCTGATATTGGAATTCCGAAAGACACTCTTAATCCAGAGGCTTTAATTGCTAAACATGGAGAAAAAATCGAGATTGATCGTAAAGATGCTGAGCTAGTAGGAGCCAGACAAACTCCAACCTTTTTTGTTAACGGTGTAAAGCTAGATAAAATTGGTTATCAGGCAATCAAAGATGCGATTGAAAAGGCACTTTAAAATCAATAGTGCCTTTATATCTATTCAGTAACTTCCAATGGGAAAGCGTCTGAAGTAGATCTATATATATGTTCAAAAAATTCTATATTGATAGGTTTATCGTAGGCATTAGAGAGAGTAAAACAGCCCTCGATAGACTTAAGTTCATTTCCTTTAAATGTTTCTATCTGTATTCTATTTATCAAACTTGCAGACAGCTCCATCGTCCCGTTCTGAAAATCACAACCGCTTTGAATGTTTTCCTTGTGAAGCGCAATGCTTTTACCGTGCCAATTTCCAACAAAAGATCGAAATTTGTTTTTATCGCAATTTGAAATAGTAACTCTTGATAACATACTTTTGAATGTAACCAGCCATTTGTTTAAATATTCTATTTTCTTTTTTTCCTCTTTGCAGACGGCTTTGGAATCAAACTCGCAATCGCCATTTTCATTCATAACTTCAGATTCACTACATTTGCTAGCACATTTCTTTTTAGGATCAAGCACGCTAATATCCCAATTCTTTCCCTCTATATACGTCACTTCACTATGTTCATCGCAACCATCTGCATCATAGCATTTATTGTCAGTAGCAATAGTGTTTGGGTGGGTAGCAGGGCAAAGTTCGCATTCAACTTTTTCATAGAAGGGGGCCTGATCTGCCCAGTGAGGTTCTATTGAAGAATATTTATTTTCTGATATTTTTGTAAAGGGTAACCTAAGTGCGCGCCTGCGATCTCCTTGCTTACAAATTCTCTTACAAGAACCATTGTCTTGTGTTTTGAATCCGAATAACCCGAACTTCATAAAACCAAAGCTTTTAACAACTTTCTCTTTAAAACATTCATTCTCCGACGCTGCATTTTCTGTATTAGCCAGAACAGTATATAAATCTATCATTAAGTTTTCAGCCGAAGAATCCAAATTTGAACTATTACATAGCTTAGAACCAAGAATGTTAAAATAGGCAGTATTCGATACCACTTTACCATTAATGTCCTTCCATGAGAGTTTTAAAATATGGTTACTACCTTGCCGTGCAGCTGTATCAATCTGTATTTTCTTATTTGGCAGTTCGTCTTTACATACCTCTGCTACATCTCTCAACGTAATTGGCTCCTGCGTGGTTACGGGATTTTTTGCTAAATAACGGGCGTTATTAATAACGCAGTCTGATAGCTTTGAAGCCATCTGTTGATTGGCCATAGAGAATTGAAATAAAAATATAAAGAGTAGCATTTCATTAAGTTTAGCAATAGCAAAAGAGCGAAGCTAGTCCGTAAGGACTATGGTCCATACTGATTTAACTTAAATTTATTTCCAGTGCCAATCACGGATTAAAGTGCCATTTCTAAATTCAGCCTCTTCTATTTCACCCGAAGCTAGGCGCCTGCACGTGGCTTTGCCGTCTATAGTGCCCGACTGATTAGCTTTTGCTTTACATGCAAAGCGGAGAAATTCATCATTGATTTGCGCGAAGTTAATCTTCTATACCGCCTATATTTGTTTTAACTATGCAGTGGTTTGTAACAGCAATCCAAAATCGACCAACCCATAAACAGTCTTTTGTCATTTTTACTTACTAGCTACATTTACTCTTAATTGGTGTATAATGCTGGTGTTAAACCAATAAAATATTGCGGAGTTT
>JBBKWS010000087.1:0-37929 GCA_037969075.1 Bdellovibrionales bacterium | reverse complement strand
ACCGTACGACTAATGCCAATACCATAGCAGCCCATCTCGATGGGTTGATTTTTACCCTCAGCATCTAAAAAAGTAGAATTCATTGCAGTAGAGTACTTTGTTCCTAGATAAAAACAGTGAC
The DNA here is from genome assembly GCA_037969075.1 of Bdellovibrionales bacterium. Taxonomy (GTDB): domain Bacteria; phylum Bdellovibrionota; class Bdellovibrionia; order Bdellovibrionales; family UBA840; genus JAGRAL01. Next base: position 37,808 of record JBBKWS010000087.1, on the reverse strand, counting down.
CTACCTCGATGCCTCTAAAAGATTGGTACTTACCACCTTTACACTTTGGGCACGGGTCACCAGCGTTAGCTTTACGAAGATCAAAGAACCCTTCAGTCTTAAAATCACTAAAGTTTACATTTTTAATGTGTTCGTCATCTTTATTGGCACCAACCACAAAGTTCTTATATTCTTTGAGTGACTGATCTACGTACACCTTGCAGTTAAGGCCCATCGGTCCACAACTACCTGGGTACGCACCTGTTAAGGCTTTTACCTCATCCACTGTTAACATTGCAGGTGGGTTAGTGAGCTTTAATATGTTTTTTAACTTAATATCGTTAAGTTCATCATTTCCACGAACTAATATGGCTATATTTTCACCCGACTCAGTTTTATATAAAAGAGTTTTCACTAAAAACTTCTCTTCTATTTTTAATAGGCCTGCTAATTTTGCAATAGTTTTAATTTTAGGTGTGGCAAAAGATTCTTTTTTACCTTCTCCACCAGAGTATGATTCGATAGAAGAAGTTAAAACCGGGGCTATTTCAATGTTGGCCGCAAAATCACATGAATCACAAACCATTAAATGATCTTCACCGGCTTCGGCCAACAGTTGAAACTCATGGGTTTGACTGCCGCCAATATTTCCAGCGTCTGCTTCGACAATTCTGAAATCTACCTTTAACCTAGAGAATATGTTTTTGTAGGCTGCATACATTTTATCATAAGCTATCAATGCACCCTTAGAGTCAGCATCAAAAGAATAGGCGTCTTTCATAATGAATTCGCGACCACGCATTAGTCCAAATCGCGGTCTAATTTCATCTCTGTATTTTGTTTGCACTTGATAAATAATGTGGGGCAAGTGTTTATACGATTTAATATCATTGCGAACCAAATCCGTAACAGCTTCTTCGTGGGTACCCGCTAAACAATACCACTGATCATTTCTATTTTTGAACTTAAGTAGCTGGTCGCCCATTTGCTCCCAACGACCAGTCTCTTCCCATAGAGCCTTAGGATGCACCATTGGCATTAGTACTTCTTGGCTACCTAATGAATCCAACTCATTTCTTACAATATTTTCAAACTTTCTAAGCGCTCGAAGACAAAGGTACTGGTAGGTAAAAATTCCTGGGCCGACTTTTTTAAGCATACCAGCTCGCATCATTAACTTGTGGCTTGGTACTTCAGCATCTGCTGGTGCATCTTTTTGTGTGAATAAAAATAAATTAGACCATTTCATAAATATACCTACGCATCTATTCCGTAACTCTTAATTTTTCTATGTAGATGAGATCTTTCAACACCGATTAACTCTGCGGTCTTTGAGATATTACCGTCATTTTCATCTAATTTTTTTAATATAAAATCTCTTTCAAACTGAGATCTAGCTTCTCTTAGAGTCGCATTGTAATCAAACATACGATCTGCTTCATCAAAACTATTTGTAATGCCAGCTAACTGTATTTCTTTGGCTGAAATTTCTTCGGTATGAATTAAAATAAAGACTCTCTCTACAAAGTTTTTTAGTTCTCTTACATTCCCTGGCCAGCTATGCTCCCCCATCTTATGAAAAGCATCCTCACTAAATCGTTTAGGACTATAGGCCCCTTCTTTCTCAAATACTCGGCTAAAATGATCTACTAGCTCTCGGATGTCATCTTGCCTCTCCCGAAGAGAAGGAATACTGATATCGTAAGATTTAAGTTCAGATAGTAAGTCTTTAGAGAAGCTCTCTTTTTTTTCAAGATCAGCTAAAGTTGATGTTGATGAAAAAATCAGTCTTGCTTGACTAGAGGCTTCTCGACCACCACCTAAAGGCTTAACTTTATTGTCCTTCAGATAGGCGGCTATTTTATTTTGAACCTCTACATCTAAAAGCTCGATCTCTTTTAGTAAGATTGTACCTTCTGTACATATCTCTAATTTGCCGATTTTATCTTCAGTCGTTCCTGTAAAATGTCCGGCCTTATAACCAAATAAATCTGCATCCACTAGCTCGCTGGAATTTGCCGCACAATTGACATCAATGAACGGATAAAATGCTCTACCACTAAAATAGTGTATGTGCTGAGAAACTAAATGCTTACCAGCTCCCATCTCACCACATAACAATACCGGGGTTGATTTATTACAGACTTTAGAGATTTGTTCTTTCAAATTAATAGTCGCTTGTGATGGACCGATTAAAGAAAAATTTTGACGCAATTTATTTAAAATACTCAGCTTTTGTTGTTTTTCATTTTGGTACGCCAAAAGATTAGTTAGCAAAATATTAATTTTATCAATAGAAAGAGGCTTTTCAACAAAATCCCACGCGCCAAGTTTTGTAGCTTTAACTGCCGTCTCTATCGTGCCATGTCCTGACATCACAATAAAATCGCCTTTGAAATTTAAATCCATAGTGGCTTTTAAAACATCTAAGCCATCCATAGAACCTGGCATCCAGATGTCTAAAAGTACTACTTGCGGGGCATAAGTTCTTAATTTTAAAAGACCTTCTTCGCCATTAGAAGCAACATCGACTTCGTAACCTTCATCACGTAGAGATGCAGATAGCACTTCACGAATGGGCGCCTCATCATCAATAATTAAAACTTTTGCGACTTTATTTTTTTCCATATTTAGCTTTCAAGTGGTATATGTAATTTTGTAGCTACAGGCAACTCAATTAGCATGCGTAGCCCGCCAGTTTCTTCATTAAACGCTCGTATGAATCCATTATGATCTTGAATGATACGCTTCACAATGGCAAGCCCAAGTCCAGTTCCTTCTAGTTTAGTGGTATAATACGGCTCAAATAGACGCTGCATAAATTCTTCATCAACGCCTTCTCCTGTATCAATTATTTCAAGCTTTACTAAGTTTAACGCTTTGTCATAATTTGTTATAATTTTAATTTGCTTACGTACTGTTTTTTGTACAGCGAAAATAGAGTTTTCTATCAAGTTCACAACAACACCTTTTACTTGCTCTGGATCAAAATAAAAGTTAGGTAAATCTTTATCTAAAACCGAAATAAACTCTACCTCTTTATGAGCTGTACTATAAAGAACGATTACCTCGTTTAAAACCTGATCTAGAGAGCTTTCAACTGGCTTTGCCTGTGGGAGCCTGGCGAAATTGCTAAACTCATTTACCATATTTTTTAACGAGTCCACTTGCTTAATAATAGTCTGGATACAGTCGCCAAATACTGGGTCAGATATTTGACCACCGAATTTCTTATTTAGCCTTTGAGCTGAGAGCTGTATTGGAGTTAAAGGATTTTTAATCTCATGTGCAATTCTTCTGGCAACTTCACGCCAGGCAGCTGCTCTTTGTGCATTAACTAGAATTGTTAAATCATCAAACACTAATACCAAACCAATAGTTTCTTTCTCATCATCCTTTAATGGGGTCATTGTCATTTGCAGTAACAAGACGTCGTCTTCGGACTTTAGTTGAATTTCTTTTTTAACACTTCGTCTGCGCGTAGACTGTAATTCATTCATAAGCTCTGACACAGACTTAGAAAACTCATCTGATAAAACTAATTCAAAGTGATGATTCAACAATTGATTGGATTCTAAATGCAGTAAATCTTTTGCTTTTTGATTTACTGTTTTAATTTTGCCCTCTAAATCAAATGAGATAACCCCTGTACTAATATTAGAAATAACAACTTCGATATACTTACTATGTTCATCTAATACGTCTAAGGCTTCCTTTAAACTTTTATTGGCATGTTTTATGGTTTTTTCAGACCTAGATAATTCTTCAGTCATAAAGTTAAAGTTTTCAATTAAATATTCTATTTCTGAGCTTCCCGTTTTAATCTCCACCGGCTCATATACGCCTTTGGTAATTTTTTTAGATGCATTCCCAAGTTTCATCAATGGCACAGACAGCTCTTTAGCCAAATGAAACCCAAACCAACTGGCAGCCAACAAAATCACTAACGTAATCATAACAAGAATGATTAGATATATGGATTTGATCGGATACTCTAAAGGATCTAGATCGCGAAATTCTTCATAGGCATTTGCAATATCATCCATACGTGAAGTGATCGAAAGCGGAATAAAGCTAGAGACTACTAGCGCACCACTACCAAGCCTACTGCCTACTGGCACAGGCACTACGACTCGTACAAGATTCCCCTGCCCCGCTTGGTGAATCGTGCTTGCCTCAATTTTGTCTCGTATAGCTTTTTCTAAAAACTCTAATGACAGCCTAGGTAAATTTGACAAACTAGATTCATCTGAAAGCACATATACCCGATCTTGAAAAAGATCGGGGTAGTATTCAATGGCGTCTAGACTATATTTTTCTCGTAAGCGTTTTAAATCTCTATTTACAGTCGCAGAGCCGCGAACCTCTCTTAGTATCTCTTCTGCAAAGTGATAGTTTTTCTTTTTTGACAAAATATAGAAGTAATTAGGTATCTCGATGGAGTCTTTTAAGATACTAGCTATTTTAACATTGAACCATTTATCAAAGCTTGAGTTGATGTAAAACACAGAAACTAAAAATAAAAGAAATGTAGGCACAAAACTAAATGCTAAAAAAGCTGCAATCAGCTTTGATTTTAAAGACGAACCAAATAGCTTACCTTTTCTTTCAACGAAGATTTTTGTAACGTTTCTAAAAATAAGAAAGAGTAAAAAAAGTAAAAGAACAATATTTAGATTTACTAAACCAAAGAAAAATATACTGTGCTGAAATGGTAGTCTGCTGCTGATATCATAAAGCTTGAATTGGCCCCAAGTAAATAACACGAAAAATACAGCGATACAGATCGCATAAAGAATCTCTCGTTTACGCTTTCGAAACTCAATTTGTTGTAATATGTTTTTGCCGTACAAAACTTACCTTTTGTTTATCTTGTCCTTAAGATCTAACATTTCTAAGGCAACCAAAGCTGCTTCTTCGCCTTTATTTCCATAGCGACCACCAGCTCGATCCATTGCTTGCTCTTCATTATCGGTAGTTAATACTCCAAAAGCAACAGGCACTGCATGTTCTAACTGCAAATTTGTGCACCCACGCTCAACCGCTGAGCAGACATAGTCGTAATGCGAAGTTTCCCCGCGAATTACTGCCCCTAGAGCAATAACAGCATCCACCCCTTGGTCGATGCAATATTTTGCAGCCAATGGAATTTCAAAAGCGCCGGCAACTCGTATTTGTATGATTTGTTCTTTTTTTAATCCACTTGAATTAAGAGCTTCTAGCGCGCCAGTCTCTAACTTGTAGGTAACCTCATGATTAAATCTAGCAGTTACTACGGCAATTCTCACCAATCTATCCGGAATCTTACCTTGAAGAATCACGATAATCTCTCTTTTTGGTATTTGATAAGATCTTCTATACTGCCGATTTTTAAATTATGCTTTTTAGCAAAAACTTTTAGATCCTCTAGCCTTGCCATTGTGCCATCATCATTCATAACTTCACAGATTACCGCGGCCTCTCCCAAACCAGAGAGTTTAGTCAACTCAACGCTACCCTCTGTGTGCCCGGCTCTTTCAAGAACTCCGCCTTTTTTAGCTATTAATGGAAAAATATGACCTGGAACACAAAGATCGCTTCGCTTCGCTGTCGTACTCGCAGCCACACGAATTGTTCTCGCTCTATCGTGTGCAGAAATTCCAGTGGTAATCCCGTCTGCCGCCTCTATGCTTACAGTGAATGCGGTCTTACTACTTGTCTGATTCAATGACTCAGATACCATAAGAGGTAACTCTAATCGTCTTGTATGTTCTTCGGTAAGACTTAAGCAAATTAGTCCTCTTGCCTCTTTGGCCATAAAATTAATGTGGTGTGGTTCAACCTTAGAGGCCGCCAACACAAGATCTCCCTCGTTTTCTCTACTTTCATCATCAACAAGAATAATCATTTTTCCATCTTGTAGTTCTTTTATAAGCTCACTTACGGGATGCATGTATGGCCTCTCTAGAGAAATGGTGTAACGCTTTCGCAAAATAATCAGCTTCTAAATTAACGGTTTCGTCCACTTTAATATCTTTCAAATTGGTAATTGCTGTTGTTTCAGGGATCAGGCAAACAGAGAATGTATTTTGATTTACATCATTAACAGTTAGGCTGACACCCTGTAGAGCAATGCTGCCTTTTTTCCAAATAAAAGGGGCAAGAGTATCCGAAAAGTTTACCTTTAGTAGTAAATTTTCACCCTCCCAATTAACTTCCACAATTTTACCCGTTTCTTCCACATGTCCACTAACCATATGCCCATGGAGCCTGTCTCCAAAACGTAAAGATCTTTCTAAGTTAACAGTCCTACTTTGTAAATCTTTGGCTGTCCAGTTTGTCACAGCCATAGTTTCATGCCCAATGGCAAACTGTAGCCACATATCATTGAAATCTTCTACTGTAAGACAAACTCCGTTAGTAGCAATACTATCGCCTATTTTGATATCGTCAAAAGAGCTGGGTCTTTCTACACGTATTTGCAGCACTCCAGAGCGCTCTAAGACCTCAACTATATTGGCTTTCGCCTCGATAATCCCTGAAAACATATTGAGCACTTATATCGCTCAGCAACAAAAAGTCAAGAAATCGGCCTTTAAAGGGCCAAAAACGCACCGGTTCTAACTTATTTTACCTTTTTTAAAAATCCTAATGAAAAACAAAAGAGACTTGTATAAAAATAGACTCACTCTGGGGGGAGATTATGAAAGTATTAGCACTTATATTTACCTTATTACTAGCTAACGCAGCAACGGCTGGAGATAACTATAAACCATTAAACATGCGAGTCGATTTAGACGATTCAACCTTATCAATAGTAAGCTATAACGTTGAAAATCTATTTGATACAAAACATGATGAAGGTAAAGGGGATTGGGAGTTTTTACCTTTAAAACTCCCTAATGGGGCACCAAATAAAGCAAAGATCGATGCCTGTAATCGGATGAGCCAAGATTGGCAACGCAAACAATGCTTAGAAGTAGATTGGACAAATGAGCGCCTACAAATCAAATTAGCGAAAATCACTGAAGCCTTAAACCTTCAGGGCGACCTACCAGATGTTCTTGCTTTGATTGAAGTTGAAAATGCAAATGTACTTGCTATGCTTGCAGAAAAGCTAGGATATTCCACTAAAAACATGCATATATCCACCGGTAGCGACGCTAGAGGGATCAACGTAGCGATATTATATAAAGACCGTCTGGTTGAGTACAAATCTCACGCAGAAGAAAAAGTTGTGGATGAATCAGGACGAGCATTTACTACAAGAAACATCTTAGTTGTAAACTTTAAAGTAAAAGGTACTGATCAAATCGTAGGGGTTTATGTAAACCACTGGCCCTCACAAGGAAATGATGTAAAAAACAGAATCGCAGCTGCGAATACGCTCAACAAGTTAATCGATGCGCAGACAAAAACCATAGGACAAAACTATAATGTGGTTGCCGTTGGCGATTTTAATACAATTCAATATGATCGCCCGAATCCAATTATTGAAACAATCGAAGGCCGTGAAAATGGTCTGAGAGACGCGCTTATCCTTTTAAAGAAGACTGATGAAAATACTTTTTATCAACTTCCCACTGGAACCTCATATTATAGTTACGGGGGAACATGGGATTATTTAGATAAAATTTTAGTGAGCCAAAGCCTATTGGAAAAAAATAAAGACCTAAAAGTAATATCTAATTCATTCCGGATTTTAGGTTTTTCTGAATTATCTAAACCTTTTGAAGCTAAAAATCCTATGCGTTTTTCTTTTGGAAGCACCCAAGAGCGAGTGCCTAATCGTTATAATTTTAGTGCAAACAGTCCGAATCAAACTGGCGTCTCTGACCACTACCCCGTTCGGATTTTATTAGATATCCGGACAAATTAATTCTCATTGTAGTTTAACTTATGTTTAAAGTTGGCCCCTATTTTTGCATAGACAAAAGTAGGAGGTCATATGAACAATCAAAAAGGACAGGGTTTAACAGAGTATTTAATATTAGTGGCAATTTTAGCAGTTGCAAGCATCGGAATCGTAAGAGTTTTTGGACAAACCATAACAAGTCAATTTACTAATATTACTTATGCCATTCAAGGTAACAGTAAACAAATAAAACCAACAAACATCAAAGTTGAATCAAAACTACATAGCAACAAAGATCTAAGTAATTTTTTTGAATCAGCAGCAAGTAAAAATAAAAATGACTAATCGTGGGCAAGCACTTTTAGAGTTGGTAGTAATGAGTAGCGTAATTTTACTCATCATTGCTATGAGTATTACAGTAATATACAGGACTGCCCTGCACGTCTATACGGGGCATTATTTATATGAAAACTTAATTTGCAATATCCATACGCAGGGCAGCTTATGTAAATCTAGCTTATATAAACAACTGATTGCTTTTCCACTGTTAAGCATAAGGAAGTTTGAGGTTGAAAAAATAGAAACTAAAAGAGCATTCAAAATAAGTGGAGTGCTGCAGATTAAGGATCCCATCTGTGTAAATTGCAGACCTATATATTTTAAGGACAGTGTATATGTACCAAAAGTTTTTTACTAATAAAGGGATGCTTCCGTTACTAATTTCACTGCTCTTATTGCTAAGTTCAGCATCAATACTATTAGGTTATTTTTTGATTTCAGCAAAGCAAAAATACTACCTTCAGCACGCCTGTAGAATTACTGCTTTAGAGAGCATGCAAATATTGGCAGACGGTATCAACAAATTAATTGAAATGAATCCTAAGGCAATAAGACTTCAGGTGAAATTTAAGCGCGCACAAGTTTTAATAAAAACTGCTACTACACCACCACAAGTAGCAGCAGCTCTACTTTATCTTAAAAAAGTAAAATTAGAACAAATGGTATTTCGCAAAAAACAACTGAGCACGATTGCACGTACCGAGAGAACTGCTAACTTAAAAATCTCAAGCAAGACAAAAAAAAGTAGCATAATAAGTTTCAATCATATCACGCTACAACTACTGCCGGCACCGCCAAACTCAGGCAGTCCTATATACACTGCCTACACCGGCTATGAGAGAAATCAGGCAGTACATATAAAGTGGAGTAAAAAAAATTCTGTTAACAGCAAAGAACTTAAAAATGACGGAAGTTGCAGCGCTACCGTTAGTAAGGAGAAAAAATGGTACCCAAAGCTAACAAAGGGCAGGGCCTCGTAGAATGCTTACTATTTATATCTACAATAGTTATTATTGTTTGGTTTTTAGTGGGTCAATCCCATTTTATTAAGAAGCAAATTAATTATAGATTTTCAAAGGTGACGTCATGAATTTAAAATTACACTATAAGAATGCAATCGTTGTAGGAACATTACTTTTCGCCAGTGTGTCTATACATTACCTACAAAAAGAACCAAGCCCCCCGCATGAAGTAGAAGAAAATAATGAAGTGTTTACGATGATACCTAAGAATCACACTTTAATTCCCATAGAAATTAAAAATTCTGAAAGCTTGGACTCAATTTTTGGAAATTTTGGCTATGTGAATCTATACATTGAAAAAAGAGGTAAGCAAGTTTTGATAGGGAGAAACGTAAAGCTAATACGTGCCCCCAGAAACCCTAATCAATTCGCGGCCTTAGTGAAAGACAATCAAACCAATTACATTACAACTTATGATTCTGCATTTTTTGTCAGTATATCTAGCGAAAAAAATTCTGGAACGGTTTTTGTAAATGAAAAAGTACAGTTAAATCAAATACAGGTGGGTATAGATAATGATTAGTATTTTATTATTTACAGTGGCTTTTAGTTGGATGGATATAGAGTTTCATGAAGATCAGGAGCTAAGAAAATATTTCACCACTTCTTCTCAACTGACTGAGGAGTTAAGTAGTGCCAATGAATTATATTATTCTGGCGACATACAAGGTGCTAAGCAAAAATATTTATTAATCAGCTTAAGGACCTATGATGCTAATTGGGATTTTTATCAACGAAAAATACTTTCTTATTCTTTACTAAAATTGTGCCAAATAGACCGAGATAAGTGCGAGGACTACATCTCTGAATTAGTAAATTTGGATCCAGACCAAGTAAAGCAAATTGATCCTGAGGTATTTGAGCCCCCGCTGCTTCAGCAAGTACTCTTACAACAAAATCGCATGCTCTCTAACTTCTACTTATGGCAACCCACTGATGTATTTGATAACGTAAAGTACATTATTGTTAATGGACGAATTTATAGTAATGCTAACGGGCTAACAATATCACTACCGCTAACTAAACAAAGAATCCTACTAGTATACTCGAATAACCAATCTGAGTTGTTTACAGGGGAAGTGAGTCAATTTTTAAAATGGACCCCCAAGGGTATAAAAACCATTGTTCAGAAAGATATCAATACGAGCGTACCTTTAACTGCTACCAGCACTAATGACACTAAAGCTCCTAGTAAATGGTGGCAGGAAAATAAGAAGACTGTTTTAATTTGGACAATTGCTGGAGGTATTTTAAGTTATTTGGTTCATAAAAACAACAAATCCTCCAGTGACGGAGGATCTACAGTTTCAACTTCTACATCTAAAGAATAGCTTACCTAGCGGGATTCCCTGCTGGGTTATATGTGCCTGCGGGAGGTAGAAATGATTGGCCAGTAACTCCTGTGCCAAATTGTGCCCCGCCACCAAATGCACTGCCACCACCAGACTCTAACTGATATAGTTGCATTTGCAATGTTTGCATTTGCTGCGTCAACTGACTTCTAGTTCTTTGACGATTTATTTCATACTCTTGATATTGCTGTAAAGCAGACATCTGCTGTTGGTACTGTTGCATTTGCTGTTGTATAAGCTGTTGCTGATACTGCAGACCTGCAGAACTTCCAATAGAACCATACATACCGGCAAGACCGTAACCGCCAGCAATTCCTGCTGCACCTGGAACTCCTGCGTATCCAGCTAATCCACCAGCGTAACCTGCAAGGCCACCGGCAAAACCACCGCCAGCATAACCCGCCATTCCCGCTGCACCTGGAACACTATATAATCCAGCATAACCCATGCCGCCAATTCCTTGAAATCCACCACCAGCAAACCCTGCTCCGCCCATTCCTGGAAATCCGCCGCCGCCAGCAAATCCTGCTCCACCGGCAAATCCGCCACCCATTCCTGGAAATCCACCGCCACCGGCAAAACCGCCACCAGCAAACCCAGCGAATCCGCCGCCCATTCCTGGAGCTCCGGCATAACCCATAGTTCCGCCACCTGGAAATCCACCAATTTGTGGAATACCAACGCCGTAACCTAAATTACCACCAACCCCCCAAGGACCAGCAGAATAACCACCTACTAAACCTGGCATATAAGGACCGCCGCCGTAACCATTCATACCATAAGGACTTTGACCAAACGGATAACCAAAAGGACTTCCGCCTTGGCCCATCATACCGTTCATACCGTATGGCCCCATCATGCCGTTTGCACCACCTGGAAAACCACCGCCCATTGTGTTACCACACTGAAATGCACCTGACCCGATACCGCTAGCAATACCACCGTAGATACCATTCATAATCATAGGATATCCATATGATAAAAATGATGGTGCTGGATTTGTAGTGAAACCTAAGTTAGTAGCTCTATCAATAGCTTCATTATTTAATCTATATCCACCGTATGCAGCCGCTGCTCCACCAAGAATTGGCATCGCTGTATCAAAAAATCTTCTAAACCCAGATCTATCGTCAACGAAACGACGATTGCCTGCCGCTTGGCATTCGGCACAATAAGAACCTTCTGTGTAGAAATCAACTCCAGCAAGGTTTTCTTCTAGAGAGTCATACTCTTCTAGTAGATCAGTATAACGTTCATTATCTTGTACTAAGTCTTGATCTAAATTTCCGAATGCCTCTGTACACTTAGAGCGGTCTTCCGCCTTGGCAGACGCACAAACAGTAAATTTATTTAAAGCACCACGACATAATCTGTCCGCAGCATTTGGATCTTCTACTGAAGCAAGACCTAATATATTTTCATACAGGCTTTGCCCAGAAATGCCTCCCGCAGGACATGAAATCTTAGCCTGAGATCCGGCACCTAATTTTGCAACCTCTGTATCGCACTCTGCTTTTGTATATTGCTTTGATCCATTTGGTGAAGCAAAGACAACATTACTAATATCATTTGCAACCGTATAATTTTGCTCTATTTCACTAGAAGCCACATATGGCTCACAAGCCACTCGCCCTGCTTCGCAACCCTCAGTCAAACTGCAGCTTTTTTTATTAATACATTCTGCGCTACATGAAATATCACCTGAATAGCGTTTCCAGAAGATTTTAAAATTCTCATCGCCCATCGCATTCTTAAGAATGCGCTTATTCCTTTCAATTTCCCCACCGTATTCTTCAGCATCTTTTTTAGTCGAACGTTTAATACTTTTTTCTAATTTTATTAGTTCTTTTTCTATGAATTTATATTTGGCTTTATCTTTTAGCGCATCTTCTTTTTCTTCTTTAGTTAGAGTCCCCGCTCCGCCCATTTCACAGTTTTGAACACCGGCGTAGTAGCCCATACCCATACCGCCCGGGCCCATCTGTGCATTGGCATTATAACCTAGAAAAAATGTACTTGCGATTGCAAGAGTTAACAATGTATTACGGAAATGCATTTCCACTCCTTAGAAACCGAGATAACTCGTCAACATCCTATCGTCATTAGTCTTTTTAAACTTGATCTAGAATCGGACAATTCATGTCATAAATCTAGGTCTAGTTCTAAAAGAGCTAAGACATTCCCTATATTTATTATGCCCAACTTATGAAGAATAAGAATTAGGATTATGATTCATTTATACTAAGGTCTAGGTCCCTACCTACTAATATATTGCATTTAAAAATACTTGGCCCTTAGTCCAAGGTCTTTTAGTTTATATAGCAGAGTCCGATAGATAGATATCATGAAGCCTACTATATTAATCATCGATGATGAGGCATACAACTTAGACGCACTAGAAAGGATATTTCGAAAAAAGTATCATATCTTCCGTGCTGATAATGGCAAAGATGCTTTAGATATTATTCGCACACAGCCTTTAGATGTCATCCTATCTGACCAAAGGATGCCTGGTCTTACTGGGATAGAAATTTTAAAAGAAAGTTTAGAGTACCAACCGGATGCTAGTCGAATCTTACTTACTGGGTTCACGGATTTAGATTCGGTAGTTAAATCTATAAATGATGCGAAAATCCAACTATATCTAACAAAGCCTTGGGATAACACCCAGCTTGAGTTGAGTATAGAAAAAGCAGCTGAAGCGGCTTTGATGCGAAAAGAATTGAAAGCAAAAAACAAAGAATTAGAGGCCGCCTACAAAGAATTGAGCGAATTAGATCAAGCAAAAAGTAATTTTACCATTATGATCAACCACGAATTAAAAACTCCGTTAACCTCTATATCGAGCTATTTACAGCTACTAAAAGAAGAGATTAAAGATAGCGAACAAACTATAATGGTACATGGAATTGAAACTGGCTACCAAAGATTAGAAAAACTAATTGATAATACTCTAATTATTTTAAAATCCCAAACAAATAGCCTTACCTTGCAAAAAAAGAACGTATTGGTAAAAGACTCATTAACGAATATTATATCTAAACTACAACCAATTTTTGACAAAAAAAATATTGGAATTAACTTTAGCGCAGACGACAATGAGATTGAGGCTGACCCCAATTTACTTAACAAAGCTCTAGAAGAACTTATTGAGAATGCAGTTAAATATAGTCCTAATGGAGAAACTGTCAGTATTAGTTGGGGTGACAGACAGTTGTCGATCAAAAATATCGGGCAGATTGATGAGTCTAAACTTGAAAAAATATTTAAACCATTCTACGTCGATCCTTCTATAATGAATCATTCAAATTCAACCGGTCTAGGAATTAGTGTATCGCAAGCTATTTTAAAAGCCCACAGTACTGAATTAAAAATAATTTCAAAAAACAATCAAATAGAAACAAACATTAAATTTTAGTGGCAATGTCTTTGCATAAGTAAGACCTTATGCTTATTACAATTATTTTATTACAGATGAGTTTTTTATTGGCCAGTAATCCGGATACAACTTCGGTCGTATTGGCTGAAAAGCAAAGTGTCACAATAAACACAAATAATAGAGATCGTATTTTTGTCGAAGACGGAAGTATTGTAAAACTAATGCAGTTTGCTGCTGGCTATAAAGTGGTCACAAAAAAAGTGGGCACTACAAAAATTTACACCAGCAAAAAAACTTGGGTTATCCATTCGATCACACTAAGTGATTATAATTATTATCAAAAATTATTAGACGCGGTAAAGGACATGAGAGGTATAACAGTCGATTGGGTTAATGGTTGCACACAGTTAAATGGTAAACTTTTGCGTCTGGATGACTTAGATAAAATCAAAACATCCATCTCTGAATATAAAAATAAATCTTGTGACAATACGTTTAAAAATAAACTTATTATAGATACAACCAGCTCTGAAGAATTGCATAAATATCTATCTGATGTTTATCAAAATCAAAATTTATTACTGCCCATTTATAAAAAATCTCCACATCTACAGTTTTACATAAGTGATACTGAAAGCAAAGCCTACAACTCTAGATTGAATAACTATGGTTTTATTTTTATAGCTGATAAAGATTCTATTTCTACTACTCCAAACATAGAAACAGAAATTATTGTTACAGAGGTTAGAAAAAAAGAATTAACGCAATTTGGTGTGAGTTGGCCAAGTAGTGTTGAGGTACAAGTAAGCCAAAAGAACATAGAGACTCTACCTTTTTCATGGAGTCTGCAGGCAATAGAAGAAAATGGCTTTGGTAAAATATTAGCCTCCCCAAAGATTGTATCCGTAGGTGGAAAAGAGGCTGAATTTTTAGCAGGTGGCGAAATTCCACTAAGGGCTATGGGACATAAGCGTAATGAAATCATCTGGAAATCCTATGGGATCTTATTAAAAGTATTACCCACAATAGACGCTCAAAAGCGTTTGAGACTTAAATTAAACATTGAAGTCTCTATACTTGATGCCAGTCAAAAAGTAGACGGCTTGCCAGGTTTTTTAACCAACAGAATTAGTTCTGAATTTTTAATCAAAGACAATGAAGCACTAATAATATCTGGTCTACTAAAAGAACACAACAGTCAATCCACACAAGGGTTACCGGGATTAAATCAAATCCCAATACTGGGAAAACTATTTGGTAGTGAAGATTATCAAAACAATAAAACCGAACTAGTCATTCTGGTTCGACCTAGGATACAACCCTAATGATTATAGACAACCTGCTAGACAATTTGGATATTACAGAAATCTCTATTAATAACTATAAGAGTATTTGGATAGAAATAAATGGGAAGATGCAAAGATCTGATACTTATTTTGAATCTGAACATCATTACTATTTATTTACCAAAGAAATCTGCAGAGATTTAGATGTAGATGTTTGCCTACTAAGACCATTTGTAAATGGTAAATGGCGCGAGTTTAGAGTTCACATCGTAAGTGATCACATCAGTGAAGGTAATTTTACCATTAGTTTACGTAGAATAAGAAAGAAAACATGGAGTTTACAGGATTTTTTAGATAACGAATTCTTATCAGTCGCTGACTACGAAGCTATTCATGCCATTATTAATGAAAAAAAGACTATACTTGTTGTAGGCCCCACGGGAAGCGGAAAAACATCTTTTATGGGGGCATTACTAAACACCCTGCCTGAAAATGAGAGATGTATAATTTTAGAAGATACTAATGAACTACACTTACCCAATAATTCATCCACAAAACTTTTAAGCTACGAACAAGACCAGGAATTAATTAAAAATGTTAACTTGCAAGATTTAGTAAAACAAAGCTTACGGATGCGTCCTGATCGTCTAATCGTAGGAGAGATTAGAGGGAGTGAGGCGAAAGATTTATTATTAGCTTTATCCACTGGACACCACGGTAGCATGGGAACTTTACATGCTAATTCTGCCAATGAGGCATTGCTGCGACTTGAAATGCTTGTTCAAATTGGGGCACCACAATGGTCACTAGACACCATCAGAAGATTACTATTTTTATCGGTTCAAATTATTATGGTGGTTGATAAGGATCAGGACGGAAAAAGAAAACTTCAGTCTATATCCAAAGTGCATAGCCTTGAAAGTTTCGGCTTAATAACGGAGCCCTACGAATTTAGTACTTTACCAAATTCAAATAAATGGGATGGCAGTGGCCTAGTGGCATTTTGATCTGTACCACGATTTGGATATTTAGGAAAAAAGATATAACCATCAAAAGGTGCTAATATTTTATGATCTCCAACATCTCCAACATCTCCAAGAATCGTATCCTTTTCACAAAAATCACCATTTGCAAAGCCAGGCAATAATCGCATTTTAGGATCAGTAAATTCGTGAGAATATTGAATACTAATTAACTCTAATGGCGGGGCAGACTCTGCTAGTAGCGCCCAATCAGACATTTTTCGTGTACTTAAAATATGCAATGTCTTTACTATAGTTTCATATGCTAGTGACTCGGCTTGCGGGCTGTATCCCTTTTGACTTAACTCTAGTGTATAGGCAAAAGTATTTTTTTGCGAAGCATAAGCGGTTGCTGTCATCCTGCCAGTCCCATTGAACTCAGCTTCTTCAGCAATAATCGCAAGCGGAGCCGAGGCTAATATTTTTGATAATTGTATATTTTCCTCTGAGCCACGAATCACATAAAAAGGAGATTTCGTTGGTCCAATGGTTTGATGTAAATCAATAAGCATATCATGCGAAGCGATGAGAAAACTAATTTCTTCGGCCCTTCTTCCATCGATCGTATTTAATCCTGTTTTACCAAAAATACGATTCATATCTTCTTCGACAAAACGTTTACCAATTTTAATAGCCTCTACATTTCCTAGGGCTAATGTGATTTTTCCGTTATATGTAATTTTTTTTGATTTAATATCATCAATCACACGAAGAAGTGCGGGAATGCTGCCCACTTCATCGCCGTGAATAGCAGAACAAATAAAAATACTTTTAGAAGAACTTCCAAAGTCGAAAGATACTGTATAAGGATATGGGCCAGGATTCTCCTTAGCCCTAAGTTTAAATGCTGACAATAGGTCTTTTGTTATCTCATCCACTATATCATTATAGCGAATAATTACTTAAGCGACAACGGAAAGGTTGCTGCCAACTTCTTGTGTAGCATCATCGCTTACATCAACAAACCCCATGTTTTCTAACACTTCTTCATCTATCTCTGTAGGCTCTACATTAGCAATCAATTCATCTCGCCCGGCTTCAAATATTTCCTCTATCTCTGGATCCATACGAGATTTAAAGAAATCATCTTGAATACTATTGGCTTGAATAGAATCTTGCCTATTTTTTTGCCTCAAATCTAAAGCCTGTGCATAAGCACCACTAGCTTGTTTTAGAATTGTTTTTGGCAATGCAGATTTGTGCATACTAGCATCAACCTGAGGTTGCCCTACATTGGGGTGCCCTCTACGTGTTGGCACTGATTTAGACAAATCAACCGAAGAGATTCTTGAATTAGAGGGTATAATTCCACTAATTTTTTCCATACACACCTCCTGTGTGTTTTTGGTACTGAAAGCACATCATGCGCTTATATACCTATCGGTGTATTAAAATGAAACTATATAAGACGAAGAGCCAGTTACTACAAGTCCTTCTCGGGTGCGCGCAGCAGACTTAAGCCCAGCTCTAGAAGTTGAGATCTATCCACTTGCGTTGGAGCTTCAGACATCATGCAACTAGCTTTTGATGTTTTTGGAAAAGCAATTACATCTCGAATGGCTTCTGTATTACATAAAATCATTGCTACACGGTCTAGACCCCATGCAATACCACCATGCGGAGGAGTTCCATAGTTTAATGCTTCTAAAAAATATCCAAATTTTTTCTCAGCATCTTCTGGAGAAATCTGTAGCGCCTTAAACATGGCACTTTGCACTTCATTTCTAAAAATACGAATACTGCCGCCAGCAATTTCATAGCCATTACACACCAAATCGTACGCCTTGGCTCTAATTTTTCCGTAATCTTCTTCACGACCAGAAATTAAAATATCAGCATGCTCTTCTTTCATCATTGTAAACGGGTGATGCATAGCCACCCAACGCTTATCTTCTGGAGAGTAATCAAACAATGGGAAATCAATGACCCATAAAAAACTATCTTTAGAAGTATCTATTAGCTTTAACTCATTACCTACTTGCAAGCGAAGTCCCGCAAGAGCTGCACAGGTAATATTCCAATCATCTGCAACGATAAAAGCGGCATCTCCTTGCTTTCCTCCGCATGCGGTTACTAGCTCTTTTAGTTTGTCTTCTGAGAAAAATTTAGCGACAGCCGACGTGACCTTATCCCCTTCCCATTTAATCCAAACCAAACCTTTAGCACCGCTGCGTTTCACTAAATCGGTATACTTATCAATTTGTCCACGACTAATCGTTGAACCACCAGGTATGGCGAAGCCTTTAATTGCGCCACCACGAGAGCTAACATCATCGAAGACTTTAAATCCTGAGTTCTTTAGTGATTCAGTTAAGTCAGTAAATTTTAGGCCAAACCTGGTATCCGGCTTATCATTACCATATGTATTCATGGCATCATCGTATGTTAATATTGGAATCTTTCCAATTTCATATCCACGAAGATCCTTCCAAACTTTTTTAATTAAAGTTTCATTTAACTCCATGATGTCTTCGACATCAACAAAACTCATTTCAATATCGAGCTGAGTAAATTCTGGCTGTCTTTCAGATCGTAAATCTTCATCTCTAAAACATCTAGCAACTTGGTAGTACTTATCGTAACCAGCAATCATTAGTAATTGCTTTAAAGTCTGCGGACTTTGAGGAAGAGCATAAAAGCTGCCTGGGTGCACGCGCGAAGGCACTAAATAATCTCTAGCTCCTTCTGGTGTGCTTTTATATAGTATTGGTGTTTCAATTTCTAAAAAATCATTTTCATTTAAAGCCGCCCGTAAACCAGTAATTAGCTTATGCCTTAATAGTAAATTTTTATGCATTCTATCTGTACGTAAATCTAGATAGCGATATTTTAATCTTAAAACTTCAGACACATTGTCATCATCAAGTTGAAAAGGTGTAGTTTTAGCTTGTGATAAGACTTCACACTCGGTGGCTTCAAGTTCGATTTCACCTGTCGTCATCTTTTGGTTTGCCATGCCCTCTGGTCGCGCGCGCACCTTACCTGTTACCGCTATTACATATTCTGATCTAAATTCTTTACTACTAGATTGCTTTAGATCAGCAGGATTAAATACGATTTGCGTTTTGCCATAACGGTCTCTTAAATCAACAAAAATAAGTCCACCATGGTCACGCCTAGTATCTACCCAACCAAGCAAAGTAACCTCATTCCCAGCTGCTGTTTTTGTCAATTCACCGCAAGTATGACTGCGCTTCCATTTTTTCATATATAATCCTTAAAATCTATAATTAGAACTAGTTTTAAAACGCTTTAACAACTCTTCTTCAAGGCGGGTTAATAAAATCTCTTCTTGTGTTTGCTCTTTCATATTTTTTAAAATTGCAAAGTTATTAGAAATTTCTTGGCTTCCAAGGATAAGAGCATAGTTTGCATTTAATTTATTGGCTCTTTTTAATTGATGCTTCATTGCCTTCATTTGCAAATCCACTTCTACATGAATATGCATTTTGCGAAGTGTATCCGCAACCTGCAAGCTAATGTTTAAACCCTCTTTATCTGGAATGACACAATATAAATCAACCACTGGCTGTAGTTGCGGCTTCATCTCTTCAAGTAACATTGCTAAGCGTTCAATGCCTGCTGCAAAACCAACTGCCGGTATCTGTGGCCCGCCTAAATCAGAAATCAATTTATCGTATCTACCACCGGCGCTCACAGTTGCCTGTGAGCCCATGGCATTGTCGGTTGAAATAAACTCGAACACAGTTCGATTGTAATAATCTATCCCTCGAACAATATTTGGATTAACTTCAAAAGGAATGGCTAGCGCAACAAGTGCATCTCTAACACCGTTGAAGTGTTCCGAGCAAACCTCGCATAAACTATCGACCATTTTTGGAAGCTGCGGTAACAACTTAATACAAGCTTCATCTTTTGAATCAAAAATTCTAAGAGGGTTTTTATGAATTTTATCATGATATTCTACTGGCAGGCTATCTTTTAGACTTTCTAACTTCGTAATTAATTTTTCTCTATATGGTGGACGACACTCATCGCACCCCAAGCTAGAGAGATGTAACTTTACACTTTCTACACCAATCGATTTTAATAAGTGATATTGCATCTGAATGATTTCGACATCGCCTAAGAAGCCTTCAACACCAAATAGCTCAGCACCCAATTGAAAAAACTGTCTGTATCGTCCCTTTTGTGGGCGTTCGTGTCTAAACATGGGACCAATATAATAAAATTTTTGTATTGGGTTCTCTCTAAACCAATTATGTTCAATACTAGCCCTAACCACTGAAGCCGTACCCTCTGGTCTAAGAGTTAAGCTTTCACCGCTACGATCTGAGAAAGTATACATTTCTTTTTCAACAATATCGGTACCCTCACCGACCCCACGGGCAAATAAAGCAGTGCTTTCGATGATGGGGGTACGAATTTCTTGATAGCCAAATGCTTCGAATATTTTTCTCGCCTTAGATTCAATATATCGCCAGAGAAAGCTATCTTCTCCTGCAACGTCATTCATCCCTCTAACTGATTGAATTTTCATAACAATGATCATGCCACGTAGTTTGGCTAAGTGTCAAAAATTACTGGTAGAATCAAGCCCGAAAAGACATGACAAAATCCAACAATACTTTTATACTCAGCCCCATGGCTAAAGTAATCATAAAAAAAGACTCTCCTCTCGATCAAAGTGAAACATTTACTCGCTTAAAATCGGTTTTAGACCAAGATACCGACCTTAGAAAGCTAGATCCCAGCTATATCTGTCAATTTGACGACCAAGCAAAGACTGGTAGCGCAAAGGGCTCTAAGTTTGAAGCAAACTTAAAAGTTAGCGCTAATGGCAATACATCCACTTTAGAAATTGAAGTTAAACTTCCGTTATTATTATCCCCTTTCAAATCTATGATTGAGACCACATTAGGTAAAAAAGTAGATAAAGCTTTAACCTAAGTACGTACTATGGTGAAAAAAAAGAAAACTCCTAAAGCAAAGGTGATCATACCTGAGATTATTGCAGGTACACACTCTGATGCTAATACAAACTCAAGACTACCAAGCACAACCGACCCGCTTAGTATGTACTTAGCTGAAGTTAGCAAATACCCACTTCTTAGTCGGGAAGAAGAAAGGGAACTAGCAATAAAATATTTTGAAACCAAAGATTCTGAGGCTGCTGAGAAGCTTGTTACCTCAAACTTACGATTTGTTGTTAGTGTTGCAGCAGAGTTCTCAAAGTTCGGCGCTAAAATGATAGACCTGGTTCAAGAGGGCAACGTTGGACTTATGCATGCAGTAAGAGAATTTAACCCTTACAAAGGCGTAAAATTAATTACATATGCAGTATGGTGGATCAAAGGATATATAAGAGAATACCTACTTAGACAGTATTCTATGGTCCGTATTGGAACAAACTCTGAGCAAAAAAAATTGTTTTATCAACTTCAAAAAGAACAACGAAAACTTGAAGCTCTTGGACAAGAAATTGATGTCGCGTTGTTAAGTTCGAGATTAGGCGTTAGTGAAGACGCTGTAACTGATATGCAAAATCGCCTAAGTTTTAGAGACGTTAGTTTGGATCAACCTTTAGATGTAGATTCAAACAGTACTATGATTGATTTACAAAAAAATGATTTTGTTGCTCCAATTGACGAAGAGCTATCTAAACTAGAGCAAACCGAGCTACTCAAAGAAAAAATTGATATCCTTAGAGAAAACTTGAATGAGAAAGAAATATACATTTTAGAAAATCGTCTGCTATCTGATACTCCAAAAACTCTACAAGAAATTGGCGACTTTTTTGGAATCACCAGAGAACGCGCTAGACAGATTGAAGCAAAAATCATTGATAAACTTAAAGAACAGTGGGCATAAGTAGCTATAAAGCTATATCTTCTTTAAAGTCGGAGATAGTTGCGCAAAAATACACATAGAGATGCAAGTTAATGCTCCCATACATAAAAAGGTAAATTGAAACGCCTCTTTTGACTCTGAGGAACCAAAGTAAACAGCAAAGGTTGCTAGTATTGCACTAGCCGATGCTACACCAAAGCTCATTGCTAACATTTGTACCATTGAAAACAATGTGTTTCCTCCGGTAGATGATTTTCTATCAAGATCTTTTAAAGTAAGTGTGTTCATTGCCGTAAATTGCAATGAGTTAACAGCACCAAAAATAAATAGCAAGCCAATCTTAAATACATCACTAGTAGATTCGTTGATAAGACTAATCCCAGCCATACTAAGACTGACTAAAAATGTATTGATCAATAAAAACTTTTTGTACCCCGCATATTCAATCATTGGAGCTACTAAGCGCTTACCTAAAATGGCAGCGACTGTTACCGGTAGCATAAGGAGACCCGCAGTTAAAGGGCTCATGCCTAAACTAATTTGCAAGTATAGCGGTATTAAAAATGGCATACTGCTAGTTCCAATACGTGAAAATAAATTTCCTAATACCCCTATCGTATATGTTCTTACTTTAAATAACTTTAAAGAGAAAAAAGAATTGTCATGTTTTGATATATGTAAAAAATAGGCCGCTAGACTTGCAAACCCAGCTAGCAATAATATAACCACAACAGCGTAAGGCATTTGATGACCTGACAAACTATCTAGGGATACAGACGTACTAACCATAAAAAAGGCCAATAGTAGAAAACCAACAACATCAAATGTAGTTTTTTCTGCGGGCTCGTCTTCAGGCATAGCTTTATAAGTAGCGATACATCCGGCAATTCCAATGGGTATATTTACTAAAAAAATCCAGTGCCATGAAGAGTATTGTACAATCCATCCACCTAAAGTTGGGCCCAATAAGGGCGCAATAAGGGCAGGGACTGCAACAAAGCTTAGTGCTCCAATAAACTTGTCTCCAGGAAAAGCTCTTAAGACAGCAAGTCGCCCTATAGGCAACAACATCGAACCACCGATACCCTGTATCACTCGTGAAATAATCACAAATGTTAAGGTTTGTGACAAAGCACATAACAACGATCCTAAAGTAAAAATGATAATAGCTGACAAGTACACTTTGCGTATACCAAATCGATCTGCAAACCAGCCTGATACTGGAATAAATACGGCAAGGGTAAGGGTGTAAGCGATTACT
Organism: Bdellovibrionales bacterium; assembly: GCA_037969075.1. Lineage (GTDB taxonomy): Bacteria > Bdellovibrionota > Bdellovibrionia > Bdellovibrionales > UBA840 > JAGRAL01. The sequence goes on along the minus strand of JBBKWS010000087.1, from coordinate 14,523 downwards.
ACCCCATGCATAGATAGTGGGCTCTCGCCTAAAGAGAGTGCCATTCTTGGTAAAGCCGTATTTACAATCGTAGCATCTAAAATTTCCATAAAGAAGCCAACGGCAACTAACCAGAGGAGTATATTTTGTGAACGAGTATACTTCATGCGAGACCCATCAAATAAGAATTGATAGAACTATATCTGTGAATTTATAATATGTCGACTTAGGATGTAAGTATTACTATACATCCGTCGGTGAATTGAAGTGAGCGACTAATTTAGCACGCAACCTAGTCACAGCCTGTGCATGCAACTGTGAAACTCTACTCTCAGTTACATCAAGAACTTGACCAATTTCTTTTAAATTTAAGTCTTCATAGTAATAAAGCGATAGTACTAACCTTTGCTTTTCAGGAAGCTCTTCTATGGCTTTAGCAATAATGTCTTTTACTACTTTAAGATTCAATTGGCTGTGAGGGTTGTTTAACTTTTCTCCCTCAAGGATATTTAATATTGATTTTTTATCTACGTTACTGAAAGTAGCAGCCTCATCAATAGAAAGCATACTAACTGGCCTAACCTGATTTACTAAGTCATGAAATTCATCGCTAGTTATTTTTAAAGCTTCACAGATTTCTTCTTCTGTTGCAGTTCTACCCAGTGCCGCCTCTAACTTTACAATTGTACGATCCAAAAGCTTGGCTTTATCACGAACAGATCTTGGCACCCAATCTTGCGCGCGTAGCTCATCCAAAATCGAACCACGGATACGAAATTCAGCGTATGTCTTAAATTTATTATCACGAGAAGGATCATATTTTTCAATAGCATCCATCAAACCAATTACACCACTGGAGATCAAATCATCCAATTCGATATTTGAAGGTAATCTTACCGCTATCTTTTGTGCAATAAATTTAATTAACGGAGCATACTCCATAATTAATTTATCTTTTTGACCCGAAGTTAACTTCTGCGGATCTTCTTTATAGCGCCTTAACAGCGCAGAACTTTTTGCGGTATTTGTCTTAGCCATGCTTTCTACCTCGTGCGAGTAAGTTCAGTGTAACAAAAGTGATGCGATCCCTAAAGTCCAAATCTTTAAGCTACACCTAGAACCTGCTCCCAAAAAAATTGTAATCCACCTTTAAATCTTTCTATATTAGAACCCTTCTGTATCTGACCAGCTATCTCTGCAATAGCTCTTGCGGCAGGCGCATACGGACTTACGTCAAGGACCAGCTCTTGTCTTCTATTGGCCTTAACAACATTAATATCCAAAGGGATAAAACCTTTATAGTTCAAACTGACACACAAGAATCTCTCAGTGACTTCGCTTAGACGCTTATAAATAAATAACGCCTCAGACTCTGTTTGCACTTCATTACATATGATCGTAAATTTTTCTTCTTTATGATATTTATTTAAAACTTTAATTAAGGCATATGCATCTGTCAGACTTGATGGTTCTGGTGTTACTACAACTAAAATTTCATGTACAGCCGCGTTTAGATATAAAACATTTGAATCTATTCCTGGGGCAGTATCAATAATCATATAATCAAAATACCCGTTAAGTCCGCTTACCTGATCTAGTAAATTTTTCTTTTGCATTGGATCCAAGTGAGTCAGCTCATGCAGACCACTTCCGCCAGGGATCAGATAAATATTTTCTTTGACCTCAACAATAACCTCTTCAATAAAACGATTTCCTTGTAGCACATCTAAGATTGTATGTGGCGCCTTTTTGCCAAACATCACATCAACGTTGGCCATACCCAAGTCGCCATCAAGAATAAGAACTTTGTTTCCTCTGGCCGCAAGAGATGTGGCTAAGTTACAGGTGATCGTAGTCTTTCCTACACCACCCTTACCTGATGTTACACTTAATGTCTTTGTGAATTTATTGCTCTTTTTTAGGTTATCCAACACAACTTACCCCTTTTTCGTAATTTTAAAGATCAAATCAAGAACTCTCTCACGCGTCGCGAACTCATAATCTTCAGGAATGTATGAACCAATACCAAATGAATGCATTGGGCAATCTAATGTTTCGCTCATAGAATAAAGCATTCCATGATGAGAACACTCATCCAACTTAGTAAATATTAAATCGTGATAGTGAAATATTTTAAATCGTCTCGCCAACTCAAGCGCTGACGATTCATTTGTTGCAGAAGACTGAACATAATGAATACGAGCTTTATCTTGAACTCGCTGTAGCTTTCCTTTTATAGCATCGATTTCGCTTAAATCGCGAAGAGTCACCCCTGGTGTGTCTACTAAGATTGTATCCACATTACCAAGTTTTTGTAAAACTACATCCCAATCCTGCGGGCTACGTATCGCTGCGAACGGTACGTTTAATATCTGGGCATAAATTTTTAATTGTTCAACCGCGCCTACCTTATTAGTATCGGTCGAAATAATCGCTACCGACTTTCTTTTAACTATTAATTGGTGACTGGCATATTTTACTAGTGTTGAGGTTTTACCCGATCCTGAAGCACCGATAAACACTTCTATTTTTGATTGCGCCTTGTCGCCAGTAACCTTAATAGAATCTAATATATATTTAGCTGCCCATGCTTCAACAAGAGCTTTCTTTTTCATTTGTTGCGGCGCCATTGCTTGCTTCGCAATATTTAAAATATCGGCCACATGTTCAATGTTTAACCCACTGTCGACCAGCTTCTCAAACATGAAGGACAGTTCAAATGGAAGACCATAATCAGCTCCTGGATGTGTACCAGCAAAGGTTTGTGGTAACTTTTGAAATCCCTCAATAACAGATTGTAGACGTACAATCTCCATCTTCAAACCTACTAACTCAACATTTTTACTTGTATTAGGTGGGTTTGACTGCATAACATTTCTAACAGAATCTACAGTGATTTTTTTTTGTGGCATCAAATTTCTTTTAGGCTCTTTAAAATCTTTATGAAATGCCTTCGCCGCAGTATAAGCTGCACTTTTCACTCTGACTCTACTATCCTCTGGCACAACTTCTTTTTTTACCTCAGCAGCATCATCATCAATATGAATATATTGCCTACGCGATGGTAACACAGACGCCTGCTCTCTATCATCGATATACTGTCTTAAAGATTTCTCAATAAATGTCTTTTGCGCCTTTGCCGGACCTTCAATAAATCTTTTCTTATCAGCTTCTTTTAATTTTTGTAGGGCGTACTGGCGTTCTTTAAATTTAGTTTCGGAAATCGCAGCTGTTAATTCAACACCCGCTCCGCCGGCAAGTCCGCGCTTAATGTCCTTTGCAGAAAGAATGATGGCCTCTGGACCTAGTTCAGACTTTACCATCTGCAATGCTTCACGCATTGATTTTGCTTCAAATTTTTTAACTTGCATTTGCAACCTCCACAATTGCGGCAGAATGTACGTTTACATCTAAACTCACTTCATTATGAGAAAGCACCGCTACCTGCGGGATAAATCTTTCTAACAATTTACGTAAGTGTCGGCGTATGCTTGGTGAGGTTAAGATCACTGGTTGTGCCGCGACTTCTGGTGTATTTTCTATAGTTCTTGCTATTTCAGTTATTATTGATTGTGCCATTCTAGGATCCATCACTAATTGAACCCCTTGCTCAGTCTGTAGAAGTGAATTTGATATCAATTCTTCAATATGCGGAGAAAGTGATAGCACTGTAAGAGATCCATCGTCTGTTCTGTACTTCATGGTAATATTACGCGATAACTTACGTCGTACATTTTCTGTTAAGACTTCAACATCTTTTGATCTTGGCCCTTCATCGGCTAATGTTTCAAATATAGTTCTTAAATCTCTAATCGAAACCTGTTCTCTTAATAGACCTTGTAATACCTGAACAACAGTCCCAAGTGATAATATTTCTGGGATTAACTCATCCACAACTTTTGGATAGTTAGCTTTAAAATTATCTATTAAGTTACTAGCCTCTTGTCGACCCAATATTTCGTGTGCATGAGATCTAATAATTTCAGTGATGTGTGTAGCGATGACTGTTGGTAAATCAACAACAGTATACCCACTAAGTTCAGCCGTTTCTTTTTGTGATTTAGAAACCCATATAGCATCAAGTCCAAACGCTGGCTCTTTGGTTGGCACTCCATCAATCTTACGTGTAGTGTTCCCTGGGTCCATAGCCAATAGATTATCTGGCATCAGCATACCACCAGCAACTTTATTACCTTTAATTAGTAATTGGTATTCACCTGGCTGCAGTTGTAGATTATCTCTTATATGAATACTAGGAACGATAATACCTAGATCAAGTGCGAATTGTTTTCGAATACTTACTATTCTTTCTAAAAGATCGCCACTTTGTTCTGATTCGACAACACTAATCAAACCGTAACCAACTTCTAATTCTAGCAAGTCGAGCGGTAATAAATTCTCCACTTTTTCTTTATCTGGAGCCTGCGCTTTATCCTCATCTTCTTTTCTTTTTACATCAATAGCTTCTTGTTGAAACCTTTGTACCGTCCATGCTACAGCTGATGCAATTAAAGCCATAGTAAAGAATGGAAATATTGGTAAACCAGGAATAAGCCCTATCGCAACCATCATAGCCGCAACCATGTATATGGCTTTAGGGTTGGATGTTAGCTGTTTCGTAACTAAATTACCTGTATTACTTTTTGCAGATCCACTGCGGGTAACAATGATACCAGCTGCCGTAGAAATAATTAGAGCTGGTATTTGACTCACAAGACCATCACCGATGGTAAGCATTGTGTATATTTTTGCAGCTTGCCCTACATCTAAGCCTTTGTCTAGCACCCCAATTAGTAGGCCACCTATCACGTTTACAATAGTAATGATAATGGCAGCTATTGCATCACCTCTTACGAATTTACTAGCACCGTCCATAGCTCCATAGAAATCAGCTTCTTGTTCAATTTCTTGGCGACGCTTTCTTGCCATCTCTTCATTAATTAGTCCTGCATTAAGATCAGCATCGATCGACATTTGTTTACCTGGCAATGAATCTAATGTAAATCTAGCGGCAACTTCAGCTACTCTTCCAGAACCCTTAGTGATTACAATAAAGTTAATAATAACTAAAATAGTAAATACAACAAAACCAATGACATAATTGTCACCAATAACGACAGAACCAAATGCCTCAATCACATGCCCGGCTGATCCTGCACCCTCATGGCCACTTTTTAAAATCAAACGAGTGGTCGCAACGTTTAGAGATAATCGAAATAATGTTGCAATTAAAAGTACCGTGGGGAATACACTAAAATCTAAAGCTTTTTCTGAATATATAGATAAGATAAGTACCAATAAACTTACCATGATAACCATCACTAAACTAAAATCTAGCATCCAAGGAGCTAATGGGAATATCATAATCCCAATAATGCCAACCATAGCAATGGCAACAATCATCTCAGTATACTTTGAATAGCGCTCTAATCCTTTAAGCATTTGAAAAATACCATCCATTTACGCTTTCCTCTTTTTTCTTTTTAGTCTATATACATAAGCTAGAACTTCAGCTACCGTCTTAAACAGTTCCCTAGGAATTAATTGACCAATTTTTAAAGTTTTAAATATAGCCCTAGCTAATGGTTTATTTTCTATAACTGGAATATTGTTTTCTTTAGCAATTTTCTTAATTTTTTCGGCAATTAAGTCGGCGCCCTTAGCAATCAATACCGGAGATGCCATCCCTGCTTGGTATTTTAAAGCTACAGCAATGTGCGTGGGATTTGTAACTATAACATCGGCCTTAGGCACTTCAGACATCATTCTCTTATTGGCCATTTCTCTTTGAACTCTTCTAATACGAGCCTTGATCAAAGGATCACCCTCTCGGCTTTTATTTTCTTCTTTAACCTCTTGCTTACTCATTTTCATTTCTTTTTCTAGTTCCCAACGCTGATATCCATAATCCAACACAGCAAGAACACCCATAAAAAGAGTCGCTGCCCCTAATAACTTAAAGGTGATTGTTCCAAAATAACTTAAAAATTGGGACATACTAAAATCGACTAGAACACTTATATGCTGCACTTCACTTTTAATAATAGTGTAAACAATCGCAGTTATAATTATTAATTTAATAAGTGACTTCAAGCCGTCAACAACAGCTCTAAGACTAAACATTCGTTTTAATCCATTGATCGGATTTATTTTCTCCAATTTAAATTGCAGGGCTTCTTCGTTATATATAAATCCTATTTGAAGTAAAGTAGAAGCGACCCCAACAACTAAGGCCATTCCTAACAAGGGACCAATAATCAATGCGCCTTTTTTAACAGCAAACAATACTGCCGCCGAATAGTCGCCGCTTCTTGCCGCTGTAACAATATAGTTCGAGAAAAAATTTTCAAATAAATCTGTGGCATGATTAAGGATCATTTTACCGGTAGCCCAAAACGTAAGAGCACTGCCTAATAGCAATAAGAATGTAGCAATCTCTTTAGATTGTGCTACTTGACCACGCTTACGAAATTCTTCTCTTCGTTGCGATGTGGCTTCTTCTGTTTTTTCGCCGCCCTCGTCTGCCATAGTTCCTTCCTAGAACTCTAAATCTCTTTTAAAACTGCAAATAAATTAATTCCTGATATATTAACAAAATGTTTAAACCCATAGATAAAAGCTGGAATAGTTATTAAAAGTATCAACAAGCCCATCGCAATATTGGCCGACAAACTTGTTATTAAAATATTAATCTGCGGTACAGCTCTTCCCACTAAACCAAGTGCTATATTCATAAAAAATATAGCAGCCATTACGGGGCCGGATAATTGTATGCCGACCGTCATTACCTGTTGAATTAAATTTGCTATAGTTTCTGGGTTTACCGTATTTATAAATACGTTTGATAGTGGTATGATCGTAAAACTTTCAACCATTGCCTGTAAAAATATATGATGGCCACTCCAAGCCAAAAACACTAAGGTAGCTATCATCAACTGAAATTGCTCGACGGCCGAAGCTCTAGAATCCATTGTTGGGTTATATACCTCTGAACTTGAAAGGCCCAAAGACATCGTTACTAATTGACCACAAACATTTACAGCAAAAAATAGTAATCGCCCAATATACACAAGAACTAATGAAACAAAAACTTCACGCGCGACCATAAGGATAATCATATTTGAACTTAATGACTCGCTTAGTTCCTTCCACGCCACATTGGGGAAAATCAGAATACTAACCAATAGTGATGTGAATATTTTTGCAAACGCTGGAACAGCAAATACGCCAAACACTGGCCAAAGAGCAAAAAATACCGACACTCTTACCAAAACTAGTAAGAAGGCTAACATTTCAATTTCATTAAAGTGAAAAATATCCAAGCTACCTCACGTATGTCGCTATATTGTCAAAAAGTTCAGTCGTAAAACGTACCATTTCATCGAGCATCCATGGGCCCAGCAAAACAAGCACTATAGCTATGATCAAAATTTTTGGTATAAATGTAAGCGTCGCCTCATTGATCTGGGTAATTGCCTGGAATATACTGACTAATAGACCTATCACTAAAGATGAAAGCAATAATGGAGTTGCAATCATGGCAGCTACCTTTATCGTTTCTTTACCTAAAAAATAAACCATATCTTCATTCATATATCACCCAAAACTTTTTACCATTGAACCAATCAATAAGCCCCAGCCATCAACCAAAACAAACAACATTATTTTAAATGGAAGTGAAATCATCACTGGCGGCAACATCATCATACCCATAGCCATGAGGACGCTAGACACAACCATATCGATAACTAAAAATGGTAAGTAAATAATGAACCCTATTTGAAAAGCAGTTTTCAATTCTGATATGATAAAAGCTGGAATCAAAACTGTACTAGGCACATCGGCACGAGTTTTAGGAGTTTCCATCTTTGATAGTTTAACAAACAAAGATAAATCCTTATCTCTAGTCTGATTAAACATAAACTGTCTCATTGGGGCCATACCATTATCAAATGCTTGATCTTGTGATATCGTTCCTTTTAAGTAAGGCTGAATTGCATTCGTATTTAATTCTGTAAAATAAGGGTTCATTATGAAGAACGTTAAAAATAAACTTAGGCCTACTAACATTTGGTTAGGCGGCATCTGCTGAGTACCCAATGCCTGTCTTAAAAATGACAGTACAATAAGTATTCTAGTGAAACCTGTCATCATTATCATAAATGCAGGAGCTAATGTTAACACCGTCAACATTACTAATACTTTTATAGTATTCACAACATCTTCAGGCTTAGAGTACGTTTGCATTCCTATATTCACATTTGGCAGAGTTATTTGAGCAAATGCTTCACTAGCAAAAAATAATATAGGAAACAGCCAAATATATTTTTTCACAGATCCCTCATCGTCTTAAGACGAGTTTTTACAATATCTTTAATACCCGAAATACTGAAATTGTCTTGCTCTTTACCAAATCGTTCTTCTTGTTCATAATTTTGATCCGCTTCATCCATAGAGGAATCAAAGTTTTCTGGAACTTCTTGAGGAAGATCGTCATCTAAAAGCGATAACTCTTTAATTAAGCTAATATTATTTTCTGTAACACCAATTAATATTGATTCACCAGCAACTCGAATAATTGCCAAACTTTTCTTTGGGCCAATATAATGCTGCGTAAGCACCTTAATATGAGTGTGTGGATTTTTTAATTTCGTTTTTGACCACTTTCTATTTAATAAAAACATACCAAAAGCGAATAGACCTAATATTACAAAACTACTAATGATTCTAAACAGTGTAGTTCCTGATTTTTTAGATTCTACTTCTGGGATAGATTGTAAAACTGGAATATCTTCTTCGCTAGTAATCGTAACAGGCTCTGATTCAGCGTTGGTCTCTTTGTTTGCCAGTGATGCAACAGCCAAAGTCTCATTTGTTTTTTGGTCAGTAACGTTAGTTGTTGTTTCAATTTCACCAGTAAGGTCTTCAACTTTTACAACATTGATCGTTCGCTTTTCAGGTAGATTGGCAACTGGCTTCATCGGCACTCTGCCATCGTCAATAGTAACAATCATTTTATTTTCAACGAAGGATGTAGCCACAGCATTTTCAAAATCTGCTGCATTATTACCTGGTTTGTAGTTAATACGTAAACGAAGCGTATCCTTGGAGATTTGATAAGAATATAGATTTTTAATCTTTTCATCTTCTACATCCGTAAATCTCTTTTTCTCTTCAATAAAAGCATTTGGCACATCTAGTTGAATAGTGTCATTGATAAAATCAAAAGACACCTTTCTGGGATCTACCCTGTTTTCAAAAGTATACTCAATGGTGGCCTTACCATTTTTAATGGCAGTGGATACATCTTTTAGCACCGCCTCTGCAGCAAAAGCTGCATTCGTCATCATTAAAATTAACAATATACTCTTAAACATTAGTCGCCCCTACTTTAATTGCTGAACACGTTCCATTGGAGAAATAATATCCGTTAAACGTACTCCAAATTTTTCATTTACAACTACTGCTTCACCTTTAGCTATAATCTTATCATTAACTAGTATTTCTAATGCCTCACCAGCTAGCTTATTTAGCTCTACTACACTACCTTGACCTAAATTTAAAAGGTCACTTACAAGCATCTTAGTTCTACCTAGCTCTACAGACACTTTTAATGGAATATCTAAAATTAAATCCAAGTTTCTTGCGCCCTTTGCTGCTTCCACTACTTCAGGCTTAGTTTCTTCAGCCTTTTCTTCAATTGCATTTGCTTCTTCTGACATAGATCCCCCTATTATTTTTTATCTAAAACTTTTGTTAATTGAACTGCTACATTTCCATGACTTACACCGTAATATGATTTGTACTTTCCAACATCTTCTACTTCTACAGTAAGCTCACCACTAGCATCTTGATCAAGTGGGATAACATCGCCTACCTTTAGCTCCATTATTTCTCGTAGAGTGAGTTCAGTACTCCCTAGCTCCACCAATATATCTACTTGCGTATCTATTAATTGCTTATTGATAATTGATGACCATAGTTTTTTATCTGTCTGGTCTGATTCAACTTGAAATCCTGAAGATAATTTTTGACGAATCGGTTCTATCGTCGAATATGGAACTACAATTGTAATTGTTCCATTTGCATTTTCTAACTCTACATCAAAAGTAGACGCAATCACGATATCTGTTGGCGGTACAATACCAACAAACTGCGGGTTAATCTCTGTTCTTAAAAAACTACAGTCGATTTTACAAACTGATTGCCAAGCTTGCTCTAAGTCATCAATGGCTAAATCAACAACTCTTCTTACAATTGATAATTCAATTGGAGTAAAATCTTTTCCTTCAATTTTTGTATACGGTCTATCTGCTCCACCAAAAAAACTATCCACTAGTGCGTAGGCCAATTTGCTTTCAATAACAAATAAACTTGATCCTCTAAGCGCTCCAAAACGCAACACACTCATGCATGTTGGCATTGGCAATGTATTAATGAATTCACCAAACTTTAAGAAGTCTGTACTCGCATGATTGATGGTAGCTATTTTACGAAGAGCATTAGATAGAGAAACTCGAAACACTCGCATGAATTTTTCATAGATTACATCTAACTGAGGAAATCTACCTCGAATAATTCTATCCTGACTTGTTAAATCATAGATAACTATATTCTCATTACCTGCCTTGGTCGACGGACTGCCGCCACCGCCGCCAGCTCCTCCGCCTTCACCATCTGCTTCATCAGCTCCACCATCCGAAACGGCAGCTAATAATGCATCTACTTCACTTTGTGATAAAACCTGACTCATGACTTGCCTTCCTTAGCTCGCTTAAAGTCTATTAATAATTAGTTATAGAAAAACTCTGTAAATAAGACGCTCTTAACTTTTCCTTTTGTTAAGAATGAATTCAAAGTATCTCTAACCTCTTCCCTTAAAAAATCTTTTCCATCTCTACTTGAAACCTGATCGAACGACTTACTCGACAATAGTATTAAAATTGTATCGCGAATTTCTGCCTTGCGCTTCTCTACTTCATTTTGAACATCCACACTATCTACTTCTAAAGACATTGTTACCTTAAGTAATCTACCGCCTCTAACTCCGGCTAAATTAACAAGAAACGTCTCAAGTGGCACAGACAGACCAACAAGCTCTTCTTCTTCTAGCTTATCGCGCTCCTGCTCAGCATGTTCGCCTTCAACAACATCTTGAATCGTTGTTTTGGCCTCTTCGTGCTTTTTCCAGCTGTACAGCATGTATGCCACTCCTATTACTACTACTAAGTTAAAGACTGCCAGACCTATGAATAGGATAGGTTTTTGACTGGACTGCTTTTTCTCCCCTTCGTTTTCCTTGGGTTTTTCATCTGCCACGTTGTAATCCTCCGATGCGGTTCTCCAAACTAATTGTTAAGCAATTGTAGTGCCAGCAAGACTTAGGTTTGGAAGAGAGGGCGTAACACCTACTTAAATCCATAAAGAGTGCATATTTTAGGCAATAGTACCTGCCATTTTGACTTTCTGGATTTCCATCTAGGTCAATCTTTTGACTCGAAATAATTATGTTTTATTCTTTCCAAAATTCTAAAAAGACATTACCATGAAATATATAGTAGGAGGTTGGTTCATGTTCAATCAGGTAGGGGGCGCTGCTGCGGAAGTGCTTTTGAAGTTTTGTGTCGTATTCGTAATAGCAATTTGTTCTTTTGCCGTGGGAACTTTCGCAGGCAAAAAGTTTACGGAGGACCAACATAGACTCACATCTCTAGAGACAGAAAATATAGATCGTGACACGGCTTCAGTTGAACATTTAGAAGTTAAACCTGAAAATGCATTATCTGATGAAGATCTAAAAAGCCTTACAGAGGAATTTTCTCATGAAGATGCTAAAAAAATTGCTGAAACAGTAACAGACAAGCATCAAGAAGCTGAGGCTTTAGCACAACAAGCTCTTGAGAAGCTAGATCATGATATGGCCGCGATCGAAAAAGCACAGCAAATTAGACACAAAACTAAAACGGTAGCTAGAGAGCCACAAGCAGAACAGGCTAATAAGCATGTAGCCACTAATACACATAAGACCGCTGAGAAAAAAGTGGACCACACAACTATGGTTGCTGAGAGAATTGCGACAAATCAACAGCACGTCGTTGTAACCCCTAAAAAAGAAGTATCTAGAATACCCGCAAGCTATCCGAGCTTACAAGCATCTAGTGCCCTCGGAAAATATACCGTACAAGTAGCATCATATAAATCAGAAGAAGAAGCCAAGTCCTTCGCTGAAGATTTAACAAAAAAGGGGCTAGCCGCTTATTATGTAAAAGCTGAGCTAAAAGGACAAACATGGTACCGCGTTAGTGTAGGTTCTTTTGCAGGCCAAGATGAGGCAAATAAGCATCTTCAGACAATATATCAAGAAGCTAAGTTAAAAGGCTTTGTAACTAGAATTTCACAATAATTAATCCGAGTGCCGTTATTATAAAAAAAGAGTCTCTAGGGACTCTTTTTTTTATTTAGAATTATTTTTATCTGAAGAACCCTCTCCAGCTATCACTTTAATAGTCTTTCCATCAAAGTTTTCATCGATTTCAGTTTTTAAAACTTTGCCATTTCTGAAGTGTATCCATTTATCTACTTTGCCATCCAAATTTCTATCGATCTCTTCTCTACGTAGCTCATTTTTAAAACTAATTTTCTTTGTTAAAATTTGTTGATCAAATAGGGTTTTTGAAATTTCAAACCCCGTCTCGGTGTCGAAATCTGTGATCGCAAATACTTTTCCCTCGCGGTCTAGAATTGATTCTGTTTTTATCACCTTGCCATCTTTGAAGTGCTTCACTACATCAATTTTTTGATCTCTGTTCATGTCAAATAAATGCATTAGCAGCACTTTATTACTATCAACTGTTTTAAAAATAATAAATGTATCTGGCTTTCCTTGATCTTGCGTATCTAAAGTCTCAAGCGTTTGATCCGCTCCTAAATTCTTTAAATAGTAGTTTAAATCCATAACATTTTTACTAAGAGCTAGTGACAATGGATCTATTGCTGAAGTTGTTGTGGCGGCAAATGAAAGGAGTAATAATAAGTGTATCATATACTTAAGCGTAAACACTTCAGCATTTTTTGTAAACTAAAAATAATAGGCGATATTAAGACCTAGCTCAAAAGTGGGCCGCTTAGAGTAATACTGTGAGTAAATTACCTTTAAATCTGAGCCAACTGATAATTGCGGTAAAACAAACTTTAAACCTTCAAAGATAACGCCTAATACTATTTCACGGTCAGAAGTATCTTTGATTTTCTGCGCACCCAGCGTTGTGTCTACCTTATCCCAGGTAAGACCTAAACCACCACCAACATAATATTTTATGTCATAAGCCGCATTCAGTGGAAGTAAGTATTTACCCCACCCTATAATCTCGTACGACTTAGTATCTATAGAACTAGATCCATTTACCGTGCCCTCTGATTCAGTCGAATATTGCAGTTGTACACGCCAATCATCTTTTGAGTATCCTGTATAAAATAAATTTCTAGCTTCAAATTTAGTTTCTTGTCCAGAAGTAGAGTCCTCTAATCTAGGAGCATAGGAATACCCCACAAAAACTTGAGCTTGGCTACTTACACTAAACAAAAAAAGTAATAAGAAGTACTTCATTTAAGAGCAAGCTCATTGCAGGTAACATCGTATTCTGACTTAGATTCCGCCACCAAAGGATGAATCCATTCACAGTTTTCTTTATTCAATTCTTCTTTTTTATAAATTGCATGAATCAAAACTTCTGATGGAATCTTTGATTCAAAACTATCGATAAGTATATCTCTAAGCTTAGTAAGTTTCTCAATAACAAATATAGCTTGTCCCATTTTAGAAGAAGACAGCTTCTCTTCACCCATAGCTTTTCTCATCAACCTGGCATATTGCGTCCCCAGAGTATAGGCTGATGATTCTAAGCTCTGTGGCGAACTAGTTGCACGCATAAATGGTACATAGCTTTGCAATGCTCGTACATCGCTCAATTGGCTAGGGCTGGTGCTTCTGGTTAATGTAGATAAAGTCTGACTAATATAATCTGATTGCCCAGTATAGATCGAGCCCCATACATCCGCTAACCCCTCATTAAGACCTCTAAGGATAAAAAGGTTATTTGCAGCCACTTCTTTTTTTGTGATTTCTTCCTGAGATTGCGGCTTAGTGCTATATCCTCTATAAAGCTCTTCAATATCTACTTTTAAACCTAATGGATCTAATAAAATTCTTTGAAAGATGGCGTGGAAATGTTCATGAGCTATGATTCCGGCATTAAGTGAAACAGGTAAATTTTGAACTCTATAAGGAAAAAATAACATTACATCTTGTTGACTAATGTACATCGCATTTTCATAGATTCTTTTTTTTGTATGACCGTCATTGGCTATAGTTTCAACCCCGATTTTTCGAGGCCAAGAAAGTAAGATATCGATTCCTATCTCTTGATCTAATTCCTTTAATCTCTCCATATGAGCATATATAGCAACCATCTCTTGCGTGATCGTATCTTTTGGAACCCAATAGCCCTTAGATGACTTTGTAAATTGAGCATTAGGTTTAACGCC
>JBBKWS010000086.1:0-8797 GCA_037969075.1 Bdellovibrionales bacterium | reverse complement strand
AAGATCCATTTGATCCCGTATTTTTCAGTTAGGCGCTTCATTTCATGCCCTACTTCTAAAACCATTCCTTCATCTTCAATGATGTCTGGCCCTGCAAACAGAGCCCATGTCTTAGCACTCCCCCAACTCACGCTGTGTTTACCCTCTTTTAACTCAACTGTATTCTCTAAGGACTTAAAGTGTAACATGAAGCTCCTATATTTTGTTTTCTAGTAGTTGATCGCAGATTTCTCGAACAGCACCCTGTCCACCCGCGAGCTTTGTCTGTTTATATGCTTTGTTTTCTAAAAGTGATTTGTGTGCGTTGGGTACTGTGTATGCTAATCCGACAATGTCTAACACCTCTGTGTCGATAATATCATCGCCTACGTAGGCAACTTCTTCAGGTTTCAAATTCCACTTTTTAAGTAAATCTAAAAACACTGGTTTCTTATCGCCCACGCCTAAATGATAGTCTTCTATTTTTAAAACCTTGCACCTGGCCTCGATATCTTCTGTTTTAGAGCCAGAGATCACACCTACTTTAAAACCAGCTTTTTGTAGCTGCAGCAGTCCTAGGCCATCATGAATATAAAAATGTCTGCGCCATTGCCCGTTGTCACCCAACCAAATAGAACCATCAGTCCATACACCATCAACATCAGTGACAAAGGCTTTTATTTTATTTTGCATAGATAGAAAACTAACAGAAAAATTTAAAAAAATATAGCTTTACTAAGGTGTAAATAGCGCGATTTTGTAGAAAACACTTTTGAGACCGTAAAATTATTGCCATAAAACGCTGTACGTCAGAGGCTAGATTGCTTATTACGAGAATCAAAAAAACTTATTACCCACTAGCCCTAAGTTTGGTTTATAAAGCTCCTTGTACAGGAGGCATATGCCAGTATTTTTCTTACTTATAGTAATTTGCATAATAATAAACTTAGCGTAAACCTCCTCTCTTTAGAGGAGACTCAATAGTCTAGTTTCTCTCTGTAAGAGTTCAAAATATGAGCTAATCTGCCGATCTAATACATGTAAACTTTTATAAAGGAAGAGTTCATGGATATAGCAACGGTCATTGGATTAGTAGGTGCTTTTTTTGTGATGACCTACGCCATATTACTGGATGGCAATTTTCTTATTTTTCTTAATGTTCCATCTATTCTTATCGTTATTGGTGGGTCATTCTTTGTTGTGTTCGCAAAATTTAGTTTGCAGCAAGTTCCTGTTGCGTTTAAGAGCGCACTAAAGGCTTTCTTTTTTAAATTAGAACCGTTGCAAGATATTATCACTACAGCATTTAATCTTTCTATGGCCGTAAGAAAACATGGAGTACTAGCACTTGAAAGCGTTCCTGTTTATAATTCTTTTTTAGCTAAAGGCACCTACATGCTTGTTGATGGCCTAGACATACAAGTGGTTAAAGCAAATCTAGAAAAGGAGCGCGCGCTTACTCAGTTACGACATGAGTCTGCTATTAAAATATTTAGAGCCTTCGCAGATGTTGCCCCAGCACTTGGAATGATAGGAACACTTATTGGTTTAGTACAAATGCTTTCGCAAATGTCTAATCCAGACGCCATCGGACCAGCAATGGCCGTAGCTATTCTAACTACCCTTTACGGAGCTATCATTGCCAATGTAATCGCAACTCCGATTGCAGACAAATTAACCTTGAGGAGTGCTGAAGAAGATCATCAACAAGCGTTAGTGATTGATGCCATTGAATGCATCTCCTCAGGCGTCCACCCTACAATTATGAAAGATGTGTTACAAAACTACTTACCAAAAAACAGACGACTAAGCCCAGATTATGGAACACCTGAAGATAAAACTAAGACAGAAAAGGTTTCTTAAACATGAGCGCAGCAAAAGATAAAAAGAAAAGTCTAATTCCAGCTGGCGCACCAGTTTGGATTGTTACTTTTGCTGATATGATGTCTATCCTACTTTGCTTTTTTATAATGCTATTATCCATGTCAGAACCTAAAAGAGAGAAGTTTCAAGATGCCTCTGGCTCTATGAGAAATGCATTTGGGATTCACAACACCTACGTAGAAGAGCGCTCCCCGATGAATGAAAAAATAGTGAATCAACAATTTGCACAAGCTCCGGCAAAACCAGTTCCTGCCAGCGGATCAGCTACACTTGCTATGATTGATGCTGAAACGGATGAAGTTTTAAATGCGCTAAAATCAGAGAAAAATGTGGAAGTACTAAATGATGGTAAAGATATTATTATTAGATTATCAGCTGACGCTGTTTTTACTGCAGAACAAGCTTCTCTACAAAAAGAATTTTTACCGACTCTAACTAAAATCACTAAAGAAGTAAGCAGATTAAATAAATACATCGTTGTATCTGGACACAGTGATAATCAGCAGTTAAAAACTACGGCCTACAGATCACAGTGGGACCTAACGTCAGCACGTGCTGTCACGGTAGCATTAGCGATGATGAAATTAGGCAAACTAGATGCAAAGAAATTTAGTACCATGGGGCAAGCTGACACTAGACCAATTTTTGAGAATTCTAATACAAAGAATCAGGCTAAAAATCGTCGTTTAGACATCGTTTTAAAGAACGAAATTCCATAATTTCAATACCTTAGACTTCAATAAGTAATCTACATACTAACCATAAAAACATTCGATGAATGTATTTTTAACCCATCTTTGGTCCTTGTGGTCTAATCTATGTAGACGGTTTTCAAGGATGAAGACCCAAGAACGAAGCCAAGGACGGCCATTACATCTAGAAGGGCAAAACCATGGAAGGTTTAATTCATATTAAGAGTCGTATGAAAGCCATACAAATCAAACTCAAGGAAGAGTTTGATCCAGAAGCCCGCAGGCAGCTTTGGTTAGAGTTCGAAGATCTGTATTTTGAGTTTTTACGAACGTTGCAAGTCCTAGGTTAATGGGTTGTTACCTGGTTCAGTAAGTTCGGTGATGTTAGTTGTTTTCATTTTTCTCCTTTTGGGGCTGTAACTAATTCGGGTTACGGCCCTTTTTTTTGCGAATGTTTTATGGCATTGAGGCCTGGCTGAATTGGACCGTCAAGTGGCTTAGTGATGACTCGGTGTCAGCGAAGCTATGCGTTATCTTTCATTCACAAAAATTCCATTTACCGAATAAGCAAAACGAAAATCGGACAATGCTTTCTGTTGTAAAGGATTTAAGTACAAAAAAACTATGGCCTCAACATTGCTCTAGAGACCCCTGCCAGCACCCCAAGTAAATTTGAGGTTTAAGGAAGAGCATCCAGAGATGGAGGCCATATGAACAAAAACAGTTATTGTTCTTATCGGAAATACTTAGAGTTATTAAAGCTGATCGTGGTAATTTTATATTATTTAGTTCAGATTTTAGTGCTTCTAATAAAACTCTTTTAGTTACCGGGCTTAAGAAGCTGTCGTGAGCTCTAAACTCATGGACGGCGCCTGAGGTGCTGGCACCTATTACTACGAAGGCCTTATATAGATTGAACGTGCCAACCATCTTTGCTAAAAAGCCAATATGATTATAAGAAACGCCACAGCCAATGATTTAACTGCCATCTATACTATTAACCAAGATAATGTTCCGCATGTCGGACAAGTCGATATGGATTGGTTTAAAAAATACCTCGAACTCGCCCACCACTTTCGCGTGGTAGAAGTCGACCAAAAGGTCTTTGGCTTTATGGTCGCCATGCTCCCAACCACCGATTACAAAAGCGAAAACTTTTTATGGTTCAAAAAGAATTATGATTCATTTATTTATGTAGACCGGATTGCCATCTCTAAAAAACATATTGGAAAAGGTTATGGTAGATTTTTATATGATGACCTTACAAAATCGACTAAACACACAACTAACTTAATCACTTGTGAAGTAAATATAAATCCGCCTAACCCTGAGTCCTTAGCGTTTCATAAAAAATTAGGTTTTAAAAAAGTAGGCAATCTTGAAACCAAGAATGCCACTGTCACCGTTTGCCTTTTAGAAAAAAGTATTTAGCGCATTTTTTTAGATTTTAAATATTCAATCAATGCCTTTGGATCATCTGTAATAATCCCATCAACACCCTTAGCGATTAACGAATCCCACTCCCTAACACTATTAGCAGTCCAAGGAATTGTGCGAACGCCTGCGCTTCTTAATGTGTCTACATCTGCTTTAGTAAACCAAAATTGATTGGGCGAAAACACATCGGCAGGAATTGCTTTAAGCGTTGAGAGTAAATCAGAGGGGTATGTTCCTTCAAACAATGCCGCCACTTTTACTTTTGGGTTTATTTTTTTGGCCTCACGTAGTGATCTATGATCAAAAGACTGAATCGTTACCCGATCAAGCACTTCATATTTAGTGGCCAGATCTATAATACTTTTAGCAAAGCTTCTTGGGTCTATAGATAGCTGCGGAATACCAGGAACTAACTTTGTTTCTATATTAAATTCAACTTTTTTAGCAGATGCATGTTTTGAGTTTTTCACTAATTCAAACACTTCCTTTAAGGTAGCAATTTTTTGCGTTTTATCAGGCGTTTGCTTAGGAAATCTTGGGTTTTTAATAGAGGCGCAATTATATTCTTTTAATTCTTTTAACGTCAGTGAATGAATAGCTATTTCTTTAGTTACAGGCTTGCCAGCACGATCAACGCATAAGTCTGTATTAATCATCGGATCGTGTCCTAAAACTAAAACATTGTCTTTTGTCACTCCTAAGTCTAATTCAAGAGTGTCGACTCCCACTTCAAGCGCGTAGTCCATGGCAGCAAGTGTGTTTTCTGGAACGATGGCTCTAGCTCCTCGGTGCCCCTGTACTTCAATTTTAGGCGCAGAAAATGATAGGGCAGATGCAACGAACACTGTTATTATATATGACACATGTATCTCCTTTAAAAAGATAAATACTTATGTCATAGTTTTTGGCTTTCGTCATTTTTGAATCAAGTTAGCTAACGCTGGTAGGTATAAATTAATAAGCCCGCGAAAGCGGGCTTATTTTAATGATTTAAATCTAAACTTTAATAAAGTGCTTAATTTACATCTTTATAGTCAGCGTCGATTACATCCTCGTCTTTTTTCTCAGTTGAGGCTCCTTGTGTAGATCCTGCGTCTTCAGACTCACCGCCAGAGGCTTGGCTTTGCTTTTGGTATAAAGCAGTACTCAGCTGGTGAGAAGCATTTGTAAGTCTCTCATACGCCGATTGCATGGCAGCAAGGTCACTACCTTCTAGCGACTTCTTAGCTTCTGCAAGTGGCTCTTTAACTTGAGCTACTTCTGCTTCTGGTAAATCCTTAGCATGATCCTTTAAAGTCTTCTCTGTAGTGTAAACAAGTTGATCCAGATTATTTCTAAGAGTGATTTCTTCTCTCTTCTTTTTATCTGTTTCTGCATTTGTCTCTGCATCACGAACCATTTGCTCGATCTCTGCATCACTTAAACCAGACTTCGCAGTAATCTTAATGCTTTGCTCTTTACCTGTTCCAAGATCTTTAGCACTTACGTGTAAAATACCATTGGCATCTATATCAAAAGTAACTTCAACCTGAGGAACACCACGTGGAGCCGAAGGAATACCCACTAATTCAAATCTGCCTAAACCTTTGTTGTCACGAGCTAGCTCTCTTTCACCTTGCACAACATTGATATCAACACTTGGCTGAGAATCTGTTGCTGTAGAGAATACTTGTGACTTACGGCACGGAATGGTTGTGTTGCGTTCGATCAACTTAGTTGAAATACCACCCATAGTTTCAATACCTAAAGATAGAGGTGTTACATCTAATAAAAGTACATCTTTAACTTCCCCACCTAAAACACCACCTTGAACTGCGGCACCAATTGCCACTACTTCATCGGGGTTTACTGAGCGGTTTGGCTCTTTTCCAAAAAAAGATTTCACTGTATCTTGGATTGATGGAATACGAGTAGACCCACCCACCAAAACAACTTCATCAATTTGTGACGTAGTCAAACCAGCATCTTTAAGTGCTTTTTTACACGGTTCTAGAGCTCTTTTTACTAAATCTTCTGTTAGTTGATTGAACTTAGATCTGGTTAACTTAACTTGTAAATGCTTAGGTCCCGTTGCATCCGCCGTTACGAACGGTAAATTGATTTCTGTTTCCATTGTGCTGGACAGTTCAATCTTAGCTTTTTCAGACGCTTCTTTTAAACGCTGAAGAGCCATTTTATCAGTTCCTAAGTCGATGCCTTGCTCTTTTTTGAATTCCTCAATTAGCCATTGTAAAATTGCCGTATCGAAATCATCACCACCCAAATGAGTATCTCCATTGGTTGATTTTACTTCGACAACACCATCACCGACTTCTAAAATGGAAATATCAAATGTACCACCACCAAAGTCAAAAATAGCAATCTTCTGATCTTTCTTTTTATCTAGTCCGTACGCTAGAGCTGCAGCTGTTGGCTCATTGATAATTCTCTTAACATCAAGACCAGCAATTTTACCCGCATCTTTTGTTGCTTGTCTTTGCGAATCATTAAAGTACGCAGGAACAGTAATAACCGCTTCTGTTACTTCGGTGCCAAGATAGTCTTCGGCAGTCTTTTTTAGTTTCTGTAAAATCATCGCAGAGATTTGCTCTGGTGTATAAACTTCACCTGCCGCTTCAAAGGCTGGCTGTGAGTTTTTGTTTATAACTTTGTATGGAATTATTTTTGTCTCATTTTCAACTTCACTAAAATTACGGCCGACAAAACGCTTCGCAGAGTAAATTGTGTTCTCTGGATTTGTTACAGCTTGTCTTTTAGCCACTTGGCCTACTAGTTTTGAACCGTCTTTTGTAAATGCTACAACAGATGGCGTAGTACGTGCGCCTTCTTCGTTTGTTAAAATCTTAGGCTCTCCATTTTCCATTACGGCTACAACAGAGTTTGTTGTTCCTAAATCTATACCTATAATTTTGCCCATGTTTCACTCCTTATAATTCTAATATGTGTTCTATTTTAAATTCGTCAAGAGACTATTGTCTCGTTAGATCATCTTTTATTTTACTAAAGAAGCCTGTAATGGCTCCTTTACTCACTTCTTCGCCCCTAGACTCAGCTATTTGCTTTAAAGCCTTTTCTTCTTCTGCTTTTAATTTTTTAGGAATTTCGACGATAACTCTAAAAATCATGTCTCCACGACCATAGCCACGAAGACTTGGTATGCCTTTTCCTCTAAGGGTTACTAAATCGCCAGGCTGTGTGCCAGCTGCAACCTCTACTTTTTCGGGGCCTCTAAACGTATCCACCATGATCGTTGTACCTAAAATGGCCTGTACGTAAGAAACCTTCACTTCACCAATCAAATCATTTTCTTCACGAGCAAATTGCTCGCTAGGTTTTACAAAGACCTCAACGTAAAGATCTCCGGCAGGCCCACCGTTAAAACCACCCTCGCCTTCTCCTGTCACTCTAAGCCTTGTGCCAGTATCAACTCCTGGCGGAATTTTTACTTGTATTTTTCTTTTCTTCGCTTCTCTTGCTGTGCCCTTACATTTTTTGCATGGCTTTTTAATAATTTTTCCTGCTCCGCCGCATGTTGGACAAGAGGTGGATACAGAGAAAAAGCCTTGAGCACGAATCACTTGCCCCATACCGTTACATGTTTCACAGGTCTCTGGAGAGTAACCCGTTTCAGCTCCACTTCCATGGCAAGTCGAGCAAGCAACATTAGCGTCAAACTCGATTTGTCTCTCTAAACCCTCAACTACATCTTTTAATTCAATTTCAAGAAGGTAGCGTAGATGTGCCCCTTGTCTTGGGCCATTGCGATTTTTAGTGCGTCTTCCGCCGCCGCCACCAAAAAATTCTCCAAAGATATCTCCAAATGAGGAGAAAATATCTTCCATATCTTGAAACTGCGGACCACCACTATTGCCTTTAAAGGCAGCATGACCGTATTGATCATATAGCTTTCTTTTTTCGGCATTTCCTAAAACGTCATAGGCTTCAGCTGCTTTTTTAAACTTATCTTCTGCTTCTTTATTGCCCGGATTTTTATCAGGATGAAACTGCATAGCCAGGACTCTATAGGCTTTTTTTATAACAGTATGGTCTGCATTCTTCTGAACGCCTAAAATTTCGTAATAATCGATTTGCATGCATATTCCCAAAAAAATAAAACCTAATTATTTTAAGCACTTAGGTTTAACAAAAAAGTTCATAAACTAGTACTTTTAATATGGTAATAAAGGTATTTTTGTCAATAAAGACTCTGTTTTATTTAATATGAGGTAACCAGCTCATTATTACTGGCCAAAACGACTGCAGGCTTAAAAAAGCAATGATCACACCGATAAAATATAGGGTCATTTTAAGAGGCATCAGGTCGATTCTTTGATTTACTCCATCAATCTTATAATCTAACTTATCCGTTACTCTAAATTCCATATCGCGCATACCACTTTTTATGTTGCTTATGTCTCCTCTAATGAATCGCACTTCACTTTTAAGATCTTTAATGTCACCTTTAAGCGCCCCAATATCTTCTTTCATAGATGAAATATCCTCTTTCATAAAAACGATATCTTTTTTAATAACTACGATATCATTCCTTACAACAACAATGTCTTTCCTGGCATCAGTAACTTCTTTCCTAACATCAACAATATCGTTAGTTGTGGCAAGTCCCTTTTTCATGTCTGTCATCGCTATCACCTGAACTTCAGATTGCTCTCTACTGAAGCCTACATTTTGAAATTTTTTAATCGTATCTAGAACATCCATCGTGATTACCTCCAGGAATCTTTAATGAAAAATCAAAAAAGACTAAGGCAAAGAAAGTGCCAAGTTCAATCAGCATTTAACTGTTG
>JBBKWS010000085.1:0-3805 GCA_037969075.1 Bdellovibrionales bacterium | reverse complement strand
CAAGATGTAACTATGAATAAAATATTGGGTAGATATACTGCAAGTACAGGTGTTGTTGAAGAGATAACAATAGGATCTGGTTTATCAGCTGCTGGTGGTACTTTAACAGTCACTGGTTCAGCACCAACAGGTTCAGCGGGTGGAGATTTAACAGGCTCATATCCAAATCCAACAATTGCAGGCAACGCAGTTACAAGTGCCAAGATATTAGACGGCACGATATTGGTAGGAGATCTTGCAAATGGTGCAGTAACTTCAGCTAAAATATTAGACGGTACAATAACAGGTGCAGATTTGGCATTAGTGACTAATAATACATTTTTAATGCGCAACAATGCAGGTACGAATGGTGTAGTAGCAGCAGCAGTATGTAGTACTGGGCAGTATTCATCATGGAATGGTACGGCATGGGTGTGTGCCGCTGATACAGATTTAAATACAACTTATACTGCAGGTTCAGGTTTAAATTTAACGGGCACAACATTTAGTATCCCAACCAGCGGTGTAACATCAGCAATGATTTTAAATGGTACTGTAACAGGCACTGATATTTTAGATGGCACAGTTACAACGAGTGATATTGCAAACGGCACAATTACTACGACTGATTTAAACTTAACAAGTGTTGATGCCAGATATGTCAATAAGGCTGGCGATACAATGACTGGCTCTTTGACAGTGAACGGTAGTATTTCAAGTTCAGCCGGCGTGATTCGTGATGTGGCTGGTGGTTGGGTCCGCGTGTATGGGCAAACGGGTATTTATTCACAAACATATGGGTCTGGGTTTCAGTTTATGTCTGCTGGAGAAGTTAAAAACTATAACGGAGCACGTATTTCAAATACAGCTGATCCTACAGCGGCACAAGATGTGGCTACAAAAGCCTACGTAGATTCTAAGGCTGGTGGTTTAAAAGTTTATAAGTCGGATGGTACAACTGTTCTTGGAAATCATTTGGGGCCAACGTCAACAGATGCAAGTGCATGTTATGGTATTACTTATGCGGATGTTACAACAGGTGCTGTTAGTCAAATTCCTGCGGGTGCCTGTTCCGCTGTCACTACAGCAACAGTATATTTTTCAAATAGTAATTGCGGAGGCACCAATTGGATTCCTAATTTCGCATCTCCTCTTCGCTTTAGGACCGGTACAGGTAATAATATTTCTATATGTGATAACTCGGGTGCCTTTACTAACTTTTGGACATATTCATATAGAACCTGGGCTGGGGCTTGTGTTAATACCGGTGGCGTTTATCAAACGGGATCTTACTATAGATTTGATACTAATTGTGTTAATACCACTGATATTTGTGGCGGGAGTGCCTGTGTGGTTAAATAAGTATTTTCTGCTTATCATAGTCTTTTTATGCCCTGATATCCAGGCACAGCTAAAGGTTTATAAATCAGATGGTACTACAGTCTTAGGTAATTTTCTTAAAGCAAGTTCGGCTGATGTTGAATCTTGCTACGCTGCAACTTATGCGGATGTTACAACAGGTGCTGTCAGTCAACTTCCTGCAGGGGCTTGCTCTACAGTCGCCACGGCTACAGTGTATTTTAGTAATAGTAATTGTACAGGGAATGCATATGGGATCGCTGGAGCAGGAGCGCGTCGCTTTAGAACAGGTACAGGCAATAATATATCAATTTGTGAGGATTCAGGAATGTTTGTTAATTTTTATACCTATTCTTCTCGTACTTGGGCCGGAGCTTGCGTAAATACAGGTGGTGTATATCAAACTGGTGGGCACTGGAGATATGATACTAATTGTGTTAATACCACTGATATTTGTGGCGGGAGTGCCTGTGTGGTTAAATAAGTTTTTTGCTAAGCTAATAATTCCTTATAAAAAGGTCCATATCTCTAACTTTATCTTTCTTGTCTAAATCTTAATGTTAATATCTAAAAGATGAATTATAAAAAGTACTCTGTAGCCATAGTTTCATTTTTCATAGGAGTAGGAGCTACGCTTATTGGATATCGTTTTCAAGCAAATACCTCTAACAGCAAAGAACTACATCTAGGACAAAAACAATTTATCAATCCATTGATTGATTGCCAAACAGAAATAAATAAACCAGCTAACATTGTCCAGCTCGAATCAAAGCTTAAAAATTATATTTTAGATTTAGAGCAAAGTAAGAAAGTAGAACAAATCTCTGTCTACTATAGAGACCTCAATAACGGCCCGACTTTTGGAATTGGCGAAGACTTTCTGTTTACCACGGCAAGTCTCTTAAAGGTCCCTCTGATGATAGGCATTTATAAACTAGCTCAAGAAAACGAAAATATATTAAGTACAAAAATCAAATACGATCCTAAGTCGCATGACATTCAAAGTGTAACACCAAATATTAATCCTGCTCATAACCTGGTACCCAACAATGAATATGCAGTAAAAGATTTGGTTTACCGCATGATTGTATACTCTGACAATGCGTCTGCTGGCGTACTCTTTAAAGAATTTCCATTTGATATGGTTCAGTTATTAAAAGAGATAGGCGTTATTTTGGAGGTTAGTAACGGAGAATCTAAAATCTCTGTTAAGAACTATGCATCGATATTTAGAGTTTTGTTTAACGCAACCTTTTTAGAAAAAAAGTATTCTAATTTAGCGTTAGAGAATTTATCTTTTGTCACCTTCATGGCTGGGCTTAACCAAGGACTGCCTAGCGACATAAATATTAGTCACAAATTTGGAGAACGTAAATCAGGAGAAGTCTATCAGTTCCATGATTGTGGTATTATATATTACCCTAATAGACCTTATCTCTTGTGCATTATGACCCGAGGGGTGGGCGGATTTCCTGATCTAGTTTCGTATATTTCAAACATTTCTCAAATGGTATATAGGGAGCAATCTAAGTAAGATTGACTCATCAAATGTATCATTTTGAAACAATCTATCGAACTCATGAATCAAGTTTTAGATAAAAAGGGCCGATTATATAAAAATGAAACGTTACATTTTAAGCCTTCTTCTATTATTACTTGTTATGTCTTATCAGAATTGTGGAAAAATAGAGAGTATCTCAGGCTTCTCTGAACTTGCATCAAATCTTAAGTGTGCTCCTAAAGTCCATCAAATTATTGGTGGTAAAGATGTTAGCGCAACTGATTATAACTCAGCTTTAATGCAGCTTGAAATCAGAACAACCGATGCAGAGTTCAATTACCGCTTTAATTGCGCTTCATTTTATATTGGTAACCGTTGGTTTTTAACTGCGGCACATTGTGTAAGTACGCTACCAGGTGAAACTTTAGTGGGATTAAAGATGGTTCCAAGCTTAGCTTATGTAGAAGACTTTAATTCTACACAAGGGTTCAGTGTTTCTATAAATACAACAAACGTTCGTATACATCCAAACTATAGTTCTGTAACTTTTGAAAACGACATTGCCTTGATCCGCACAACTACAAGTCCCAATATCAATCCTTACCCTTTGCCATCTTCCGAGTTAATGAATTTAATTGATCAAAATGCAGTTGATCATGGCTCGGTGGATCCTATTTACTTGCTGGGATGGGGTAACACAGTCGTTGAAGAGTATGATGAAAATGGCGATCCACTTAATGAGTTCACACCACCAGATGTTCTGCAAATAGCAGATGTAGAGCTTTATAGTGACAGTGATTGTGCTGCTATAATTGGTCCCGATTATAAAGCAAATCAGATGATGTGTTTTTTCGATGGAGAAAATGGTGAACAGACATCTTGTAGTGGGGATAGTGGTGGACCAGCTATTTTTGAATATGGAGATATTGAATACCCGATTGGTATTACTAGTTTCGGATTTCTCAC
>JBBKWS010000084.1:0-2544 GCA_037969075.1 Bdellovibrionales bacterium | reverse complement strand
CTTTGATTTTAATCTACGAGTCTATGATCACACAATTGATCAGCAACAGTTAAGTTCTTTTGGCAATTCAAATTTAAAACTAAATGATTATATAATCACTTATCAAGGCAAAGATTTATTTCCAAATTGGGATAAAGATACGTTAAAGTCATACAACATGAACGGCCTTAAAAAAGTGGATGTTCATGTGATTTGCTACGATAATAAAAAACAAAAAATTCAAAAAACCACTTCGTTTTCAAGAGCACAGTTTCGAGTTTTTGAAACTATACCAGAAGAGATATTACTAGAAGACACAGACCAAATTAACTGCGAATATATTGTTACAGGCTGGAGCAACGAGGGCTCAGATATAAGTATAGTCAAAATGGTTAGCGTTTTGATGGATAGTACAACTGACTTTAGAGTATTCCCTGAGCTTGTTAGCAGTAGAATCTATATTTCTCCTACAGATTTTAGCGCACATTTAAAGACTAGAAACCTACTAAAGGTTGATACCATGGATTTAGTCTGTAGAAACCAAACAGGTGAAGTGATGCATACCTCATTACTATCAAAGGATAGTATGGACTCTATTACAATTAGTGGAGCAGATTTATCGATGGCTAAGTCCTGCCGTTTGTTATCGACCTATAAAGAAGATTTAAATATAAGTGAGATAATTATTTTTAAAGTTGATGATATTAACGTTACAAATACATATTTTGCACCTTTCTACCCTTCAGAAAACGGTACGACTGGTAATAACCACTTCTATACATTCACGGTTACTAATACTAGTGACAAAACTTACGAACTTGCTGTTGATACCAACAAAATTCAAACACAAATAGAAGATTATGGTGCCGGCGGTAAAACCAAGGAGATTTTTTTAGTAAATGAACAAATTCGGTTTTCTAAAGTTACTATTGGTAACAATAAGTTGCATCTACTTCCTAAAGAATCTGTAGAAATATATATAGATGTGCAAAAGGTACTTTGGATGGATGTTCTTGGCTTGGTTAGCCTGAATCATGGTCCGGTGAACGCTAGCATGTACAGAGGTCATCGGTTTACAGATGTAACTGTACAACTAGATTCGGGCTCATTTTCTATCAAAGAAAATTCTGATTCACCGTACTTTTTACCTCTACCTGTACAAGCTTCATCAAAACTTCGAGAGGCTATAGAAGCTCGTAAAAACTCTCATCCGTATAATAGTTTTGGCGTAAGTATTGAGGACTTAAGAAAATTTCCATAGTTGACAAAAAAACTAGCGCTATTTGTTTCCTGTGTTATACCAGGTCCATGAGAAAAGTACCTGGTATTCATGCTTGCCGCGAAGTAATTCAAGTCCGTCCACGCCATATTAAAAAGGTGTGGATCAGACATAATTACTCTGAAAACAAAGATCTAAGTCATATTTTTGATGAGGTGTCTAAATACACTAAGAGTATTGAAAAAGTTGGCGGAGCAGTTTTATCTAAGATGTACGAAAACAATCAGGGAATTATACTTGAGGTTGATGAAACACCAGAGCTCAGTTGGAAACATTTAGAAAAAGCAGATACAGCAAGACTGCTACTGTTAGATGGTCTTGAGGATCCCCATAATCTAGGAGCCATTATTCGGACTGCGTGGCTTTTAAAAATGGATGGCATCATTACTTTAAAGAATAGATCGGTTGGATTAACGCCTGCTGTATGTAAGGTGGCTGCAGGTGGAGTTGAGCATGTTCCGATGGAGTTTGTATCCCAACTGGTTGACCCCATAAAAGAATTAAAAGAGATGGGTTTTTGGATTTATGGACTTTCAGAGCAGGCCGAAAAAACAATTTGGGAAGAAGAGATGCCTAATAAAGTTGCTTTGGTTTTAGGTGCCGAAGAAAGTGGCTTAAAAAAATCAACTTTAGACGCTTCAGATATTCTATTAAAAATTCCTCAAATAAATCAATATGCTAGTTATAATGTCTCAGTTGCGGCTGCTATGATCATGAGCGAATTTGTTCGTCAAAAAGGCCTATAAAACATACATTTTTTTTACAAAAAGCTGATTTGTGCAAAATTCGGGCTAAGACTTTGAAATTCTAAAAATATTTTTAATACCCCATAGTTAAATCTTTGACTTTACCCACCGCACTACAGTAAAACGGCCTTTATTATTGAATGGATTAGTCCGTCAAAAATGCGCTGGCGTAGCTCAGTTGGTAGAGCAGCTGATTTGTAATCAGCAGGTCGCGGGTTCAAGTCCCATCGTCAGCTCCAACATTTTTGGAGGGATGCCCGAGTGGCTAAAGGGGGAAGACTGTAAATCTTCTGGCTTATGTCTACGTAGGTTCGAATCCTACTCCCTCCACCAAAATTGGCGGATGTGCATTCAATAATAAATGTGAGACGTGTGTATGCGGAAGTAGCTCAGTTGGTAGAGCATCAGCCTTCCAAGCTGAGGGTCGCGGGTTCGAGTCTCGTCTTCCGCTCCAAGTGCCCACGTAGCTCAGTGGTAGAGTGCACCCTTGGTAAGGGTGAGGTCGAGGGTTCAACTCCCTTCGTGGGCTCCACTGAGGTG
>JBBKWS010000083.1:0-10548 GCA_037969075.1 Bdellovibrionales bacterium | reverse complement strand
GCCAGACTTGAACTGGCACGATCCGATGAAGGATCCCAGGATTTTAAGTCCTGTGCGTCTACCAATTTCGCCACCGGGGCCTACATTTGAAATCGGAACGTCTTTTCTACGAGCTTAGGTTTTTTTTGTCATTAAAAAATCGAAAAACCAGTAAAATCCTGTATTTATAGCGCAAAAACTAAGCAAGAGCAGCAACACTAGCTGACATCCGATCCGTTTTATAGTGAACTCTAGGGCGTTCGAATAATAACAGGAGCCCCTATGCCTTTACGTGATTCATTTCAGTGGATTAAGAAACATTATTTTGAGTTTTTAAAGACCTACCAAAAAGAAGTTTTTTTATTATTCATCGTACTCTACCCGTTTAGTCTTATTTTTTTCTTACAAATGGAACAATTTAAAAATCCAACCCCAGATATAGATAAAATCCGCTTGGTTACACTTATAGCCCAAGCAATACTTGATTATTTAATTCAGATATTTAAGCAAATATTTTTGTTTATTCTTCTCTATGGACTCTACTTCAACAAACGCTTAAAAAACCCTTTAAGGTCCATAAAGAAGTACTTCAGCCAAGTATTTGCTGAATACCTACGTTGCGTACTACCAATTTTACTTAAAACTCTACTTTTAATAGTTCCAGGGTTTATAGAGTTTTTTAAACTCCTGTTTGTTGGCCCTATCGTCTTATTTAGTAAAGATTACGCTGCCGGAAATGTGGATGCGCTTGAGTCATCCAGAAATGTGACTGAGGGACATAAGAAAAATTTGCTTATTATTTACCTTATCTACATAGCCTTTGCAGTTGTTAGTAATGCTCTAATCGCAGCTGTGCTACCTGAAGGTGTGATCAATCACTTCTTTGTATTTACAGCCACATTTTTTATCGATATCTTCATTTATTTATTCATTGGGAGCTATTTCTTTGCTATATTCCCTAGGGCCCAAACCGAATTTCAGGAGTAATTATGTCCTTACGTTTTCAATGGCAACAAATTGCCGACAGATCTAGAGCTTTGACTTATGACGATGTGCTGATTGTGCCGCAAAAATTAAATATGCGCTCCCGTCGTGATCCAAGCCTTGCTACTCCTTTTACTAAAAAACATAAAATATCTATCCCTCTCATTGCTGCCAATATGGATACTGTGTCAGAAGCCGAAATGATGATAGCGATGCATAAACTTGGCGGCGTAGCCATTCTTCACCGTTTTATGACGATCGAACAGCAAGTTGCCGAGATGAGGAAGGCCCGTGATGCAGGAGTCACCATCTTGTCTGCCAGTGTTGGTGTAAACGCTGAATCTATGGACCGCGCAAAAGCACTAATTGCTGCAGGAGCAAATGTACTAACTATAGATATAGCTCACGGCCATTCGATTGCGATGCTTGAGACTATGAAAGATTTAAAAAATGCGTTTCCAGATGTCGAAATTGTTGCTGGTAATATTGCAACCCCAGAAGCTGCACAAGATTTAATTGAAGCAGGCGCTGACGCTATCAAAGTTGGAATTGGGCCAGGTTCAATGTGTACTACAAGAATCATCACAGGTTGCGGAGTTCCACAGTTTACTGCAGTCGCACTTTGCGCAGAAATTGCTAAAGCCCACAATGTACCATTGATTGCAGATGGTGGTGTTAAAACCTCTGGGGACATCGTTAAAGCCCTGTGTGCGGGAGCAGAGTCTGTAATGCTTGGATCTCTTTTAGCCGGAACCTTAGAATCTCCTGGGGAGATTAAGAGCGGTAAAAAGCAATATCGTGGTATGGCATCAAAGGCCGCGCAAAACTCTTGGCGCGGAGGCGTTCCTGAAGGAATGGCAGCTGAGGGTGAAGCAACCATGATTAATATCAAGGGACACACAAAAGATGTAGTGAATGAACTTTGTGGTGGAATTAGATCAGGCATGACCTATGTCGATGCCGGAGAAATTCATGAAATGTGCAAAAAAGCATTTTTTGTAGAGATGAGTTCCGCGGGTTACTTTGAATCGCGCGCCCACGGGGTAAAAAACTAGTAATTATTCGACTACTATTACTGTCGTCGCATAATTATATACAGCTTGTGTGCTAGCATCTCTGATAAATGCAACATACTTATTAGCAGGAAGCCCGTCTTCATTAAAATTGTATTTATGTTTACCATCAGCACTAGTCACTGTATGCGGTAAATCTAGTGGGTTCCAATCACCGCTAGCGCATGTTGATGCTGCTGGTGCGTTTGCAGTAGAAAAAGATTTAATACAAATCTGTATAGGCTTGCTAGTGTTATTAAACCAGTTAGAATAAAACGCCTCTCCCTCTGCTACATAGGTACTAAGAAGGTTGTCACCTGTCGAACTCTTAACAGCAGGCCTGTTTTGAGCCCAATGAATGATTCGATCACGTCCATCACTATTAAATGTGTACCAAACTGCCTGCTCATTAAATCCTGAAGACAAGTGTGGCGGACGAACATAGAACACTCGCTTAATTTTTTTAGAATAATCAGCGTTAGCGACCTCTAGTTGAAAACTACTTCCGTAAAAAACAGAATGACTAAAGATAGTGCAATTTGATAATGGACAAGCTAGCTCTTCTTTTT
The DNA here is from genome assembly GCA_037969075.1 of Bdellovibrionales bacterium. GTDB lineage: Bacteria > Bdellovibrionota > Bdellovibrionia > Bdellovibrionales > UBA840 > JAGRAL01. The sequence continues at coordinate 7,964 of JBBKWS010000083.1, read as the reverse complement.
GCCCAACACCGTTAGTAAACGTAAAGCCTATATCATTCCCAATAGGTCTATGGTTTTCGTTTGGACAGTCTGCATTTGCACCAGTAAATATTTGCGCGCAGGCATAAATATCGTTAGCGTTAGCGAACCCAGTATACCTTGCATAATAGTTTTTATTTAAATCCACTTCATTAGCATAAGCACCACCCGGGGATGTTGATATGATAGCTCCAATAGTACCGCTTGTTCCACAGCCACTACCTACGCAGGTAGAATCTCCACCACCATCACCGCTTACATCCTGTAGGGGCTTAGAGCAATTTTGAAACAAAACAGCCGTTCCTATAAAGAACGTAAACAGTAGAGAGCTAATTATTGATATTCTTTTCATAAATCTTTCCACCTATTTTTAAAAAATCCAGTTACTAATTCATATTATTTATAATGCTGTTTCAGAACACGTAGTATCGTAAGAACTATTTACGTATCCACACACTTTATAATACAGACGCACACTACTGAATCCAGAGTGATAGCTTGTGCCTGATGAAGTTTGCCCTAATCTTATAGTCATCCGACTTGTACCAAATAAATCTGAATAAAAATTGTCTAATGGATTATTAACAGTCCTATTAGTAAGATAAAGTGCTACAGAAGGAGCGCTTACATCATATATTTTCATAAAAAAACTACCATTTTTTCTTATCACAAAATCGACAACATACGTATGATTTGGCAAAAAGGCAGTCCTGTTATCCGCTCCAGAGAAAGGAACCTCTTGAGGTGTCTCAGTAAACCCGCCCTGTATGAGTCTATGAAAGTCTCGCACAGGTGATTGCGTCGTATACCTTGAAACACCCATACTATATTCAGGAAAAGCTGTCCCCTGAATTTCATATGGGAGTAGCTCTAGTATTCCATAACTGATTCCACTTGTATTACTTAAAGGTATTGCAGCCCCTACTCTAAACTCTAATTTTCCACGAAGCGCCGTGTAGGGATAGTAATTTTGCGGCACTGAGTTTAAAGCAACCACATCTCTAAACTGACTGCCACCCTCTGCAAGACTCGAAAAATCCTGCGTGAATATTTGAGTTGACGCTGGATATATAAACCCCTGCCCAATACTAGCAGTAGCTGTCGCACCAGCACCACCAGGCACTGGCTCACCGTTACTGGCAATCCCAGTGAGTACAGCAGTTACTGTGTGTGTGTTTGTAGATATATAGCTAGAATTTAATGTCTTTGAAATTTGAAAATTTGAACCTGAGCAATAAGTAGTCCATGACTGCGAATAATTTCCTGATGATGAGGCCACCGTGATACTTACAATGTGAGAATTGTAACTAAATGGTGTATAGTTACACGAAAAATTTGCTGTCAAAACACTGTTTTGAATAGTAGGGCTATTTGTAAATTGTAGAGACAGGTAATTCCCATTATTTTGAGCACCATTTCCATCAACTGTTTTAATGTCTTCAACATCAAACGGCGATGTCCCGCCCACGTCACCGCAGTTTTGATAAGACACTGCAACTAATATAGAGAATGAGAATAATAATACCGTACTATAAATAGATTTATTCATCTTTAAACCTCTAACTATGTATCGGAATATAACAGCTAAAATTGAGACAAAAAATCAAACTTAATAATAGCCTTTAAATATCAATGACTTACAAGACATTCGTCGATCTCACTTTAGTACAGAAAAAGTCCTAAAAGCAGAAACTAGTCTTAAAGATCCTCTCGTTTCTGCCGAAAAGAAAGTGGGCTTTATTACATTTTAAGGAGCATGTATGAGTAAGAATCCAAAAAAAGAAGTAAATAATGTAGTGGCATTAACTCGTTGTTGCACAGAAGGTTGCAGCAAACGTGATACAAGAGCTAGTTTTTGTGAAGAACATTTTATGTGGTACAAAGAAGGTTTAATTACCGGTGAAGGCCACAAAGCAAAAGACTTTGACAAGAAATTACAACAATTTAAGGCTCGAGCAGCTTAGGTAAACACCGATGACAAAAATAAAGAAGCTCTCTATTCACATTTTAGGAATTACAGTAATAACACTTGTTAGCTTGTGCGCAATATCGCAGGCTAAGCAATTAGCCTCCACACATAAATGGATGCTAGTGATTACTTTGTTACTGGGAGCTTCTTTTATATTTGAATCTTTGTTAACCGTTCGACGACGAGTTGTAAATTACTACAAAATATTTAGTCTGTTAGCTGGAATCTGCATGCTAAATGTGGTCGTGTTTGACCCTTCGTTGAATTCGTACATTTATTTTATCGCAACAATTTCACTTTGCTTTTTTGCTGTAAAAGCTGCACACGTACAATTTGTAATGCATTCTTTTGAATTGTCCCCTGCCAGCTCCAGATATCAATTAGATATTGATTGCTCTATAAAAGATAGAGCCGCTGATCAGCATATTACTGCTAAAATCATTGATATCAGTAATACAGGCTGCTTGATTGATTGTGATCACTCATTACTGCCGGGATCAATTGTGTACCTAAATATTCTATTGAAAACAAGAGAAGTAAGAACATCTGCCAGGGTGATAAGACACTCTAAACATAGTGGCTATGGAATGCAGTTTGTAGGTTTAGATCGTAGAAAATATAATACTTTTGATGACGCGTTAAAAGATATTTTAGTGGATTGCGGAACTATTCCATTTGCAGCTTAATTCTTTGCTGTGATCATTTCGGGTTTGTATGTGCAAGAAAAATAATTATCCCACTCTAGATCAACTTGAGTCCACTCTACCACAATCCTATCTTCAACAGCACGAATATTAATTTCATGAACTTGTGATTCTCTTGTAAAATCTTTATTAATCCCTAAGCTCTCTTCATTCAACTCTACTTGGAAGGCATTTTTCTCAGGGGAGTTTACTGAATATGAAAATCTAGAAGTTAAAGTATCAACAACCTGTCTTTCGCTACCGATCAGTTGCAAAGGAAAATTATTTGTTGGCTGAATTGCTACAATTCCCTGCTCGTTCACAACAACAGATACATCTTGCCCCATGTAGTCTTCTATAGGGTTCTTAGTAGCCAAAGTCTTATTGCAAGAATCCAGTTGATATTGAAAGCTTTCACTTGCCACAGAAACTCTAGAAAATAATAAGCACATATATAGGATTGAAAATATAAATATAGTGTATTTCATGTTTACGTACCTTCCGGTATCTTATAAAGCAATGGTTGTGCCTACCTCAGCTCCAACCTATCGAACTATTTGACAGATGACTGACAAAATTTGACAAATGCTGCCGCTTTCTGTTAGTTTCCACCCTCTCATCAAACTAAATCGATTTAACCCGGCCCTGGATTTTGCATGGAGTAAGGCATGGTACTACTATTAGGAATTATATTATCTTCTCTATCTTTTGCGTCCGGCCCTTTTTGCCACGCGCTATGGGATAGCCCTAAAGTAGGGTTTACTTTTGATTTACAAAAAGTAGTTACAGCCGAGAGAAATGAATCTCTAGAGCTCAAGAATATATTTACTAATGATCATCAGCACAATGCGGCCTTAGTTAATCTACTCTTACTGAAACCAGGCGTTGATTTTAAAGTAGAAGTTAATTCTCAGACCTATCTAGATCAGGTTCGATTATTTGATATTTTAAGGCAAAACAGTGATATTACCGTTATTGTTGATAATCAGGTTCTTACAAATGTCGTTCATCAACCAATCATGAAAGAGATTCAATGGATGCGAAGAACCGCTCGCCAATACCTGAGAGAACGACAGATATCTGAAAACATAGACTCAGTTTCTTCTTATTATGATTTGCTAGATTTTTATCTAAATGCTAATCCTTAATTTATGAAACGTATTATCGTAACCGGTGCCACTTCAGGTATAGGTTTTGAAACAAGTCTTTTATTTGCCCATAACGATTATGAAGTGATCGCTTTAGGCCGCAATCTTAATAATGCAGCCAAACATCCTAATATCAAGCCTGTGTCAGTAGACTTACTGTCTAAAGAATCTATTCATGCATTCACTAAAGACTTACTTTTAGAAAAAAAACAGCTTCACGGCATCATTCATAACGCTGGCATCGTTATTAGAAAGCCCTTCGGTGAATTTTCAGCAGAAGATATTTTAAAAGAGTTTCAAACCCATGTGTTTTCGACCATCCAACTAAATCAAGATTTATACCCACTATTAACAAACACACCAGATGCATCTGTTTTATTTGTTAATTCAACATTGGCAGTAAGGCCAATTCCCAACACTTCAATTTATTCAGCCGCTAAAGCTGCGCAAGCATCCCTAGTAAAATCATTAGCCCTAGAGTGGGCACCCATTCGTGTGAATGGTATCTACATGGGTATCATTGATACCCCAATTCATAGTTTCAATGAAAGGCAAAAGGTTGAGGCCGATAAACTTCAGTCTCTAGGACGAGTTGGGACCGCTAGCGAAGCTGCCCTCGAGATTTTTAATTTGTTTCAATCTAAATGGACCACTGGTGCCATCCATACTTTTGATGGCGGAATTTCACTTACATAGAAATAAAAAAGGAGCCATGCGGCCCCTTTATTATCATTACCTGTCTGCCACTTTCAATGATGTAAACTGACGAGATGTATTGCCTGGATGCTTTTGACGAAGTCGACCAATACTATCTAACCTGCGCTCTGCTAATGCATCAGCGGCTTTGTAGGTTGGTATTCCTTCTTTTTTAGAGATCTTATAAATATCAAGCAAGCTATCGAAAATTGTTTCTGTTCTTTCAAGCGCTCTTTCGATAGAGTAGCCCTCAAGTTCCACAAACACGTTCATTAATCCACCAGCGTTGATTACATAATCTGGGGCATACAAAATCCCCATTTCTTTTAATTGGTCCCCGTGTTTTGCTTCTGCCAATTGATTGTTTGCTCCGCCCGCTACCACTTTACATTTTAATTTTGGAATACTTTCATCGTTCAAAATTGCACCCATCGCACATGGAGCTAGCACGTCACACTCTTGAAATAAAATTTCATCAGGACTTACAATTTTAGCATTGTGTTTTGCTTCGATTTCTTTACAGCGCTCTTTATCAATGTCAGCTGCTATTATTTCTGCACCCTCTTGTTTTAAGTAATCGATCAAATATGATCCCACTTTACCTAAGCCTTGTACTGCAACACGAAGTCCTTTTAATTCAGTAGTACCAAACTGCTCTTTAACGGTAGCTTTAATCCCATGTAGCACTCCATTGGCAGTTAATGGACTTGGATCACCTGATCCACCAAGAGCTGGCGCAATACCAGTTACCCACGGGGTCTCTGCGAACACATGGCCCATATCTTTAACTGTTGTTCCTATGTCTTCAGCTGTAATATATCTACCGTTTAATGAATTTACAAATTGTCCAAATGCTCTAAACATAGCTTCTGATTTATTCTTTGTTGGATCTCCAATAATAACTGCTTTCCCGCCACCAAGGTTTAAGCCAGCAGCCGAAGCTTTATAGGTCATACCTTTTGATAGTCTTAATACGTCTGTTAGAGCTTCATCTTCTGTTTTATAATTCCACATGCGTGTGCCGCCAAGAGCTGGTCCTAGCGCTGTGTTATGAATTGCAATGATTGCCTTTAGCCCTGCTGATTTATCGTAACAATACACTACTTCTTCGTGCTCACCATACTTTTCTATCATTTCAAAAGTTGCAGCCATTGGCCCCCCTAACACTGTATTTAAAAGGTTATTAGTGGGACGATAGTAAACGTTAAGGATCAGCGTCGGCAAGAGAAAAAATACCACGTAAAAATGCCAGAATAAGAGTCAAAAAGACTACTATTCTGGCTTATATTTGAGATTTATTACGTAGACTTCTTTACTCTAATTATTATAGCTATAAATAATCCGCAGACTTACAGAGCGATTCTTATGATGCTATACAACATACTTTAATAGCCAAAATAATAGATTTAATCTCATTAAAATATTGGCGTTATATTAATATCTTTTGTAGAACTCACTCTATCACGCTCAGCAGCAGCTACCTCTTTTACACAAGATATGTCTCTGGCTGACATACTCTCAAGTATTGTCTCGGCTTTTTCTTTCCAGTCTGAATTGTCAACGTGGACAGAAAGCAAGATGCCACCATCTTTAATAATACTTTCATACCTTTTTGCTTCAAATTCTGGAATTCCAAATCCTATTAAAGCACCTGTTAGACCACCAGCCGCGCCACCAACTCCGATACCAGCAAGTGTGGCTACGATAGGACCCGCTGCCATAAGTGGGCCTACGCCAGGAATTGTAAGCATGCCAAGACTTGCTAGCCAACCAAGGCCGCCACCAATTACAGCGCCCGTTGTAGCACCAACGGTTGTGCCTTCTGGCGCTTTTGTGTTCTTTTCATGTGCAAATCGTTCTGTATCTCCCATTTTAGGTAACAATACTGATATATCTGACTCTCTAAAACCTGCCGTTTGCAAAGCGCTAACCGCATCTTCGACGCCTAATCGAGTATCGAATATACAAAACACAGCCTCTTTACTCTTATTTGTATGACTCTTTCCTGTGCTCATAAAATGTCTCCTTTTATTAGTTTATTAGTGTTTTATTAAAAACAATTGCCTTCTACTCTTACCTTGCCCAGCGCTCATTTGTTGCGGGCCGCCTAGCCAAAAAATTATTTCATTTAAGATCTCAGTGTAATCTGGTTTTTTACTTTTTTGTTTTGATTTACGATTTTGTTTTTTCATATAGAACTCCTACCTATTGCAGGTAATTTATAATTCTATACAAAAATAAGCCTGAAGAACTTGTAGAGATCTTGTTAAGATTTATTAAACTTTTATAAACTGCTCCCTTATAGTGGATATAATCACAGTTAGAGATGTTGTTAAGTAATTAAAATTGGTCTACTTTTTGAATTACTTACCCTCATGAATACAGAATGCCCAAATAACAACTGCACACAAATAAAGGCGTCCGTAAAACGAGGTGTCTACTTCAGAAAGTCGGACTCTAAATATATTCAAAGATATCAATGCCAAAGCTGCAAACGTGGTTTTTCGAGCGCAAGCTGCTCTATAAATTATAAGCAAAAGAAGCGTCGCCTAAATCCAAGTATTTATAAAATGTATGTCAGCTGTAGCTCACAAAGAAGAATAGCCCGAACTTTACGGATTAATTTAAAAACAGTAGCCAGGAAGATCGTATTTTTATCAAATCTATGTGCTGTAGAAAATAGAGACTATATTAACAGCCTAGATATTGCAGAGGTTCAATTTGATGAGATGGAAAGTTTTGAGCATACAAAATTAAAGCCTGTATCCATTCCAATTGTAGTAGAGAGAGGGAGTCGAAAGATATTAGGGATTGATGTGTGCGAGATGCCCTCAAAAGGCTTATTAGCGAAGAGATCGGTCAGAAAATATGGTCGAAGGAAGGATGAGAGAACAAAGTGTATGGATGATGTGCTGAACAGGTTAAAAGATAGGACTTTAGTATTAGTAGAGTCAGATGAGTGCCCAAGATACATGAGATTAGTTAGAAAGCACTTTCTGCAAGTTAGGTATAAACAATATAAGGGTAGAAAAGGTTGTGTGGTGGGACAAGGAGAGTTGAAGGCCGGAGGTTATGACCCTCTGTTTTCCCTAAATCATACTTGTGCCATGGTTAGGGCAAATGTAAATCGCTTAGTGAGGAGAACTTGGTGCACGACAAAGAGTCGAGCAAGCTTAAGGCGTCACTTAGAGATCTATATGCATTATCATAATTTTCATTTAACAAAATAGGGTTTAAAAATCAGAAATGTCCGGGATTTAAACTTGGGTGTCTAAAGAGATACAGCAAAATTATATCCACGATAAGGGAGCAGTTTGTAATCAGCTATAGTCCTAAGTATAGTTTTATAAATTGGATATCGTAAGAAAGGCAGGAGGTAATATTATATAATAATATATTAAACTAGGATAACACTGATTGCCACTTTTACACCTGTCACTATTCTATTTT